>JAYVSC010000107.1:0-11070 GCA_043775705.1 Spirochaetales bacterium | reverse complement strand
CACATTCGTCAATACCGCGGAAGCAATAAAAACAATTGCCTATTTTGTGACCACGTCCACGGGAAATGAATCCGTCGAGCGGGAAATTGATGTGTATCTTGACCGGACCGCTCCATCCCTCACCATGGGCGCAATGACCTCGAACAACGGCACGAATTCCGCATATGCGGTTACGGGAAATACCGTGTCCCTCGGATTTACCCCCGTCGAGACGGGAAGCGGAATCAATCCCGATAGTTCCGTCAGCTACAGTACAATCGCAGGGATTGCTGCGACGTTGAACAGCACCAATGCGACTGCCGCGGTGACCGCGGGCTCGACCAATGGGCCCCTTTCCTATTCAATTACCCTGACTGACTGGGCCGGCAATACCGTCACCGCGACAACGGGCGCTACCGGTTCCGTAATAGTTGACCGGACGCCTCCGACAGTAGTCGTCAGCACGAATGGCGGAAAAACCGCGGGGAAAAACGGCGACGTGATTACCTTTACAGCGACGTTTACCGAGGGCAACGGAATAGACGAGACGACCGTGCCGCAGATCATCATCGCGGGCACGGGCCACAATATGACCAAAACCGGGGCCCTGGTTTGGACTTATAGCTATACGGTCCCCGCAGGGAATACCATAGCTTCAATCAGCATTCTGGCGCATGATTTTGCAGGCAACGCGAACACTGCAGCGACGGGTGTGAGCAGTTTCGGCATTGACAACACCGCGCCGACCGTGGTCCTTACGAAGAATCACGCTGACTCGATCGTCCGAGACGCTGATTCCGTTTTGATTACCGCCACCTTCAGCGAAACTGTCATCGCGCCTGCCATAACGATCGGAAGCCTCGTGACGGGAGATGCCATGTCGGGATCCGGATCCGTGTGGACCTATCTGTGGAACGTGCCCGCGGGGAATGACGGCAACCAGACGATCAGCATCGCCTCATCCGATACGGTCGGGAATCCCAGTGCCTCCGCAACCGGATTTCTCTCGGCGCTCATCGATAATACCGCGCCGGACGGATACGCGGCTGCATTCGACCAGTCGTACATCAACAACGTCAACAAGGCCGCTTCATCATTTACGTTCTCGGGTGCCGAGATCGGAACCGCCTATTCCTTCACCGTCTCGGGCGGTGCGACCGTAGGTCCGTTTACGGGAACGGTAAGCTCCGTGAATCAGACAATCAGCGGAATAGACCTGACTACCCTGACTAACGGTCCCGTCGTCTTGAGCGTAACCCTCACGGACACGGCGGGGAACGCGGGAAATGCAGTGACTTCGAACAGGACAAAAGACACGGTTGTGCCGACAGTTACCCTTACCAGGGTGCATCCGGATACGATCGTGCGGGACGCGGATACCATCGCGATCACTGCGACTTTCAGCGAGGCGGTATTTGCCCCGACGATAACGATCGGCAGCGTCGTGATAAGCGGCGTCATGACCGGAAGCGGAACGGCCTGGGAATATTCATGGGATGTCCCCGCAGGGAATAACGGAGCTCAGGCCATAAGCGTAACCGGTCATGATGCGGCCGGGAACCCGAACGCGGGAGCGACCGGATTCGTCTCATGCACTATCGATAACGTTGCGCCGACCGTCGTCCTGACGAAGAATCATGTCGACGCGATCGTCCGCGACGCGGATACAGTGACTATTACGGCGACCTTCAGCGAGACGGTCCTCGCGCCGGCCATAACGATCGGAACCTTCGTGACGGGAGATGCCATGTCGGGTTCCGGAACAGTCTGGACCTATGCGTGGAATGTGCCTGCCGGCAATGATGGTGTACAAGCTGTCAGCATAACGGCGGTGGATGTTGCGGGTAACGCGAATAGCGCGGCTACGGGCTTTATTTCCTGCACGATTGACAATATCATTCCGGTAATCACCAGCGGTACTTATTCGACGCCCGACGGCAGTCTCTTGACGAATATGACGTTTGTCGTTGACGGAACCGGATCCTCGGTGACCCTTTACTCCATAACCGGCGCCGCCAATCCAAGTCCGACGACTTCCTCTGCCTCCAGTTTCAGCGTGAAGCTTACCGGAGGCAGTCCTTATGTCATTCATGCCGCCATCACCGATGCTGCCGGCAATGTCAGCGCCGTCAAGGATCTCTCGATAACGACGGGTACGTCGTTTTCCCTCCGCACCGCGCCCCCCCTTACCTCTTCGGATGATACCGGTAATCTCGTATTCTCCTCACCTTCGATTCCGGCCGTTTACAATCCGGGCGCCGCGCGGTTAGTTTCCTGGACCGTACCTTCATCTGCGCCGGCGGAGCGAACCGGAACGGCAGCGCAAGCGCGCGTTCAGTCTGTCCGCCCCTCTGCCTCACCTGCTTCTCTTCAGTCTGTCGAGCAGCCGAACCTTTCACTGGATAGCCTGCATGCCGTCGCCCTTGTCCGCGCACGCGGAACCGCCCCTGTCAGGGCGGCACGGGAAACACCGGTTGAGCGCGTAAAACCGAAGCAATCCGCCGTCGACAAAGCTTCACCGGAATCACCGGTCAAGTCTGATTTCGGCTCGGGTACGCCGAGCCTCTTGGCGCCGTCGGCTGCGCAAACCCGGGAAGCTGTCCCTGGTCCGAAGCTTCCTTCATCTCCTTCTCTTCCGGGATCGGATTCCCGTAACACATGTCTGCCTTTCTGTATGCCAAGGAGGGGGAAAGAATACGACTGCGAATAAAAGGTATGGATTATCGGGAGAAATTATGTGTTTTGTCCAAAATGTGTTATAATATAGTATGTAATTGATGGAGGTTTTTATGAAGAAAGCGATTTTTATTGTGCTCTTTTTGAGCGCGTTATTTAGTTCTGTTGCCGTTTTTGCCGAAACAGCTTCTCAGGACATTATAGTACAAACCGTTACCGGCAAGGTCGAACGCGAAGTTTCCGCGGGTAAATGGGAAGCCGTCACTAAAGGCATGAAACTTGCTCCTTCCACGGTTATCAATACCGGTCTCAATTCTTCCCTTGTTCTTTTGCTCGGTGAACGAGTGGTAACCGTAAAGGCCATGCAAAAAGGCACGGTAGAGAAACTGACCTCCGGCGTTGCATCCGCCAAGGGCGGAATAAAGCTTGGTGCCAAGGCCGCCACCAGCGATGTTACCGCTGATTCCGATCAGGGCCGCACCAACATCTCGACTGCGTCCACCCGCGCAAGCGATGCGAAAAAAGACCTTGACTGGTCAGAATAACGGCTTCTGAACGAAAGGAACCCAAGAAAAAAGGCTGATCCGGAAAAACCCGGGTCAGCCTTTTTTTATAACTCTGCATGAATGCGTTTGCGTTATCGGTTTATTTTTGGGTCAGATTGAACACCCCGTCCCATTCATCAGGGGGCGGGTTCCTGATGAAGTCATCGCATCTCGTAATGTAAAGCGGGACAACGGTGTCAAGCGCATCCTTCAAGGCTATATCGGCAAAGATATCCCTTGCCTCGGTAAATTTCTGCCCCTCGTACAGGTCGATCGCTTTTTCCCATCGTTCGGTAAGGGAAACCAGTTCCGAGTTCGCGTCCGAGATCTGCATAATAAGTTCATACAGACGGATCGCGGTATTTATGCCGACCACACGAACGCGGTCCAGGCGGCGGATCAGGAATTCGCTGCCGATCTGCTTTCGCGTGAATTCGCTGAGGAGTATACCCCGGGTGTTGTACTGTTTATTGACCTCCTCAAGACGGGCGGCAAGATTGACCGCATGGCCCATGATAGTGTAATCCATCTTGTTCGGAGTGCCCATATTGCCGACAATCATGTCGCCTGTGTTGATGCCGATGCGGGTGAAGATCGGGAAGGGACTCAGGTTTTCGTCGGTAATGCGCCTGTTCAGATTGATTTCCGCCTGCTTCATGCGGATTGCGGTGCGGCAGGCGAGGACTGCATGCTCGGCCATATAGATAGGGGCACCGAAAAAGGCGATTATCGCGTCTCCCTCGTATTTGTCTATCGTTCCCCGGTTGTCCATCACGATATTGCTCATCTCGGTAAGGTAAAGGTTCAGGAGATTGACGAGATCGGTCGGGTCCAGCTTTTCGGAGATGGTCGAGAAGCCCTTGATATCGGTAAAGATTGCGGTCATCTCGCGCTTCTCGCCGCCCAGGTTGAGCTTTGAGGGATCGGCGATGATTTCGTTGATGACGGCGGGGGAAAGATAGCGCGAGAACGCCGAACGCAAAAATGATTTTTCGCGAATCGTCTGCAGGAAATTGATGGACGAGAGCGAGAGAAAGGTGACGGTCACCGAGGCGAAGGGAACCACGACGCCGATATATTTACGGGTCAGCATAAAGAAAACCAGGAGCGAGAGGACCGAAAGGGCGAGCGCCCCGAGCCCGACGAGCATCGACCGTTTCGTGTCAAAGCGCTTGATGATGAAGCCGAGCGAAATGGAAAGGATCAGCGCGATCAGGATGGAGATGAAGGCCGGCGCGTCATCGAGAAATTCGCCGGAGAGGATCATGTTGGCGATGGTCGCGTGGAGGCCGACGTTCGGGAAGCTTTCCTGGAATGTCGTGAGCCCCTTGTCGGTCATGGAGGTCGCGTCCACCCCGATTATGCAGAAGGCCCCGGCCGCCTTTGATTTTACCTGTTCGCGAAGCTTGAGAAGCACCGTAAACTGCTTCCGGCTTTGGGTGAAGAGATTGGTGACCAGATTCCGGCTCTCGGTATCGGAAGCGTCCAAACTCGCAAGAATTTTCGTTTCGTACGGACCGTTCAGGAGAAGGTCCGAGGCCTTTATGAAATCGTTCCGGTAGGAAAGGTATGTCTCGAAAGAGACGCCTTCCTCCGCACTCGTGTTTTCAAGCAGGCGTTCCTTGATATATTTTGCGTTGTTGTATATATCAAGCGGTGTGTTTTCCTTGTCCCAGTAGCTGAAAATTCCTGAATCGTTCATGCTCTGGAGGTTTTTGACGAAGGTTTTTTCATTCTCGTTGTTGCCGATCAAGAGCCAGGCGCCGAGAGAGTTGTAGTCCACGAATTGCTTTTTCGGCCATTTGACGAGCATTGAGCCGTCCTCTGCCCTCGGGATCCTGATATCCTTTTTGACGTTTTTGACGGTCGCGTTTTTCAGCGTGATAAACGAGTTCGTCACCTCTATGGACGGGTTCCCCAGTTTCTCGAGCAGCGGGGTAAAGGTGAACTGTCCGTAATATCTTTCGTTGAAGATGTTAAGGAGATACACACGGCGCTGGAACCCGTCGGCGTCTATCGGCGCGTTTACGAAGCCCGCCCCGTGCGTGTTTTTCAGCAGAAGTGATATCGCGGGATACACGCCGATCTGAACAGGGGTACGGGTATCGTGTTTCGCAGTGACGTTCTTCAGGGCAATATTCGCTTCGAGCCAGCCTTGGTCATTCTTGGACATGTCATAGGTTTGGCCCTTTCCGATATCCGCGGGGGTGACCATCGTTATCGTCAGGTAGGACTTGCCGAAAAAGCGGAGGGTTTTCGCGAAGTACGCGTCAAGGTCGCGGGTGACGTAGGATATTGAAGCGTTGAGCGAATCGCGGACCGATTTGTTGGTTTCGATCATCTGCTTTTTGTAGGAGGGTGCGTCGGCGGCCCCGATCTGGTGGGCGGCGAACGCGTCCATGACCTGCGCCGTTGTGTCGTCGATCTGCTTGAATCCGTAGTCAAGATAGCCCGGCAGTTCTTTCTGTACATAGTCGGGGTCGACCTTTACCGCGCTCTTGTCAACATAGTTCAAGTCGAAGAGGACGCTGTCCGCCCCCATTTCGCGAAGGAAAAGGATCGCGTCAGCCATGATATCCCGCGGCCAGGGAAAGAGCATGCCGACTCCGTCAATCGCGGTGTCGTCGATTTTTATCAGAAGTACCGACGGGTCTTCCGTGAGCGTCGGAATGGAGCGCAGGAATAAATCGTTTACCTTGCGGTCGAGGGTGGTGAGCAAAAAAAACGAGCACGCAATGACGGCCGCGACGGGCAGCAGGATGAATATATATTTTCGCATAGTGTATACAGTATATACCCTTTTGGGCTTTTCACAATTGATTTTTCACCGCATCCCTGAATTTATTACCGCGGTCGAATTCGTTTATGAACATGCCGAAGCTCGTGGCCCCGGGCGAGAAGACGACGTTGTCGCCGCTCACCGCGTTGGCGCGGACTGCCTGCACGAGTTCGATGATATTGAGGCAGGGTCCCACGAAGGGGATATTCCTCGCCTGCAGCATGGGGATGAGCTTGTCCGTGCCGGTTCCCGCGAGCAGGATGATTTTTTTCGCCAGGTGGGCGACTTCTGCGAGCGGCGTGAAGTCGAGGTTTTTGTCCGTCCCTCCGGTGAGGAGGATCACGTTGCCCTCGAAGGAATCGAGGGCCGCGGCTACGGCCTCGGGTATCGTCGCGGCGGAATCGTTGTAGTAGCGGAGTCCGTTTTCCTCGTGGAAAAGCTCGAGGCGGTGCTCGATGCCGGGGAAGTGCGCGAGCGCGTCCTTGGTTGATGCGGGATCGGCGCCGAAGAGGACCATCGCCTGCGCGGCGTTTAAAAGATTCTGCCTCATGTGGTTGCCCGGGACCGTGATCATTGCCGGCAGGATTTCCACCGGAGAATCAGTCCCGTTCCGCATGACGCCGGAACCGTCGCCGTTGAGCCATGCGCCGTTAAGGTCCGGGGGAAGGGGTTTCGTGCTGTACCAGTGTACCTGGGCCCGCGTTTCCGAAGCGAAGACCTTGCCCCACTCGTCGTCGTAATTGCATATGAGGTGGCATTTATTATCCTGGTCTGCGTAGATCAGTTTTTTGTCCGCGACGTAGGGTTCCATCCCGCCGTACCAGTTTTGATGGTCGCTCATGATCGGGGTGAGCACCGCGACGGGGGGCTTCAGGAGCGAGCGTCCGCGGAGGTCGGCGAGCTGCCAGCTGGAGAGCTCGAGGATAACCGGCGTGTCCGGCCGCGTTTCGTCGAGGAAAGTGAGCGGACTCACCGTGATGTTCCCCCCGAGGAAAACCGGGTAGCCGAAAGCCTTCATCGCGTAGTTGAGGGCGCTTACGGTCGAGGACTTTCCCTTGCTGCCGGTAACGGCGATGATGGGCGATCGGGTAAAGCGGAGAAACACGGAGATGTCCGTTTCGATCGAACGGGATGCCGAGAGGAACTCGTTGCCCGCGAGCTTGACGCCGGGATTTTTTATCACCAGGTCCGCGTCAGTGAAGTCGCTCATTTCATGCGAGCCCAGCACAAAGCGAATGAGGGGAAATTGCGAGAGGGCGGCGATCGAGGGCGCGAGCTCCTGCGCGGACTTCTTGTCGGTGACGGTCACGACGGCGCCTTCCTTTGCGAAAAAGAGTGCAGACGCCAGACCGCCGCCGTTCAGCCCGAGTCCCATGATGGTTACTTTCAGCCCGGATATATCGGCTCTCGTCTTGAAAGGGGGATTGTTAAAAACCAACGGTGTACTCCTTCTGGTCTCGGTCATTCAGATATGCGTTTATGGTAAGGTCTTTCCATCTTGTGCCGAGCTCGCCCGGTATGGAATCCTTCAATTGCCTGAAAAGCGGCATCAGCTCCGAGAACGGCGAGGACTGAAGGTCCGCGAGAATATCGGTCAGGAAGGGTTCGATGAACTCCCTGAAACGGTGAAGCAGAACAGGACTGCCTTGAGCGAAGGCATTCATCGTGACGCAATGCTGCTTGCAGGTTACCGGATAGTACGGATGGTTGCGCTTGTCCGCGGGGAGTATGAGTTTGCTGAAAAACTTGTTGATGTCCGAATCCATCCAGATACCGTGCATCATATACCCCTGTCCCGCTTCTCCCTTCCAGGTTACGGGAATGGTCTGGGCAAGCGTGCACGTTTTATGGTCTGTATCCAGGGATTCCAGCGGGAAATAGTCGCATTCAAAATACAGACGGTTTGTCCGGTACGAGTGGGTCCGGTTGTTGCTTCCCTGCTCGAGTATCGTGCATTCAAGGGGATGGCAGGTCAGGTCTATCATCAGCAGGTAGAGATAATGCCGCTTTTCAATAGTCACAATACGGCAGAAGGTCGGGGTATGGATAGTCGAGGGATCAAAATACCAGTCGGTGCCCGCGGCAAGGGTGGGGCAGTTTTCCATCAAAAAAACGCTTATTTTTTCAATTATTGCCGTATAGCCTGCGGGGGGAAGGGCATTGTCTATGGTGTGATGGACGGGAAAGGAAGGTACTTCCAGCTCGTTGGACAAGACAAGGAACTGATCCTCGCTCTGGTTGTAAGAGCAGGTATGCCGGACTGAGTCGGATGGTTGTATTGCAGTTTCCCGATGCAAAATTCGGTTGATCGAATCATTTGTGCAGGAAAAATCAATCCTGCTTGTATTCCGGCTCATTAGATATTATAGTATAGCATAATTATGTTTAATAAAAGAGTTACTTTCATTATCTTGAGCATCCTCTTTTGCGGCTTTTTGTACGCTGCAAGCCCCTACGCGACCATCACCTACGCAGAGGGTACTTCTTTCCTTCTTGTGCGCGGCGGCAAGACAACCGCCTACCAGGTTTCGTCGAACGAGGTTTTTGGTCTTGAAATCAAGCCCGGGGACATTATTCAGACAAGCGCTTCGACCTTTTTGGAGCTCTCGATCAATCCTATATCCGCCACTGTCCAGATTGCAGAAAACACCTCGTTCCGCTGCGATGCGGACGAAACCGGAACCAAATCCTCGGGCGAACTGTATTACGGCAGGGTAAGGGCGAAGGTCGCCAAACTCACCGGCACCTCAACCTACCGCATCGTTTCTCCTTCCCTCGTCGCCGGCGTCCGCGGCACGGATTTCGGCTGCGACGTGATCTCAAGAATCGGTTCCCCCATATTGAACCGCGTGTTCTGCTTTGAGGGCAGCGTGCTGGTTGCGGAAGCGGCGGGAACTACGATGAATACGGTGATTATTTTGAAAGACGAGATGGTTGAAAAAGTCGTAACCGTCGGAAAAGAAGGGGATGCCGCAGCTCCCGCTTCCGAGCCTGTTCTCGAGAAAAAGGATATTTCCGAAGAAGTTATCACGTTCTGGAAGACACGTTCCTTCAGCGAGGCCTCTCCCGTTATTACCGCCGCGGTTACCGGCGCAAAACCCGCCGTATCGGATATAGGGCCCGAACACACGGTGCGCAACAAGCGGATACCGAATACGGCGGCCATCATCCTGATCGGACTTGGTTCCGCGACCTGCATTACCGCGGCGGTGTATTCCGGCCAGGTGCACGGCGACTCCCCGTTCATAGCGCCCGCCCAGTCTGCCGGCATAGTTATGATAAGTTCGGGAATTGTGCTGGCGCTTGTCTCGACGCTTATTGACTGATCCTACGCATTTTGCGAGGGGTCTACGTCGAATTTCCCCTCAAAAAGATATCCCCCTGAGCCTATTGCGTACAATTCGTTTAATTTTGTGTCCCAGATGACGGCGACTCTCCGCGAGTTGTCCTTGTCCTGGGCTATCTCCGTGTCCGGCTGTCCGTCTGACCCGGTCTGCTGGAACATGATGACGGCCTGCTGGTCGGCTATTCCCGCGCATACTGCGGCAGTCAGGGCAGAGCCCGCCGCGGCGCAGCAGCCCGATTCCTTCTTGACGTTGGTGCGGATCAGTATCGTGTCCCGGGTAACCGATCGCGCAACCACCGGCAGCACATTCTTCGACGGAAAGGCTTTCTGAACGAGACTGTTGAAGCTTGCAAAGTTGAGGATTCCCAGCGACTGGGGAAACGCGACAACCACGTCCTCATGGATGTGGAGGGCCGAATACGCAGTCCTGATTCCGTCCCTTTCGATCATTTCCACCAGTTTGTCCGAACCAGGCGTGATAATATGACCGCTGATGAGCGCAAAGGGGGAGCCGAGGGCAATGCGGAATTCATGCGCACCGAGTATCTCGATCGTTTTTTCCTCCCGCTGGGTCTTGAATACTATTTTCCGATTCGTCACCCGGCCTGAATCGAAGGCGTAGCGGGAGGCGCAGAGAAACGCGTCGTCTGCTTCGGCGGATGCGTTCCCCAGTGCGTTGAAAATTCTGATCGTATTGTCCTTTGAAAGGAAAATGACCCCCGTCGCGCCGACGCCGAACCGGCGGTCGCAAAACCTGCGCGCAACCTGACCGTAGGTATCGGGCGTGAGGTCTTTCGGGTGATCCTTCACGGTGCTCAGGTCAATCAGTATAAATCCGTTTCCCGCCAGCTGCAGCTTGTAAAAGGGTATTGTCATTCGCGGCTTGTCCGAAGAACGCGTCTCGCTTCGAAGCGGGCTTTCGCGAGGTGCATGAGTTTCATGACCAGATCGGGATAGGGGAGCCCCGACGCCTCGCACATTTTGGGAAACATCGAAATTGAGGTAAAGCCGGGTATGGTGTTGATCTCGTTTATGTAGATCGATTCGTCTCTTTTGTCTATGAAAAAGTCAACCCGTGAGAGGCCCGACAGGTCGAGCGTCTTGTAGGCCTGCACCGCTATCTGGCGGATTTTTTTCGTGGTCATTTCGTGGATGTCTGCCGGTATATTGAGGGACGCTCCGTCCGGATCGGTATACTTCGCGTCGTAATCGTAGAACTCATGGGTGGGGATGATTTCGCCGGGTGTATAGGCTATCGGTGCCTCGTTGCCGGTGACCGAGCATTCGATCTCGCGGGCCGGAATAAAGGGTTCGATGATTATCTTGTCGTCCCACTGAAAAGCCTCCCCCGCGCATTTTTCAAGTTCATCGCGGCTGGAAGCCTTGGAAGCCCCGACCGAGGATCCCGCGCAGGCGGGCTTTACGAAAAGCGGGTAGGAGAAATCCTTTTCGGCTTTTCCAAGCAGTGTTCGTTTTTCGGCTTCGTTTGCCCATTCGGACATGCGCATGCAGACGAAGGGCACGACGGGAAGTCCCGCTGCCTGCCAGAGTACCTTTGCCTTTTCCTTGTCCATCGCGATGCTGCTTCCCATAACCCCGCTTCCCACGTAGGGAATGTCGGCCATTTCGAACAGCCCCTGAATGGTGCCGTCCTCGCCGATGGTGCCGTGCAGACCGGTAAAGGCGACGTAAATGGCGATAGCCTTGCCGCCGCATAAAAAAGCGCCCGCCCTTCCGCCACCGGG
>JAYVSC010000106.1:0-68927 GCA_043775705.1 Spirochaetales bacterium | reverse complement strand
CCTTCAGTTAATGATTGTGTAGTAACTTCATTATACCGAAAAACGCGATGTCGTTTCTTATTGCTCTGTTATTCGCACTTCAGACTTGAACTGGCGCTTTAAATAAATATCCCTTCCCCGCGCTCTGTCCCCGGATCACGGTCCCCGGACCACGCCCTTTCTTGACACATCCGCCGATTCCCTTTAGGTTAACTCCATGAGCAAAGTAGGAATCATCGGACTCGGGCGGTTCGGAGCCTTTTGGGCCACTGTCCTTTCACACGGATATACCGTGTATGGCTATAACCGGAGCATACCGGCCGCCCCCCCCTGCACCCTTCTGTCCCTGGAGGAGATATGTGCTCTTCCGGTAATTTTCATTTGTGTGCCGATGCGCTCCGTGCCCGCAATGCTCGAAAAAATGGAGCCCTATCTTGCGCCCGGGACGCTTGTCGTCGACACCTGCTCGGTAAAGATGGAACCAGTACGCTGGATGAGGGAAATTCTGCCTGAAACAGTGAATATTCTCGCAACGCATCCCATGTTCGGACCGGAATCCGCAAAAGAGGGGCTTTCCGGCCTTCCTTTAATGATGCATCCGGTTCGCATGGAAAGCGCCCAGTATGATGAATGGGCACATTTTTTCCGGTCTCTGGGCCTGATGGTAGTCGAGATCACACCTGAAGAACATGACAGGCAGGCGGCCATGAGCCAGGCGCTTACCCACATGATAGGCCGTACCCTGAGCACGATGAAAATAGAGGAAACGCCCATCGGAACCCTTTGGTACCGGAAGCTCCTTGCGATATGCCGGCAGGTAGAAAAAGATTCGCCGGAACTTTTTCTCGACATGCAAAACCTCAACCCTTATGCCTCGCAGATGAGAACCGACTTCGAGAACGCCTGGAAGGAAGTTTGCACGCACTTGACCGATAACGGCAAGAGCGGATAAATTACTCTATATGGTAGATAACAAAGATAATGACCTTCTTGACCTAGATGAAGAAGATTATGATACGGTTCTTGCTCCCGACATCGATTTCACCGGAACGATCCAGTTTTCGGAGCCATTTATGATCAAGGGCCGGGTTTCCGGCAAAATTGACGCGACGAGCGACCTCCTGATCGATCTGGGCGCGGTTGTCAAGGCTGACATCAAGGCGACCCGGGTAATTATCAAAGGCGCGGTTGAGGGCAATGTGACTGCGACCGCGATGGTTCACGTATTCAGCTCGGGCAAATTGAACGGGGATGTAACAGCGCCTGAGGTAATCCTCGAAAGCGGCTGCTTTTTTTCCGGCATCTGTACAATGGACAGGTAAAAGCCATGAATCGTGCATCCCTTTTAATTCTTTCCTCACTTTTGAGCCTGACCGTGGGCTTGTACGGCCAAACCAAACTCGATGCGCTCGAACTCTACCGTGACGGCAGGTTTACCGAAGCCATCGAAGTATGCCTCGCAGAAATTCAGGCAAACCCGAAAAATACCGAAAGTCACGTCGTTCTCTGCTGGTCCCTTGTCGCGGCGCAGCGTTACGAAGAAGCCGACAGCTGGGCGGAAACAGGGCGGGGACTGTCGAAATATGATCCACGGCTCATTGAAATTCAAGCCGAGGCCAAATATTTCCGCGGACTGAATGACCAGGCACTGAAGCTCTTCCAGGAATATATATCCTATGCCCCGAACGGCAGCCGTATCTCGCTGACTTATTATTACATGGGCGAAATTTATCTCCGCCTCGCGAAATACCGCCATGCAGATATCGCCTTTTCATCCGCCCTGAAGCTTGAGGGAACAAATGCCCTTTGGTGGGTACGCCTCGGTTACGCCCGTGAAATGGCCAAAGACTATTTCTATTCCCTGGACGCGTACAAAAAGGCGATAGAATTGAACAGCACCCTCCAGGATGCCCTCCGCGGCAGAGACAGGGTGCTCAAACTAGTCAATTGATGGAAACGATCCACTTCGAGACCCTCGGCTGTAAATTGAACCAGATCGAAACGGAATCCTTGGCCCACGCTTTCAGCGAGGCGGGCTTTTCCGTGGAAATCGGACGGGAAAGCGGAGCCGGGTCTGAAACTCCTGAAAGCGGACTTGTATACCTACCGGTACGTACAATCAGCTTGAATATTATAAATACCTGTACTGTAACCGGCAAAGCCGAGCAAAAAGCCCGGCGCCTCATCAGGCTTCTCCTGAAAAAGCACCCGGAAGCTCCGGTTCTGGTGACGGGCTGCTATGCCGAAGTTGAAAGGGAGACAATTGGGGCCATCGATCCGCGGGTATGCGTTTTTCCCGGTTCCCGCAAAGGGGAACTTGCAGACCTTCCCCTGTTTCTCTCGAATCAAATCACGCTTCATCCGGAAGCGCCGCTTCTTGCAATACTTTCATGGTTCTGCAGCCGTGCCGTTCAAACCGAAGGGACCGATCCACTTTCCGCCGATACCTTCCGCCTCGCGACGGATAATTTCCTCTTTCATTCCCGGGCATCAATAAAAATCCAGGACGGGTGCAATAATCACTGTTCATATTGCCGTATCCGCCTCGCACGCGGCAAAGCGGTCTCGCTTGCCCCCGAAGAAGTGATCAGAAGAATAATTAAAATCGAGAACGCGAACTGGGCAGAAGTTATTCTTTCCGGGGTAAATCTTTCCCAATACCGCTCGTCTGACGGGGACTTTGCCGATCTTTTGCATAGAATTCTCGCTGAAACCGCTAAAATCGCTATCCGCGTCTCGAGCCTGTACCCGGAGCGCATCGACGAAACCATCCTTCCCCTGCTTGCCCATGAGCGCATCAGGCCCCATTTTCACCTGTCCGTGCAGTCCGGCAGCGACCGCATCCTGTCAGCCATGCGCCGGCCTTATACCGCCGAAACCGTGTATCGTACGGCGGAACGGCTCAGAACCATCAAGGAAAACCCCTTTCTTGCCTGCGACATCATTACCGGTTTTCCCGGGGAAACTGAGGACGACTTCGCGCAAACAGTGAAAATGTGCACCGATATCGGCTTTGCCTGGATTCATGCCTTCCCCTTCTCGCCCCGTCCGGGAACCGAGGCTTGGAGCATGAAACCCCGTATTCCCGAGCGAACCGCAGGGGAGCGAATTGCCGTGCTAACCGCCCTTGCCGAAAAAAACCATACACGTTATTCGGAGTACTGGAACGGACGTGAACTCCAGGGGATAGTCGAACAGGGCCCTTCAGGCGCTCCGGTGACCGTTTTAACCGCCAATTACCTCTCCCTCCGCGTCGGAAGCGGAAATTCTCCCTCCGGTTATCTGAGCTCTGTCCCCAGGGGCACCGAAGTACGAATTAAATGCACGGGAAACGGCGGCGCGCAATTTGTAAAATAACCGTCCAGGTGTTATACTTACGCCTAGGGAAGTTACCATAGGAACAGTCCGTTTTTTGTTGAGGTTTCTTTCGCACCCGGATTACATAATATGCTTAGGGAGGCTGTTTATGAAACAATGGTACCGGATTTTATGCCTGCTCTCTATTTTTATGGTTATGACTATTTCCTGCCGCCAATTGTTTACTACATCCCTTGGAGCCAGTATGGCCCGGGACAAAGTGACAATCTCCAATAGCACCTCCCTCGCGGATCTGGTTACTCTCGCCCAGGGGACTGAAGCGACAAGCCCCGAAGGGGCCAAAGAAATACTGAGGGTACTCGGCAAAAAAAGCGCGGATGATATCACGGCCCTCTCGGTTGATGATAAAGCCTCTATCCTGAATCTGGCGACTACGGCCGCCATAGATATGGGAACCCTTACCGATCTGGCCAAAACCGCCGCGGACGGCACTGCCACCGATGACATGATAACCACCGCGCTCAGCGCCTTTGATACTTCGGTGGACATGACGGCGATCGAAACGATTCTCGGAGATACCGAATCCCTGCAGACCGCTCCGGTAGACTCGCTCGTGCTGGCGGCTGCCGTAGTCATGGCCGATGTCGCTGATGTTATCGGAACGACCCAAATGATGGATATCCTGGCAAGCGGCGATACCTCAAGCCTGGCAGCCACCCCTGACATTCAGGCTCAAATGGACTTGATTCTGAACGCAAGGACTGCAATCAACACGCGAGATTCTGCCGACGTAACGGTAGCAGGCTTTAATCTGACCGATCTGCTGAAAGGAACACAGCCATGAGTTTTTCTCCTGCACACCTGATGCCCCGGCGCCTTACCGGGGTATTTCTGTTTTTTATCGCCTTTACTCCCGCCCTCCTGGGCGCACAGGCCCTGACGTTCAGGCCGATAAGGCCATCCGTCGTTTCTGCCCGTACCGCCGGTTTCGGCGGGGCGTACAGCGCCCTTGAAGCGGGATTCGACACGCTGGCGACCAATCCGGCCGCTTTGGCCTACGTGAAAAAAGAATGGTCGATTGCGAGTCTTTCCGCCAACATTGCCGGCCCCCTCTTTGACCTCCCTTCGGTCATGCAGGCAAGCGATATGGCAACCGGCGTCCTCGACCTGGTAGGCGCAAATAACGGCGTGTACATCGGGGCCGATATAACGGGCCCCATCTCTTTCGGCAAGGTTGACAGGAATTTCGGCTTCGGCATTTTCAACCGCTCGCTGACCTCGGTCGATATACCCTCGATCACCAGCGCCACTGTGGTAATAGGCGAGGAAATCCTCTTTGTCGGCGGATACGGGCTGACCGTATTCGAGCAGGGGCCCCATTCCGTCGCGCTCGGTCTTCAGATGAAAGGCTTTTTCCAGAGTTTTCTCGTAGAATCCGGAACAGCCCTTACCGTGCTTGATGCGATAATCAAATTTGACGTCAATAATTTACCCACGGTACTATCGACCGGATTCGGCGTCGACATGGGCCTTATGTATCGCTACGGCAGCCGCTTCAGCGCAGGCCTTACCTGCAAAGACCTCTACACTCCCGTGTTCTCGACCCTCTACGGAAATATCGGCGATTTTGCCAAGGGTAATGATATCGACACAATGTATAACCGTTTTGCCCCGAATCTGAGTGCCGGCGTCGTGTACTCGATTCCGCTACCTGTGTCCTGGACCACAATCACCGGCTGGAACGTCATGTTCGACTATCGCGATGCCCTGGATCTTCTCAACCCGATTTACCGGAACCCGATTCTCAATGTCGCCGCGGGTACCGAAATGATCCTGCTGAACGTCGTCAGCCTCCGTGCGGGGATCAATGAAACCTATCTGGCAACGGGCCTGGGACTCGATCTTACCGTATGTCAACTCGACTTTGCTATCTACGGCAGGGAACTCGGCATTGACCCGGGAAAACGTCCGGTGTTGAACATGGACCTCTCCCTTTCATTCAAATACTAGATCGGCAGTACGAACAAAAAAAACCTTCCCGTCTTAGTGGAAGGTTTTTTTTTCGCTGCGTTTGCCGCCGGCAAAGATGAAAAACGCTACTTGATTGAACCGGCAAGCATGCCCTTGACGATATATTTCTGCGCGATAAAGAAACAGATAATGATCGGTATCATCGCGAGAAGAACAGCCGTCATTATCAAATCCCACTGCTTGACGAAGGCTCCGGCGAAGTTGGATACGGCAAGCGGAAGGGTTTGTACCGCGTTACCCTTGCCCAGAATGAGCAGGGGAAGCAGATAATCATTCCATATCCATATTCCGTTCAATACCGCGACAGTCGCCTGTATCGGCGTAAGGAGCGGAAATATGATCTTGTAAAAAATCTGGAACCGGGTGCATCCGTCGATTGTCGCCGCTTCTTCGAGCTCCAGGGGAACGCTTTTGATAAATCCATGAAACATGAAAATGGACAGGGAAATGCCGAAACCGATATAGCATACGATCATTCCGAGATACGTCCGGAGCAGGCGCAGTCCGGTAAGGTTCGTGATAGTCCGCAGCCAGGTCAGCAGCGGAAACATGACGATCTGGAAGGGAATGACCATGGCCGCGACAAATACAAAAAAGATGACGTTCGACAGCTTCGTCTTGGTCCGGACAAGTACCCAGGCAGCCTGCGCGGAAAGCAGATTAAGAAAAACAAGCGAAAACGCCGTGATGAAAAAAGAGGAGAACAACGACGAGGCATAGTGGATATTATCACTGCCCCAGATTGTCACGATATTTTTTCCGATGTTACCCCAGTTTTCCGGCAATGAAAGCGGATACTGGGTTACCTCGAAGGCGGTTTTTGCCGAGTTCATCAACACCATCAAGAAAGGAAAGAGAAATACAAGAAAAAGAATCGCGGTTACAATTTCCAATTCGAGTCTGCCGGATTTCGCCTTTTTCATAATTCCAACTCCTTCTTCTTGTTCACATACACCTGTACGAGCGCTACGACAGCCAGTACCATGAAAAACACGACCGCTCGTGCCTGGCCTTCAGCCAGTTTATTGGACAGGAAAGCCGTGTTATAAATATTAAGTGCGAGCAGCTGCGTACCCAATACCGGCTGTCCCTGGAACATGGTTGACGGTCCGCCGCTGGTCAGGGAAACATTCACATCGAACTGCTTGAAGGACTGAACCAGGGTAAGGAACATGGTGACCGTGAAAGCCTGGGCTACCATAGGAAGCACGATTGCCCGCATGCGCTGGAAAGCGGTCGCGCCGTCAATCATCGCCTGCTCGTGAAGCTCGGGAGGCACACCCTCGATCGCGGCGATGTAGATCATCATGATATATCCGGCATACTGCCAGGTGCCCACGATAACCAGGGCGGCAATAGCCGTATTCTGGTTGCCAAGCATCAGATTCTCGGGCACGGCCAACGAGGAGAACATCTGACTCAGTTTAGCCAGCGAAGGAAGCGCATTATTGAAAATAAATTGCCATACATAACCGAGTATGAGTCCGCCGATCAGATTGGGAAGGAAAAACCCGACCCGGTAAATTTTTCTGAGTTTAAGTTTACTGGTAACCAGCATGGCCAGGATAAATGCCGCCAAATTGATTGAAATCATATTGATAATCGTATACACGATCGTGATTCCGAACGAATAGGCAAAAGCAGGATCGAGGAAGCTCTGTATATAATTCGCAAAACCGATAAACTGCAAACCATTGCCTACCTTGCTCGACGAGGACCAATCGGTAAACGAATAGAAAATTCCCATGAAAAAGGGAACGATAATAACTGCCAAAAAGGCCAATAGCGCCGGGGCCAGAAACAACCAAAAAGTGATTGCCTTTTCTTTCCTGCTATTCATGCTCACTCCTTGAAACTACATTGGTCTATATTTGTAAACTAAACTCCGTTGGAAAAAGACCTTTAAAAAAAACCGGACCGGGTGAGCGTTTCCGCTTCCGGTCCGGATCAGATGCATTATTTCTTGTTGGCGATGAAAGCTTTGGTCATCAGGTCGATGAACTGGGCTTTGTTGATCTTGCCGGCAGCAAACTGGTTATAAATGGGAGTAAGTGTCTTGTCGCGGAAATCTCCGGTGAAAGCGTACTGGTTCCATGAATATACCTTGCCTGCGGCAGACCAGGCCTGTACGGACTGTGAAAGAGCTCCGGTGGGCTTGAGGGTGACGTTTGAATATGCAGGAATCATTCCGGCTTCAACTACCATGAAATTCTGGCCTTCGGGAGTATCAACCATGTCTACCAGGAATTTCTTGGCGGCGGCAATGCTCTTTGAGTCTTTGTTGATGGTGTAGAAAGAAGGAGCGGCAACGAAGATACCGTCTGTTACGGCTTTCATCGATCCGTGGGGAGCGAAAGCCATCTTGAATTTCGCAACGTCTTTCAGGTTACCGTCAACCCAGTTACCCTGGTGAAGGAATACGGCTTTTCCGGTTGCGAATGCGCCAACCTGAGAGTCATAATTTCCGGTGGTCAGGATTCCCTTGTCGGAATACTTGAACAGCAGTTCTACCCAGTCGGCATATTCCGCGAGGCGTGTTGCATCGACATTTCCGGCGAGAAGGGCATTGGCTACCGAAAGGTCGCCGTAAGGGAGACCGTTTGACAGCAGTGAATTGAAATTGTGATGTGCGGTTACCCATCCCATTTCAATGGCGGCAGCCATGGAAACGACAGAATTGATTCCAAGCTCTTTTTTCATTGAATCAAGTTTGGCAAAAGCAACTTTGTACGCTTCATAATTGTTCAGGGTCAAAGGATCGATACCGGCTTTAGCGAGCAGGTCGGCATTGTATGCCATTCCCCATCCTTCTACGGCAACGGGAAATCCGAATACCTTGTCGCCGACTTTGAAAGCAACTGAAGTCTTGGCAACCCAGCTCTGGTCGGTTACATCAAGGATTGAGCCTTCCCATTCTTTGTAGTCTTCGATACCGGCAATAACAAAAATGTCGGGCATATCGCCAGCGGCATAATCGCTCTTGAGCTGGGGACCCATTCCACCGGAAGTTCCACCAATTGATTTGATAGTTACAGTTACACCGTTTGCGGTTCCCCAAGCTGCGGCATAGGCCTTCAGCTGGGCATCAATTTCGGGTTTGTTCTGCATCAGGGTAAGGGAACTTCCCTTGATTGCAGCTTGTTTTGAAGCACCAGACTTTGCGCATCCGACGAATCCGATGCTTGCAATCAGTACGAGGCTGAGTGCAATAATCATAATCTTTTTCATTTGTCTCCTCCATTAAAAAAGACAGAACATATTAAAGTGGTTTACTTAACCGCTTTACGTCATTATTAAACCGGTTTACTTTTTTGTCAAGCACATAACGTGTTTTTTTAACTAATAATCTGAAATAAAAAAATCTTGCGCGATATGAAGCAGTAAACTTATAAATAAGTGTAAGTTTAGTTTCCTTAAAATGCAAATAATCCGCTCATTTATTTATGTAGGGTACTTTTATATGAAATTGACAGAAGATTTTTTTCCTCTTATCATTTGAAATATTCAACAGGAGTAATTTATGGCACTGCACACCCCGGTCTCGCTGCGAAATCAAACTATTTATTCGGTGTATATTCGAAACCATACCGCCGAAGGAACCCTCCGCGCCGCTTCAGCCGACCTGGAACGGATTAAAAAACTGGGCGCCGATATAGTTTGGCTCATGCCCATCCATCCGATTGGACTGAAACACAGGAAGGGAGGCGCAGGCAGCCCCTACGCCATTTCGGATTACCGCGCGGTTAATCCTGAATATGGAACTATGGAGGATGCACGGGACTTTGCGCAAAAAGCGCATGAATTGGGCATGAAAGTGATTCTGGATGTGGTATACAACCATACCTCGCCTGATTCGATGCTGTTCCGCGATCATCCGGACTGGTTTTACCGGAAAAAGAACGGGGAACCGGGCAACCGAATAGGCGACTGGTCGGACATCATCGACCTGGATTTGAACAATTCATTTCTTTCCCAATACCTCATCGACAGTCTGATATTCTGGCTGAAAGAGGGTTTCGACGGGTTCCGCTGCGATGTTGCCCCCCTGCTCCCCCTGTCATTCTGGATGGAAGCCCGGCGTCAGTGCGACCTGATAAAACCTGATGCGGTATGGCTTTCCGAATCGGTTGAACCCCGTTTTCTCCTCGAGCTGCGGCAGCGTTCCTACGGATGCCTTTCTGACAGCGAGATTTTCCGGGCCTTTGATATTGCGTATGACTATGACAGTTTTGATGTCTTTAAAATGTATATGGAGGGCAAGGCCTCTTTCGAAGACTTTCTCGACGTGAAACGGAGGCAGGAATTCATATTCCCCGATAACTATATAAAACTCCGTTTTTGCGAAAATCACGACCAGGAACGCAGCAGGTTCTGGATGGAAAACAAACGCGCTCACCGCAACTGGACGGCGTTTACCGCCTTTGAAAAGGGTACACTCCTTGTGTACGCCGGACAGGAACGCGCTGATGCCCACCGGAGCGATCTTTTTGATGCCGATCCCGTCCTCTGGGATACCGAACCGGAATTCGAGCGATACCTTTCCGCGCTGATTATCCTTCGCCGTCATCCCCTGCATCTTGGCGGTTTTTATGCCATACACAAGACCGGCACCGCAGGGGTCGCTGCCGCCTCTTACCGGAGCAAGGCAGCCGACCTTTCGGTACAGCGCCTGCGTCTGGGAATTTTCACCATTGAGGACAAAAAGGGAATCCTTGATCTGGATTCTGCCCTGCCGGAGGGAGTAATTGACTGGAAAGGAAGAAATCTCATAGACGGCGGTGAAATCAACATTATGAAACGGAAAATGGCAATTCCCGCTGAACCGGTAATAATCGACATTTTATAGAGGCCGAAAGGTGAAATAAAGATGGTTAGTATTTTTTATTTGACAAGGGGAAAAAACAGCGTTATGCTCAAGTAAAGCTTTACATGAACCTTTTACGGTAATTTTTAAGGGGGAAAAGTTGAACATCAAAGATGTGGCCCACATGGCCGGCGTCTCAATAGCGACCATTTCCCGGGTAATCAACAATTCCGCGTATGTAAGTCCCGATGTCAAGGCAAAAATCGAACAGATTCTTGAAGAAACCGGATACCGTCCGAATGCCCTTGCCAAGGAACTGCTCCGGAAAAAAACTAACACGATCGGAGTCATGCTGCCCCGAATCGATCTCGGCACCTTCGCTGCGATATTTGACGGCATTTCCGAGGTTCTGACCAAAAACGGCTATAATATTTTATTGGCCAACACCAGGGATCAAAAAGAAGAGGAACTGCGCTATCTCAAACTTTTTCATGAAAAGCGGGTGGACGGCGTCCTGTATTTCGCGACAGGGGTCGATGAAGAGCATGTCAGGTCCATAGCAAAACTGCAGATACCGGTCGTGATAGTCGGCCAGGCAGGTGCTTTCCTGAATTGTCCCTCGGTCCGCCTGGACAGCTTCGAGGGTTCCAGGGCAATGGTGGACTATCTTGTTTCCCTGGGACACCGGCGCATAGGATGCCTTTCCGTGCCCGATCACGATATCAACATCGGAACCCTGCGAAAGGAAGGCTATTGCGCATCCCTTAAGGAAAACGGCATACCCTTCGATCCCCTGCTCGTCATCACCGGTGACTTTGAATATATCTCGGGAGAGCTCGGAACGAAGGCGCTGATGGAAAACCCGGGCCAAAAACCGAGCGCGATATTCTGCATTACGGACCGCCTGGCCATTGCGGCCGCAGGCTGGCTGCTGCGCAACGGATATCGCGTGCCGGAGGATGTCTCCGTGGCCTGCATCGATGATCCGGCTATACTGTCCTTCTGCCATCCATCGATCACGACAATGAGCTATGACTATCTGATGACGGGCACCCTGTCCGGGCAAATGATAATCGACTGCATCGACGGGAAAATGCCGGTACAAGGCGATGTCGTAATGCCCGGTGCCCTGCAGGTACGCGAAAGCACCAGTATCAAAAATTCTTCTCCGCGCTGAAGCGCTTCATATGGAAATCAGTATTTTTTTGGAGGTCTGATATGGAATATGTTGTTGAAATGCTCAACATCTGCAAACAGTTCCCGGGAATCCGCGCCAACGATGACATCACGCTCTGTCTCAAAAAGGGAGAGATACACGCCCTGCTCGGCGAGAACGGAGCCGGGAAGTCCACCCTGATGAGCATTCTTTTCGGTCTCTATCAGGCCGATTCCGGCACGATCAAGATTCGCGGAAAGACGGTCCGCATCGATAACCCGAATATCGCGAACGAGCTGGGCATCGGTATGGTGCATCAGCATTTCAAGCTGGTGCACAATTTTACGGTTACGGAAAACATAGTGCTCGGCCTGGAGCCGCACAGCGGACCCCTGCTCGAGCTGAAAAGCGCCTCGCGCCGGATCAAGGCCCTGTCCGAGCAGTACGGTCTGAACGTCGAGCCGGATGCGAAAATCGAGGATATCTCGGTCGGCATGCAGCAGCGGGTCGAGATACTCAAGATGCTGTACCGCAACGCCGAAGTGCTGATGTTCGACGAACCGACCGCGGTGCTTACGCCCCAGGAGATTCAGGACTTGATGAAGATCATGAGAAACCTGATCGCGGAGGGAAAGTCCATCATCCTGATCACCCATAAGCTGAAGGAAATAAAGGCCATCGCGGACCGGTGCACGGTTATCCGCCGGGGCAAGCTCATCGGCACCGTCGAGGTCGCCGATACCGACGAGGCCAAAATGGCGGAGATGATGATAGGCCGCGAGATATCATTCGAGATCAACAAGGCCGACCGCGAACCGGGAGACACGATCCTCGAAATCAGAAACCTCAACGTCAACAACTCGCGCAACGTGCCGGCCCTGCGGGATTTTTCTATCGAGCTGAGAGCGGGCGAAATTCTCGGAATTGCCGGGGTTGAGGGCAACGGACAGACCGAGCTCATCGAGGCGCTTACCGGACTGCGCAAAATCGAGGGAGGCACCATTCTGCTGAAGGGAAAAAACATCACCCGCCTTTCCATCCGGGAACGGATCCAGAGCGGCATGGCCCATATCCCCGAGGACCGGCAGAAACGCGGCCTGGTGCTGGATTATTCCATTGAACAGAACATGATCCTTGAAACCCACCGGGAGGAACCCTACTCGAAGCACGGCTTCCTGAACAAGGGGGCGATCAGGGCGCACGCGGAAAAGATAATTGCGGCCTTTGACGTCCGCTCGAGCGAGGGCGCGTCTACCAAGGCGAGGACAATGTCCGGAGGCAACCAGCAGAAGGCTATCATCGGACGGGAGTTCGACCTGGACCCCGAACTTCTGATCGCGGTGCAGCCCACGCGCGGGCTCGACATCGGCAGCATCGTGTACATCCACCAGCGCCTGGTCGAGCAGAGAGACTCGGGCAAAGCCGTTCTGCTCGTATCCCTCGAGCTTGACGAGATCCTTGATCTTTCGGACCGCATCGCGGTCATCAGTCACGGAGAGCTCGTCGGCATCGTCGACGCGGACAAGACCAACGAAAGGGAAGTCGGCCTCATGATGACCGGCGTCAAGCAGGAGGCTACGGCATGAAACCAATCGTCAACAAAGATTTCACAATAGGAGTGACCGCAGTCATTCTCGGCCTCGCCGCCGGCGCGGTTCTCATGCTCCTGACGGGCAATAATCCTGTCGAGGGCTACAGATTCCTGTTTGCCGGAGGGCTCATGAACCTCGAGCGAGTGGGCAACACCCTCGCGATGGCAACACCGCTCATCCTGACCGGACTCTCGGTGGCTTTTGCCTTCCGCACCGGGCTCTTCAATATCGGCACCCCCGGCCAGGTGATAATCGGCGGGCTTGCCGCGACCATCGTGGGACTCACCGTCGACCTCCCCAAGCCCCTTCTGCTCAGCCTGATGACGCTTTCGGCGCTCGCCGGCGGCGCCCTCTGGGGAATCATACCAGGTCTCCTGAAGGCGCGCTTCAACGTGCACGAGGTGGTGTCGGGCATCATGATGAACTGGATCGCCTACTGGATCACCTACTATCTGGTGCCTGCCTATTTCAAGGGAAGCTTCGAGACCGAGTCGCGCCAGATAACGGAGGCGGCATCCCTGAAGGTACCCTGGCTCACCGCGCTCTTCGCGGGCTCCTATATCAACCTAGGCCTTTTTATCGCGCTCATCGCGGTGTTCATCATCGCGGTAATACTCGAGAAAACCGTGCTCGGCTTCCAGCTGAAGGCGGTCGGCTTCAACCGCCACTCGGCCGAGTATTCAGGCATCAACGTAAACCGTAACATCATTCTTTCGATGATGATCGCGGGCGCCCTCTCCGGTCTCGGCGGAGCGGCCCTCTACACCGGCTATGCCTCCTCGATACAGATCGGGGTAATGCCGAGCCAGGGCTTCGACGGCATCGCTGTGGCGCTGCTGGGCGCGACATCTCCGGTCGGCGTCATCTTCGCAGCCCTCTTCTTCGGCATACTGCAGTCCGGCAAGGGCTTCATGAACGCGATGACCGACATACCGCCGGAAATCGGGGACACCATTATCGCGTGCATTATTTATTTCGCCGCAACCAGCATCCTGATACGCAATTTTTTCGATCACGTTGCCAATCGTTCAAGAAAAGGAGGCAAGTAATATGTGGAATATCCTTGTCCATATTTTTCCCTATGCCGTTGCCTTCGCGATGCCACTGCTCATCACATCGCTCGGCGGGCTCTTCAGCGAGCGGAGCGGCGTCGTCAACATCGGGCTCGAAGGGCTCATGGTTATCGGCGCCTTCGCGAGCGCGGTCTGCACCGTGACCCTCTATCCACTCATCGGGCCCTGGGCCGTATGGGTCAGCCTGATAGCGGCGATGCTCGCGGGCGCTCTCTTCTCGGTGCTTCATGCTTTCGCGAGCATCAATCTGAACGCGAACCAGGTTATCAGCGGAACGGCCATCAACATGATAGCCGGAGCCCTGACCGTCTTTTTGGCGCGCACCTTCACCGGCTCGGGCAACATCCAGCTGACCGCCGGCATTCCCCGCTTCGACATTCCTTTCCTGGTCAACATCCCGATTCTCGGACCCCTGCTCTTCCGCCAAACCTACGGGACTACCTGGCTTATACTTTTTATTCTGCTGCTCGGATCCTTCCTTCTCTACAAGACGCCCTTCGGCCTGCGCCTCCGCTCATGCGGCGAGCATCCCCAGGCGGCCGACGCGGCGGGCATCAACGTGTTCCGCATACGCTACATCGGGGTGCTGCTGTCAGGCGCGCTCGCGGGGCTCGGCGGGGCTACCATCCTCGTCACCTACTCCGGCGAGTTCAACGGCTCCGTCGCGGGTATGGGCTTCCTGGCCCTGGCCGCGCTCATCTTCGGCCAGTGGAAACCGCTGGGAATTCTGGGGGCGACATTCTTCTTCGGCTTCGCCGCGACGCTTGCCAACGCATCCCAGGCAGAGCCCGTCCTGCAGGTGATTCCCGAGGTCATCCTGAAGGTATTCCCCTACGTCGTGACCCTCCTCGCGCTGATCCTATTCTCGAAAACCACGCAAGCGCCCCGTGCCTCGGGCGAACCCTTTGAAAAGGGCAAACGATAATAAAAGGACACACGCATGAAAATGAACCAGTACATAGACCATACGATTCTGAAAGCATCCGCGACGGAAGCCGATATCAGGCAGCTGTGCGAAGAAGCAAAAGAACATCAGTTTTTTTCGGTATGCATCAATTCTTGTTGGGTGCCTCTCGCAGCCTCCTGCCTCAAGGGATCCCCTGTCAAGGTATGCTCGGTAATCGGTTTCCCGCTCGGAGCCATGTCCACCGAGGCCAAAGTATTCGAGGCGGGCAATGCGGTGAAGCAGGGAGCGGACGAGATCGACATGGTCATCAATGTCGGTTTCCTCAAGTCGCTCAAGAGCGACGCGGTGCGCGAGGAAATCCGATCGGTGAAAAAAGCGGTCGGCGCGAAGACGCTTAAGGTAATCATCGAAACCTGCTATCTCGACGATGAGGAGAAAAAAACGGTTTGCGGCCTCGCCGTAGCGGCCGGAGCCGACTTCGTGAAAACCTCGACCGGCTTCGGGACGGGAGGGGCGACGGTCGATGACGTCCGCCTCATGCTTGACGCAGTCGAGGGCAAGGCAAAGGTGAAAGCCTCGGGCGGAGTGAAGGACGCGGAGACCGCGCAAAAATATATCGAGATGGGCGTCATGAGGCTCGGCACGAGCAACGGCATCAAGATCATCTCTGGCGAGACGACCACGGGCGGATACTGAATGGCAGCGATTGACCGCATTTTTCTGCTCGTGCTCGACAGCGCCGGCGCGGGCTTTCTGCCCGACGCGGATCTCTACGGAGACCTCGGCGCGAATACCCTGGGACACATCGGGGAAGCAGTCGGCCTGACTTTGCCCAACATGGAATCTCTCGGCCTTGGCCGTATTATACCCATTCGAGGTGTCGCGCCCGCAGTTCATCCACGCGGAGCCTGGGGGAAAGCCTCCTCCCTCGCAAAGGGAAAAGACACCACCGTCGGTCACTGGGAAATGGCGGGACTCGTCATGGAAAAGGCGCTGCCCACCTTCCCGACGGGAATTCCCGCCGATATACAGAAAGAGTTCGAGAAAAAGATCGGAACCAAAACGCTCGGGAACATGGTGGCTTCGGGAACCGAAATACTCACCGCGTTCGGGGACGAGCACGTTGCGACCGGATTTCCTATCGTATACACCTCCTCCGATTCAGTATTCCAGATTGCCGCGCATGAGGACGTAATCCCGCTTGAAAAACTCTATGAGTGGTGCCACGCGGCGCGGGAGATGCTCGACGTCGGCCGCATCATCGCACGCCCCTTTACGGGAACGGGCGGCCAGTGGAAGCGGACGGCCAACCGCCACGACTATTCGCTCGATCCCCCCGGCATCACGATTCTGGACCGGCTGCTGACCGGAGGAAAAAAAGTCGTCGGAGTCGGAAAAATATCGGATATATTCGCCGCGCGCGGAATAAGCGAAAGCTTCCCGATCAAGAGCAACTCCGACGGCATGGAAAAAACCATGGAGATCGCGGCGGCAAAAGGAGAAGGGCTCGTGTTCATCAACCTGGTTGATTTCGACATGAAGTTCGGCCACCGGAGAGACGTTAAGGGCTACCAAAAAGCCCTCGAAGACTTCGACAAAGAGCTCGCCCTCCTTCTGCCCCTGATAAGGGAAAACGAAATGCTCATCGTCACTGCGGACCACGGCTGCGATCCCGTTTTCAAGGGGACAGACCACACCAGGGAATACATACCGATCTTGGCCTTCGGCCCGCGCGTCAAGTGCGTTGACCTCGGCGTGCGGAAAAGCTTCGCCGACATCGCGGCCTCCGTCGCGGAGATGCTTCTCGGCGAAAGGGACGCAGGCAGTTTTGCGCGGGAAATCTCGTAATTACTTGATCAGCGCATCTTAGTCATTATTTTGATTTACAGGGGGAATAAATGTTTTTACCACAGGAGACAATACGGCACAAGCGCGACAGGCAGGCCTTGAGCGCGGACGAGATACACTCTTTCATCGCGGGGGTAACCGACAACAGCGTGAGCGAAGCCCAGATCGCGGCCCTAACCATGGCGGTCTTTTTGAACGGCATGAGCCGGGAAGAATGCGTCAACCTGACCCTCTCGATGCGCGATTCAGGCAAGGTCATGGAGTGGAAGAGCCTTGACTTGAGCGGCCCGATTCTGGACAAGCATTCCACCGGCGGGGTCGGCGACACGGTTTCCCTGATGCTCGGGCCCATGTTCGCCTCTTGCGGCGGCTTTAATCCGATGATCTCGGGACGCGGCCTCGGGCACACGGGAGGCACGCTGGACAAGCTCGCCTCCATCCCCGGCTATAATCCCTTCCCCGATCCCGAACTGCTGAAGAAAACCGTGCGCGAGGCGGGAACGGCCATCATCGGGCAAACCGCGGACCTCGCCCCGGCGGACAAGCGCATATACGCGGCCCGCGACGTCACCGCCACGGTCGAGTCCATACCCCTCATCACCGCGTCCATTCTGTCAAAGAAACTCGCGGCGGGACTCGACGCACTGGTCATGGACGTCAAGGTCGGCTCGGGAGCCTTCATGCCCACGACCGAACTATCGGCGGCCCTCGCGAAGTCCATCGTGGCCGTCGCGACGGGAGCAGGTCTCAAGGTAAGCGCCCTCCTGACCGACATGAACCAGTCCCTTGCCCCCTGCGCGGGCAACGCCCTCGAAGTGCGCTGCGCCATAGATTACCTCACCGGCAAATCCCGTCCCGCACGGCTTCACGAGGTGACCATGGCCCTCTGCGCCGAAGGGCTCGTCGCGAGCGGACTCGCAAAGGACTATCCGGAAGCGCGGAAACGCCTCCAGGGCTGCCTCGACTCGGGCGCCGCCGCCGAGCGCTTTTCCAAAATGGTGCATCTCCTCGGAGGTCCTTCCGACCTCCTCGAAAAGAGCGAAACCTACCTTGCCTCGGCCCCAATTGTCGTCGCTCTCAAGGCAGAGCGGCCGGGCTACGTCGCTTCCTTCGATACGCGAACCCTCGGTCTTGCCGTCGTGGCTCTCGGCGGAGGAAGGCTCCGGAGCGACCAGATTATCGACCCTGCGGTCGGCTTTACGGACATCGTCGAACTCGGCGCAAAGGTGAGCAAGGGAGATACCCTCCTCGTAATCCATGCGCGCACCGCAGACTCGGCCGCTCTTGCCTCCTCCATGGCGGCAAAGGCGATGACCATCGGGGACAGAGCTCAAGGCGACCCGGTCTTGATAGTGCAGCGGATCACCGCAAAGGACGCGACATGAACAAAACAGAAACGCTCATAGATGAAGCCCGAAAGGCAAGACTGAAAGCCTATACCCCCTACTCCCGTTTTATGGTCGGCGCAGCCCTTGAAACCCGCGACGGCACCGTCTTTCACGGCTGCAACGTGGAAAACTCATCCTACGGCCTGACAAACTGCGCGGAACGCACGGCTTTTTTCAATGCGGTCGCCGCAGGCTGCAAACCGGGGGACTTTGTACGTCTGGCCGTAGTCGGGGCGACTGAAGGCCCTATCGCCCCCTGCGGCGCCTGCCGGCAGGTGATTCTCGAGCTCGGCGGCCCGGATCTGGAAGTAATTTTGGCCAATATGGATGATGCAGTCCAGGTGACAAACCCCGCCCTGCTGCTCCCCGGAGCCTTTTCACCCGCGGACCTGTAACAAGGTTGGTAGAGAGTTTTAACAAGTTGTTGCTTTACAAAGACTTGTTAAAAATTCTCCAAAAGCCAATTGCAAAAGTAACCGACTTTTTCCAATTGGTTCAAAAGTATGTAAAAACGGTAAATAAAGCTTGACAGGGTAAAAAACTGGATTTAAGCTTAACAAAAGCGGCATGAAAAGCTTTTCATGATATATATATGAAAGTTTTTCTCCACATATTAATAGGAGACTACAGATGAAGAAGAGAGTAATCGTATCCACACTTATGGCATTCGGCCTGCTGATTGTAGCGCCAATGATCGTAACCGCCCAGACAAAAGTCGGTATGGTTACCGATGCCGGAACAATCGATGACAAGTCCTTCAACCAGGGCACCTGGGAAGGCATCCTGAAAGCAACCAAGGATCTCGGCATCAAATCAAAATACCTCAAACCCACGGGAACCACCGAAGCCGACTATGTAAAAGAGATCAGCAATCTGAACGATGCCGGCTACTCGCTCATCGTGACCCCCGGTTTCAAGTTCGAAACGGCGATCTTTGTAGCCCAGGATAAATATCCCAAGGCCAAATTCGTTCTTATCGACGGAAGCCCGAACAACGGCGCCTTTGACGCGACGCGCAAGGAAAAAGTGGGACCGAACACGGTTTCAATCTTCTTCGCGGAGCATGAAGCCGGTTTCCTTGCCGGCGTTGCCGCCTCCCTCCAGATCAAGACCGGCGACTTCGGCTTTATCGGCGGAATGGAAATTCCTCCCGTACAGAAATTCAACTGGGGTTTCCAGCAGGGTATCGCCTATGCGAACAAGAACCTCGGAACCAAGATTACCATCAAGGCTGAAAACGTCATCTATCAGGGTACCTTCAGCGATGTCGCGGCAGGCCAGCAGCTCGCCGCCCAGATGTATGACCGCGGCGTGAAGGCAATATTCTGCGCGGCAGGCGGAGTCGGCGTCGGTGCGATCAATGAAGCCAAAACACGGGCCGCCAAGGGCGTATGGATCGTCGGCGTCGACGCTGACCAATACACACAGGGCATCTATACCGGAACAAAATCCATCATCCTGACCTCGGCGATGAAACGCGTGGACAGCGCTGCCTACAGCATGATCAAGGCAGACAAGGACGGCAAGTTCCCCGGCGGACAGACCCTCACCTTCTCGGCCAAGAATGACGGCGTCGGCATCCCCGCAGTCAATCCGAACCTAAGCGCGGACGTTTCCAAAAAAGCGAACGAAATCCTTGCCCTTATCAAGAGCGACAAGATCGTCGTGTCAGCCGAAAAGGGCGACCTGATCAAGTAAGAATTATCTTTTTCACGAGCCTATAAATAAAGACCGCATGGGGATCCTGTTTCTCATGCGGTTTTTTTATCATGAATATTTCAAGGAGATTGACAAAATGATCAAAAAACGAATTCTGCTGTCGGTTTTGGCGGCTCTGTCCCTCGCCGGGGCCGTAAGCGCCGAGTCCCTCTCGCAGTACGCGGACAAACCGCTCGTACTCACTATCGTTGAAACATCGGACCTGCACGGAGACCTCTTCCCCTATGATTTCAAGACCGACAAGGCGAAGGACACGAGCCTGTCCAATGTCGTCACCCTGGTTAACGGACTGCGCGCGAAAAAGGACTCTCAGGTGCTACTTCTCGACTGCGGCGACAACCTTCAGGGTCAGCCCCTTATCTATTATTACAACTTCGTGGCAACCAAAGAAGCAAACGTCTTTTCGCAGGCGATGAACAAACTTTCGTATGACGCCATAGGACTCGGCAACCATGACGTCGAGACCGGTCACGACGTGTATGACAAGGTGAACGCGGAATTGAAAAAAGGGCCGACCAAAGCGGGCTTCCTCAGCGCGAACCTGGTCAGCGAAAAAACGGGAAAACCCTATTTTACCCCTTACACCATCGTGATGAAAGGCGGCGTTAAAATCGCCATTCTGGGATTAACCGAACCCGCCTTCGTTAAAAACTTCCCGAAAATCCTGTACTCGGGGATTGTCGTTGAAGACATGGCTGAATCCGCCAAAAAATGGATACCTGTCATCCAGGCCAAGGAAAAGCCGGACCTTATCATCGGCCTCTTCCACGCAGGCGTCGACTACACCTACGGCGGATATAAAATTGACAGCCCCTTCAACGAAAACTCGGCCCAGCTTATCGCGCAGGGCATACCCGGATTCGACGCGGTATTTGTCGGTCATGACCATCAGGGTTGGGACGGCATGGGTTGGGATCCCGCGACAAAGACTAAAATCGAGGTGAAGGACGCGAACGGAAAGGCCGTTCCGATATACGGAGCCCTGAACGAGGCGCGCAAGATTCCCGTCGTGACCATGACGCTCACCTACAACAAGACGACGAAAAAGCTTGACGTAGCCCAGAGCGCGGTCCTGCAGGACATGACCGCATTTGCCCCCGATGCCGCATTCGTCGCGTCCTTTGACAAACAGATAGCCGCAGCGAAAGCATGGGTATCAAAACCAATCGGAAAAATGGAAGGCTCGATCAATTCGCGCGACTCGATGTTCGGAGACTCGTCCTTTGTGGACCTCATCCACAACCTGCAGCTTGAGCTGACGAAGGATCCTTCGTTCGGCCTGAAGAGCGCGCAGATTTCCTTTTGTGCGCCCCTTTCGGGCAATGCGGTGGTTCCCTCGAGCAGCGACGGCACCATCTACGTGCGCGACATGTTTTCCCTCTATGTGTATGAAAACTGGATGTACACGATGGATCTGACCGGTCAGCAGGTGAAGGACTTCCTCGAAGTTTCCTACGACGGATGGTTCGCCCAGATGGCTTCAAAAGAAGATCACCTGATCGCCTTCGCCAAGGGCGCCGACGGAGCGCTCGTGCTCGACGCGCGCACGAATATGCCGAAGACAAAGACAGCGAGCTACAACTATGATTCGGCGGCCGGCATCATATACACCGTGGATGTGTCAAAGCCCGCGGGAAGCCGCATTTCGGTCGCGTCCATGGCCGATGGTTCCGCCTTTGACCTGGCAAGGACCTATTCGGTTGCCATCAATTCCTACCGCGCGATGGGCGGCGGCGGCATGCTCGAAAAGGGAGCGAAAATTCCTGCTGCCGATCTTTTGTCCATGAAGTACGTAACCTCGGCCACGACCAAGGACCTCAGGTTCTATCTGACCGAGTACATTGAAAAGCAGAAAACATCCCTCTCTCCCAAGCCGCTCGGCAACTGGTCAGTGCTCCCCGCGGACTGGGCCGAAGCCGGCCGCGCGCTTGACTACCCGCTCCTCTATCCAGCTGCAAAATAAGCTAATAAAAAAAATCGCTCTTCAAGCCCTGCCTCCTCAGGCGGGGCTTTTTTTCATCCCGTCGCGGTATATGCGCTTGATGATTTCCCCGACCGGGGTATCGACAATCCTGATATCCATCGAAGGCACAAGCGCAAGCGCTTCCGGTATCAGCTTGACGGTGTCGATTTTCGTCCTGTCATGGCTGATGACCAGGGTACGGTTTTCCCAGCTGACGTCTATGCTTAAGCCGCCCTGCGCGAGGCGCGCCTTTACGAGGACAAGGTCCACCTCATGCCCCTCACGCACGGACAAATGAATGCTTCTCATCGTGCCGTAGGTTTCGCGGAGGTAATCGATGCTGCCGTCGTAGATCAGCCTCCCCGCATCGATGACAAGAATGCGGGGACAGAGCTCTTCGATGTCGCCCATGTCGTGGGTAGTGAGCATCACGGTAGTCCCGTTCTCGTCCCGGAAATTTTTGATAGCCTGCCTGATCTGGTCCTTGACGACGATGTCGAGGCCTATCGTCGGCTCGTCGAGATACAGTACTTTCGGCGAATGTATCAGGGCAGCGGCGAGATCGGCCCGCATCCGCTGTCCCAGGGAAAGGGTGCGGACTGTCCGCCCCATGAATTCGTCGAGGCCGAGCACCTCGCGCAAGAGGGTAATGCGGTCCTTCCAGGCGGCTTCCGGGATGCGGTACATCTTGCGCAGGATGCCGAATGTTTCCGTCAGGGGCAGATCCCACCAGAGCTGGGTGCGCTGGCCGAAAACGACGCCGATGTTTCGCGCGTTTTCGATGCGGTTCTGGTAGGGGATGCGTCCGTCGACGGAGCAGCTGCCGGATGTCGGCGTGAGTATGCCGGTGACCATCTTGATGGTCGTAGACTTACCCGCGCCGTTCGGCCCGAGATAGCCGACTATCTCGCCGGCCTTAATTTCAAAACTGATGCCGTCCACCGCGACCTTTTCGTCCCACTCACGGGAAAAAAGACTTTTAACCGCCCCGCCGAAACCGCTCTGTATTTTGGGGCTGCGGAACACCTTGCGCAAATTTTCCACTTGTATCATTTTGATTCCTCGATTGAAAGTTTTTTAGTTACCCGCACCGTCGTACACCTTTTGCCCCGCCTTCCAAGTAAAGAGCGCGATCGCGGCGCTCGCGCCAGCGGCGATCACCGTACCCCCTATCGTCCAGGCGAAACTTCCCCGGCCGAGAAACCAGCTGGCCGGAATAAAGGCGGTAAACGAAAAGGGAAGGATGAACGAAAGAAAAAAGGAAACAGGCCGGATATAGATGGTCTCCGGATATTTCGCGAAGTCGCCGAACATATAGGCGATGTTCAGGAGAGGAAAGCTGTCCTTCATCCAAAAGGCCAGGGACGCGAAAAAAAGTTTGATGGACGTATAGATGACAGTGCCCGCGAGCACCGTCACCAAAAAAAGAAAAATATTCAAAAGGCTGAAGGGCAGCGCCAGTCGGGGAATCGAGATGCACAGGATAATGATGCCGACGATGATTTCCCCGAGTGCGTCCCCCTGGAAGCGCTCCGCGATCACCTGGAAGAGCGGACTCAAGGGTCGCAGGAGATAGCGGTCATATTCGCCGTGCACGATGGTGACGTTGGAAAAAAGCCAGAGATAATCAGCGAACAGATGATCGAGACCCCGCGGCAGCTGGGCAAAGCCGTAGATAAAAAGAAGCTGGTCCAGAGTCCATCCGTTGAGGTTCGGGATAGCTTGGAATACAAAAACGAGAAAAAGAATACCGCCGGCCTGGGTTACCAGAAATGCTCCAAGACCAAGAAAAAAATTGAGCTTTGAGGCGAGAAGGGTTTTCCAGTACTGGAGCACAAAGTCCTTGTACATGGACAGATAGTATTTCAGCATGATCAGCCTCCCATCACGGTAAGATGCACGATGGCCTTGCCCCATGCCCAGCGCACAGTGGCAAAGAGAAGGACCACCCACAGAGCCTGAATGCCGAGGGCCTGGAGGGCATCGAGGCCGCCGAGAGTGCCGAGGTAGATTGAAACCGGGGTGGCATTCATCCCCGCGAAGGGTAAAAAGGAAAGGAAGCGTCCCCAGCCTGAGGGGAAAAAAGCCAAGGGGATGAGCTCACCGGTCAGGAGGCGCACGAGGGCGGCCTTGAGCATCGCGAAACCCCAAAAATAGGTGACCCAGAAGGTAGTCAGGGAAAAGAGAAAGTTGAAGAGAAAGGACAGGGCGAAGGCGAGGATCAGACTGAGAAGATAGAGCGCGATATGATCAAGGCCGGGGAGCGGCGCTCCGAGGGCGAAGACCAGCAGCGCCTGCAGGGCAATCCAGGCGGGAAGCACCACGCTCAGAAAATTGATGATGATGTTCCCCGCGGATTCCGCGAGCAGGCGGGAAAAAAAACTGATGGGACGGATCAGGTTGACGGCAATCTGTCCCTGACGGATCTCGCTTGAGACAGTCCACTCGACCCCGGTATTGACGAGCTGTCCGGTAAACCAGGCCATAACCACGTATACGAGGATGCCCGCGCGGTCGAAGCCGCGCATCACCGGAACGGCCGAGCTCCGGAAAATCGCGTCCCAGAGCGACGCCTGGATAAACACCTGTATAAGGCCGCCGACGATGCGCAGGAAAAAATTCATCTTGTAGGCAAATCGCCGCTGCATCACGCCGGCGGCAAAGGGCCAGTACACTGAAAATGAGGAAAAACGTTCAATCATCCGGCTACTATAGCAAGGCACTCACCCCATGTCCAGCAATTTTTTTTTACTTCATCAGGGTCTGGGCCATTCCTGCAGCCACTCCCAATAAAGCTGTTTTGTTCATATAATATCTCCTATACTAAAAATAGCATTTTGGAACAAATCAGGCTATATAATACTGAGGTTGATGCCATACACATAGAAAGAGCGCCTCCCGTTCACACGGCGTTCACATTCATGAGCTATATTCTGATCAAGAGGTTTTACGAATATGATCAAGAAACAGGCAATACTCCATGTTGACGGCATGACCTGCGCTTCCTGCGAAAAACGGATAGCGCACGCGCTGAAGGCCCTTGACGGAGTGTCGGATGCGCGCGCCTCCCTGCGCGGAGGAAAAGTCGAAATTGAGTATGATGAGGGAAAAGCTGGCCCCGACCAAATTAGGGCGGCCATTGAAAAGGCCGGCTACAGCGTCAGGGCAAAACCGGGCGCAACCACTGCCATCGCCCTGGGCATCGGAATCATGCTTGCCGCCGTGTACCTGACGGCGAGCGCTTCCGGGGTTTTCAACGCGCTTCCCTCGGTAAACGCGAGTCTCGGTTACGGAATGCTCTTTGTCGTAGGGCTCCTCACCTCGGTTCACTGCGTCGCCATGTGCGGCGGAATTGCCCTGTCACAGAGCGTCTCGAAAATATCGGCGGAAAAGCGAACCCTTGAAAAAATAATACCCGGCCTCCAATATAACGGCGGCCGCATCCTTTCCTATACGATCATCGGCGGCCTCGTCGGGGCTTTGGGAGGAGCTTTCAATTTTTCCCCCTTGTTCAAGGGCATCATCGCCGGCGCTGCCGGACTCTTCATGGTTATGCTCGGTCTCAAGATGCTGGGCGTGCTCCCGGCCCTGCCGAATATCTCGCGTTTTATGCCTTCTCCCGTCCGCGCCCTTTCCGGACGTGTGAGCTCCTCCCTCGCAAAGCAGGGTCCCTTCGCCGTCGGCGTCCTGAACGGCATCATGCCCTGCGGACCGCTGCAGACCATGCAGCTCTATGCGCTAGGCACCGGCAGCATGCTCTCGGGAGCCCTTTCGATGTTAATTTTTTCCGTGGGGACGGTCCCCCTGATGCTTATTTTCAGCGTCGGCGCCGCCTTCCTCCCGAGAAAATTCATCCCCGTAATGCTCAAGACGAGCGCGGTGCTTGTCATGTTCCTCGGTGTCGTAACCCTTTCCCGCGGAGCGGCCTTTGCCGGTATTACTACCCCCCTGATTCCTTCCTATGCGTCAAGCGCGGGCCCGAACGCCGCCCCTGCCGGTGGAGTCCTGCGGGGAACGAACGTCAGCGGGAAAAGCGAAAAAGCCGGAGTTACCGCTAAGGTAGAGAACGGCGTTCAGACGGTCGTGACCGTATTCGGCTCCAACAATTTTGTGCCGTTCACCGTGCAGGCGGGAGTTCCACTTAAATGGACAATCCGCATATCTGCCGATGACCTTAACGGCTGCAACAACGCGATCGTGGTTCCCGCCTATAATATAGAAAAGAAACTGCACGCCGGAGACACCCTGGTCGAGTTCACCCCGACGAAAACCGGCACGATTGCCTACAGCTGCTGGATGGGCATGATTCGGAGCCGCATCAACGTGGTCGATGACGTCGGCGCTGTCGGGGACGTTTCACCGCAGCTTTTGATTCCCGTACCGGCAGCCGCTCAAGGATCTCCCTCTGCCTCAGGTAACGGAGTACTTGGAACGGCCAGCGGCAGCTGCTGCTCCGGCTCGACCAATGCCGCATTCGCGGGAGGAAAGGTTCCCGTCGATACGATAGGGATTCCCGTCATAAAGAACGGCGTCCAGGAAATCACGATCGCCGTCAACGGACAGGGGTATTCACCGGCAGCCATCGTACTCCAGAAAGGCATGAAAGCGGTTATCAGATTCAAGGCTGATGAACTCACCTCCTGCAACAGCCGGGTTATCTTTCCCGAACTAAACGGACAGCTCAACCTGTCAAAGGGCGAGCTTGCAACACCGGCCATCCCTATAGGCGGCGACTTTACCTTTCAGTGCTCCATGGGCATGCTCCACGGCTACGTCAAAACCGTAGACGATATCAATAAAATCGATCTTAAAAAGATCAAGGCGGAAATCGGCAATTACCGCGCCTCGGGCGGATCAGGCGCGAACGGCGCAATCGGCGGCGGCTGCTGCGGACAATAAAAATCTGCCGAAAAAAGCACGCTGCATTCACACGCGGTTCATAAGAATTGAGTACATTATATGGGGACAAGAGGTACATAATGATAAAGACAGCACAGCTCCGGATAAACGGCATGACCTGCGCCGCCTGCGCCCAGGCATCGGAGAGAGCAGTAAAAAAGCTCCCCGGCATCGAAGAGGCGGCGGTCAACTATACGACCGAAAAGCTCCTCGTCAAATTCGAGGACGGGACGATGAATATAGAAGAAATCAAAAAAGCCGTCGAAAAGGCCGGCTATGAAGCGGTCGAGGACAGCGCGGAAAAAGAAGTCACTATCCCCATCGGGGGCATGACCTGCGCTTCCTGCTCCAGCGCCGTCGAGCGCGCGGTAAAAAAACTCGCCGGGGTCTCCTCGGTGTCGGTAAATCTCGCGACCGAGAAGGCGCTCGTTAAATATGACGGGAGCAAGGTACGCCTTTCGGAAATCAAGCAGGCAATAAGCAATGCCGGCTACACTCCCCTATCAATAGACTCTGGGGCGAAGATTGACGAACACAAGGAAGCAAAAGAAAAAGAAATCCGGGTGCTATGGACCAAGTTCACCGTCTCGGCGCTTTTTTCGGTGCCGCTCTTTTACATCGCGATGGGCGCGATGCTCGGATGGCCCCTTCCCTCTTTCATTGACGCGATGAACTATCCGCTGCGCTATGCACTCCTGGAAATCACGCTGGTTATCCCGGTAATAGCCGTCGGGTACCGTTTCTACGTCGTCGGCTTCAAGGCCCTTTGGCACCGGAGCCCGAATATGGACTCGCTCATCGCGATGGGAACCTCGGCCGCCGTTCTCTACAGCTTTTATTCGGTTTTCGGCATCGCGGAGGGAAATTTCCGAGCGGTCAACAACCTGTACTTTGAAACCGCGGGCGTAATCATTACCCTGATCCTTTTGGGCAAATCACTCGAAGCCGTCACGAAGGGACGCACCTCCGAGTCGATCAAAAAACTGATGGGTTTGCAGAGCAAGACGGCTACCGTCATACAGGACGGCGTCGACAGGGAACTCCCCATCGAGGAAGTCGAGGAAGGGGATATTATCCGCGTAAGGCCGGGCGAGAAAATCCCGGTTGACGGGGAGATCGTCAGCGGACGGAGCGCGGTCGACGAATCGATGATAACGGGCGAGAGCATGCCGGTCGAAAAAGAAATCGGGGACAAGGTGATAGGCGCGAGCATCAACAAGAACGGCTCGATCACCTTCCGCGCAACCAAGGTCGGCTCCGATACCGTCCTCGCCCGCATCATCAAGCTCGTCGAGGACGCGCAGGGGTCTAAGGCTCCAATCGCGCAGATGGCGGACATCGTGTCCGGCATATTCGTGCCGGTTGTCTTCCTCATCGCCCTCGCCGCCGCGGTCGTCTGGCTCCTCCTCGGCCACACCCCGGTCTTTGCGCTCACCGTCTTCGTGGCGGTGCTGACCATCGCCTGTCCCTGCGCCCTGGGACTGGCGACACCGACGGCCATCATGGTCGGCACGGGCAAGGGAGCGGAGTACGGCGTTCTCATCAAGTCGGGAGCGGCACTTGAAACCGCGCACAAGATCGATACTATCGTATTCGACAAAACAGGAACAATCACCAAAGGACGGCCCGAGGTGACGAACATAAGCGCGGCGGACGGCTACAGCGAAAATGAAATTCTCGCCCTTGCGGCCTCTGCAGAAAAAGGCTCCGAGCATCCGCTCGGGGAATCCATAGTCCGCGCCGCCGAGGAAAAGGGCATTTCCCTTTTCACGGTGGACAACTTCACGGCCGTTCCGGGTTACGGGATCGAGGCCGCGGCAGACGGAAAAAAACTCCTGCTCGGCAACGCCAAGCTGATGAGCGTAAACCGGATAGACATTACGGGAAGGAACGTATCCGAAAATGGGGCGGCCCTCGCCGACCGTCTCGCCGAAGAAGGGAAAACGCCGATGTTCGTCGCGATAGACGGACAGTATGCCGGCCTTATCGCGGTAGCCGACGTCGTCAAGGACTCGAGCGCGAAGGCAATAGCCGCCCTGCACGGCATGGGCATCGAGGTCGCCATGATCACCGGCGACTCGGCCAAGACGGCTTCCGCGATCGCACGGCTGGTCGGAATAGACCGCGTGCTTGCCGAGGTGCTTCCCGGCGACAAGGCCGCAGAAGTGAAAAAACTCCAGGCAGAGGGCCGGAAAGTCGCCATGGTCGGGGACGGCATCAACGACGCCCCCGCCCTCGCCCAGGCGGACATTGGCATCGCGATCGGATCGGGAACGGACGTCGCGATGGAAAGCGCGGACATAGTCCTGATGCGGAGCGACCTCATGGACGTCCCGACGGCCATCAAGCTCTCGAAGCAGGTGATACGGAATATCAAGCAGAACCTCTTTTGGGCGTTCGGCTACAACATTCTCGGCATTCCCGTTGCGGCGGGACTCCTGTATGCCTTCGGCGGACCGCTCTTGAATCCAGTTATCGCCGCGGCCGCCATGTCCTTAAGCTCTGTGTCGGTACTTACAAATGCCCTGCGCCTGAAAAGGTTCAAGGCATTTCAGAAATAGCCAATTTTTTTCCAGGAGGAAAGAACAATGAGAAAACTGCTGAATATTGAGGGAATGAGCTGCGGCCATTGCACCATGCACGTAAAGTCCGCCCTGAGCGAGGTTTCGGGGGTCACAAAGGTCGAGGTCGATCTGCTGAAGAAAACAGCAATGGTAGAGGGAGAGGGTTTCAACGAGACTGCCCTGAAGGCAGCCGTAAAGGAAGCCGGCTATCAAGTCACCTCTGTTCTTGGTACCTGAGCAGGTATCAAATCGCGCGTTTTTTTTACACATAAGGAGTCTTTATGAAAAGTTTCAAATACATGGCTTTGACCATCGGAAGCGCATCCCTGTTGCTCGCGCTCGGCGGATGCGCGGCTACCGATATCGTCGCGAAAGTCGCCAACACTTCCTTCAAGGCTGTCGCCGATGCGGCAAAGAGCAGCGTGTCATTTTCCAAGGAGGATGAATCCTGGGTACTCACCTCGGCCGCCGGCGACGAGGTTCTCTTTTCCACCGATTTTTCACGGAACGGAGCCCAAGGAGCCATGGCTTCGGACATGGACAAGCCCGACGTCGAGTTTACCTTTGACGGGGCGCCTTTTCTCGCTGCCGGGCTCGACTTTGCAAAGCTGCCCATGACCGACGGAATCAAATACGAGCTTGACGGCGGACGAATGATGCTGCACTTCGAGCTCGGAAGCGACAAGTTCCCCGCTTCCGCCGCCGCTTCCCTCGAGGCGACCTTCGCAGAAATCGTCAGGACCCAACGGACGAGAATCGGATATCACGAAAAACTTGATCACTACGGCATAAAGCTCGGAAACGGGAATATGTTCGAATGGGCAAGGGACATGACGACAAACGACAAGGATATCGTCTGGGTCCTGAATCCCGAACCCTTCATCGCAGCGGGACTCGATCCTGCGAAGTTGGCCGGCTGGGTATTCGCCAAGGTCGAGACAAAGGACGATGCGGGCAAGACCATATTCGTCGACAAGCTGCTGAAACCCTTCAACCTCAAGTAAACTGCACCCCGAAAAGGCAGAAACCCGGACGGCAAAGCGCGTCCGGGTTTCTGCTTTTTCGGGTAACAAATCCCTTTATTGACAGTTATTGACTGCCCGCTTATATTTGATGAATACATAGGTAATGGACTTTTCCCGAAGGATCAGTCAAAAAGGATAAAGCTGAGTGGGTAAAAAAGATATTTCCCTTTTTATTGGTTTAGGATCCGCTTTTGGCGGTTTGATCGTCGCTTTTATGATGGAAGGCGGCAATCCGCTCTCCCTCATCGGACTCAGCGCCCTGGTTATCATTATTGCGGGTACTTTCGGCGCCCTGGCGATTTCTTTCGGGGTGCCGACCGTGCTTACCCTGCCTGCCGGCCTTATCAAGGCGCTCAACGCCGCAAACCATGACCACACCCATATGGTTAACCTTTTCGTCACCTTCGGGGAAAAAGCCCGAAAGGAAGGACTGCTGAGCCTTGAAGAAAATATCCAGAGCGAACTCGGCGGCAAGGAATACGATCCGCTCCTGAAACGCGGCCTCAGCCTGGTTGTCGACGGAATCGACGCCGCTGCCATCCAGGGCATTTTCGAGGTGGAAATTTCGGAATATGAAGAGCGGGAAAAGGGAAAAATCATGCTTTTCGAACAGGCTGGCGGTTTTTCACCTACCATGGGTATTATCGGTACGGTTCTGGGACTGATTTCGGTTCTGGGAAACCTGTCCGAACCGGAAAAGCTCGGTGAATCGATCGCCGCGGCCTTTATCGCGACCCTCTACGGTATCGGCTTTGCCAATATCGTGTGGCTGCCCGTCGCGAACAAACTGAAGCTTATCCTTAAAGGGGAAGTGGAACTGAAAAGTCTCATCCTTGTCGGCGTCATATCGCTTCAGGCAGGCGACAATCCCCGCATAATCAAGGACAAACTCATCGGCTTTATCCCGGAAAACCACCGCAGCAAAGTAACCGACACCAATTAGGCTTTTGAGGAGACAGTATGAAAAAAAAACCCGAGGTCGAGAAAGAAAACGGGGAGCGATGGCTCCTCACCTATTCCGATCTTATCACGCTGCTCATGGTCTTCTTTGTCGTCATGTTCGCTATGAGCACGGCGGACAAGGTTAAATATGAGGCAGTCGCCGAGTCCCTGGCCTCAGCCTTTTCAAGCACCGCTGATGTGGGGAAGGGTCCCGGCGTGGGCGCGGGCAAGATCATTACCGACAAGGCAGCCAAGCTTCCCGTAGTCCCCCTTCAGACAAAGTCAGCCCATAAAACCGTCTATGATAAAGCCTATGATATCGTCAAATCCGCAGTGAATTCAAAAAGGATCAACATCAGCCAGGAAGAAAGGGGAATCGTCATTCAGCTGGGCGCACAGCTCTTTTTCGCTTCCGGTTCCGCCGATCTGCCCGAGGGCGCCGCTGAAGCCTTTATTCCGGTCGCCGAGCTGCTGCAGTACCTGCCGAACAATATGCAGATCGAGGGCTACGCGGATGACGTTGCTCCCGGAGGAAAGGGCGGTTTTCGGAACAATTGGGAACTCTCATCCAAACGGGCCCTGAACGTGCTGGAATTTCTTCAGGGTTTCGGAGCCGATCCCGCAAGACTGAGCGCAGTCGCATACGGGGACACTCACCCCACCGTCAGCAACACCACGCCCGAGGGAAGGGCCTACAATAACCAGGTGAGCATCGTGCTCCTGTATCAACCTGGTGAATAAAAGTTCCTGCGTACTAAGTAGATACATAGTCGCCGGCGAAAACCGGCGGCTTTTTTTTTCCGAAAAACAGCCCTTATTGTCTCAACGTAAACTTATATGATACATTTTTAAACAAAGCAGGATTTTATACCCTGTTAACATCCGAGGAGATCAAATGAAAAAGATTCTGTTGTCCATTCTTGCTGTCAGCACTTTACTTGCGCTGAATTCATGCATGTCCCTTGCAGGGATACAGGCATCTTATACCGCGCAGGGCGTTCACAAAGATGTTGCCCACGACGCGACGTTTACCGTCGGCGCGTATACAAGCGGTAAAAACGCCGGGCCGGCCGATATGTATTCAAAGGGAAATGACCGCACGACCATTACCTATACCACGCCAAAAGGCATGCATTGGGTTGCCATAGGGGTGGACATCAGCAACCCCGGAAGCGAATTTGACGCTGATCTGAATGGAATTACGGTGACTACCAACGCGGGGAACACGAGCGTTCCATCCCGCTCGAGAATGATGCTTTTCGATGCGTCGGGAAAAAACCCGATCGCCTCTTCCTTAAGCGGGGCAACGCAGGCAAATCCGTCAACGGCAAAAACACGGGTTCCTTTCCTTGTCACGATACCCACCGGCAAACGAACAGTTGCCATGTGCTATTACCTGATCAACGACGGAGAAATTCCTGCGCAAATGAGCCTGCTCGGCACTAATTGCGATATGACGGTAGTTCCGAAACCGGTAAACTGATACAAACCGCTTACACCCTCTTCCTTCCCGCAGGGACAAGCCTTTCTGGTTTGTCCCTGCGGGGATTCAATTGTGAAGTTTATTCAAGCAGAAACTTGTAGTATGCCTCTATCGGAATTGACCTGATGCCGTCAATTCCCAAAACCCCGTATTCCATTGAAGCGGCCACGCCGAATGCCGTAGCTCCTTTGAGGGAGAATTCCACCCCAAGCCGGGGAAAGACATATACCATGAACATCGCGTCCAGGATTCCGGAGCCGTCATCATAGCTGCCCATCGTGTTTTCAGTTTTTATATTGGTGAACATGTTGAGATTTAAACCAGCGCCGACTCCGATAAAGGGAGAGGTATAGGCATTGCCATTATAGTAGGGGAAATAATAATTCCAGCTCATCGCGATACCGAACGAACCGAGTTTACCGCTATTGGTGAATTGGGGTCTGTCCCCGTCCACCATGAAAATGTCGCCGCCCCGAACCATAATGCCCCGGGTCAGCTGCGGCGCCGCCTCAGTCTCGAATTCAATCCCGAGGGAATACCCAAGAGCTGATTTCTGCGCATCGCTCGGGGGCAGACACAGGCCGCCAAAAAACTTTATTCCGGTTGGCGTGATGCCGCCAAAACCCTTGCCTGTCCGTATGCCGTCCGTTCCACCCGCCTTGGCGACAGCGGAAGGAGGTGCTTTTCTCCCGCTTTCGCTCTGGAAGAGCCATCGGCCGGATTCATTTATCCAGACAGTGTCCATCGTTTTGCCTGCAAGCGAGAAGCTGACGGGAACGGCACCGAGGAGGTCAGTGCCCTGGACAGCGGTTAATTCGAGCCGGCCGCTCGAAAAATGAACCCTCTGCCACATTTCCCAGGAATTATATTGGCGCAGGGTGTTGGCGGGACTGGTAAAAAACCGGTCTATCCATATCTGCCTGTCCTTTACGTTCATCGTCTTGAATTCTTCCACCATCTCGTCCCAGATTACCGCGGTAGCGCTGGAAGTCGAGAAAAGGCGGAGGTAGTCAAACTTGCCCCATTCATCTCCGTTCATGAATTTGACAAAGTCCTGGCAGCTTTTCTGCAGGGCAGTTGCCTGATCGGCCTTGTTTTTCAGGGTCAGCGTGTAGCGGGCAAGGGCTTCCTTGAGCTTGTTGACAGGAATCGCGAAAAAAGTATTCGAGCGGTCGCGTATCGTCCAGGTATTCACTCCTACTACTTTGACTGTCTCGATCTTCGCGGGGTCTCCGATAAACAGGGGGCCTCCGGAATTGCCCGGATCGATGAGGGCGGAATGCTGGACGAAACCGTCATTGTTCGGCTCGCCCATTTCAGGGACTAGCACGTTGCGGTTGGTGATGTTTCCCTTGGCAAGCTGCCAGGAAGGCCTGTCGATGAGGCCGGGGTATCCCGCGGACCAAACGTCGGCTCCGTCATTCGGAACGGCGTCAGCGAGATTCAGGGTAGAAACGGCCGTTCCTTTGGGCACCGCTATCAGCGCGATGTCCAGGGCATCGTCAACATATATGACGGGGCAATCGGGAATTGTGTTCTTGTTATTATCGCCGTCCTCAATCACGATCTCGGCGGTCAGCGCGTTGCCCGCGACATGCCGGTTGGTGACGATGACGATGCTGCCGTCCGAAAGCTTGACCGCAAAACCGCTGCCGTGCCCTCCCTGGGCCCAGCCCTTCATGAAGGCAACGGCGTCCTGTTCGCCTATCATATTGAAATAATCCGCGATGCTCAAAAAGGTTTTTTGAGTCTCCGAAGGCACATTCGGCCGGACTATGACGACACTGTCGCGCGGGGCGGCCCAAAGCCCCGTTTTGAGGATGAGGGCTGCCGATAGGATTAGTATGGTTTTTTTAAGCATAGCGTCAACTTTATACAAGAACGGGACAATATTCAAGCTCGGAGTGCATGATCTCTTCCATTGACAATACTCCCGGATGGACTCATTATGCTGTAAGCAGGCACCATCAGACACCGCTGCAAGGAGCACCATTTTGAAAGAACTCGATTCATTCAATTCAAGATTCGATGCGGGCTTTTTGACACAGATTCTGGAGGAAAAAAAAATCCCCTATATCGTGCAGGCGAATGACGGCGGCGGAATGTTTCCGACCAATGTTGAATTCGATGCGGTAAAAGTGTTCGTCAGCGATGACGATTTTGAAAAAGCCCTATTTCTTTTGGAGGAGTAGTATATGACTTTCTGCTGGACAACGGTCAACGTCAATGATATGGAGAAATCGCTCCATTTCTATCAAACCGTCATCGGCCTACCCGTGCAAGCGGGACCTTTCAGTCCGAATCCCTCGATTAAATTTCTCTACGTACTCGATCCTGATGGACTGAAAATCCAGTTCGTGGAAAATGTGAGGCATTGATAAGGAGACATACCCATGCCGGCCTTCGAAAAAATTCACTCAGGCCTCGCCGGTCTTGACCTTACCCTTGACTCGATCAGAATAGGCGACAATGTGGTCTGGCAGGTATCGTCGGTCGATGATTACCGGCTCATGGCGGTAGTTTTCGCGCTTCAGGCAATCAAGGACAAGCGCAAGCTTATCTACATACGCTTCGCACCGCATGAACCCCTGTTCACCGAGCAGAGCGGACTCACCATTTACCGGCTTGACCCCTCGCCGGGCTTCGAGTCGTTTACCGGAGAAATGCACCGCATCATAGCCGAGGCCGGCAAAGAGGCCTTTTACATTTTTGACTGCCTGTCCGAGCTTCAGACGGCCTGGGCCGCCGACCTCATGATGGGCAATTTTTTCATGGTCACCTGTCCCTTTCTCTTCGAGCTCGATACCGTTGCCTGGTTCTGCATCCTCCGGCACCGTCACAGCTATGACACTATCGCGCGCATCCGCGAGACAACCCAAATTCTCCTTGACCTCTACCCCGATGACGGCTGCCTCTATATCCATCCGATCAAGGTATGGAAGCGCTATGCACCGACCATGTTCTTCCCGCACAGGCTGTGCCTTGAAACGCCCGACCTCATCCTGCCCATCACCGACGGGGTGTCGGTCAGCCGGTTCTATCAGCTTGTCGGCAACATATCCGACCACGGCGGCGAGAGGAACCTCGACAGTTGGGAACGGTTTTTCATAGAGGCGCGGAGCTCCGTCGGAAACAGCGGTTCCCGTTCGGAGGAACTGGTCCGTACCATGGCGGAGCGTCTGGTCGGGACCGAGTCGCGCCTGCTGAGCCTCATCCTGCATAACTGCTCGGTCTCCGATCTTCTCGAGGTCAAAGAGAGAATGATAGGCTCGGGAAAGGTCGGGGGAAAAGCTGCCGGAATGATTCTCGCTCGCCGCATCGTACAAGGAAAGCTCCCTGATTTATCCCCGCGCATCGAGCCGCACGACTCGTTCTATGTCGGCTCCGATGTATTCTATACCTACCTCGTGCATAACCGCCTCTGGAAGCTGCGCATCCTTCAGCGTACTGCGGAAGGCTACTTTACCCAGGCCGCCTCCCTTCGGGACGGAATCCTCGCGGGCAGCTTCCCGGACCAGATTCGGGAACAGTTCGTCAGGACTCTTGAATATTTTGGGCAAACCCCGATCATAGTCCGCTCGAGCAGTCTCCTCGAAGACAGCTTCGGCCATGCCTTCGCCGGCAAATATGAATCCGTTTTCTGCGTAAACACGGGAAGTCCCGAGGACCGCCAGAAGGCTTTCGAGTCCGCGATGAAGGCAGTGTATGCGAGCACCATGGACGTGTCTGCGCTCGCCTACAGAAAGCAGAGGGGTCTTCAGGGACAGGATGAGCAGATGGCCATTCTGGTACAGCGCGTTTCCGGCTCCCTCTTCTCCGATTTTTTCATGCCGGCCGTCGCCGGCGTCGGGTATTCGTTCAATACGTGGCGGTGGCACAAGGACCTCAACCCCGCGGCGGGCATGATACGCCTGGTCATCGGGCTCGGAACCCGGGCGGTTGACCGCACCAGCAGCGACTACCCGCGTCTCGTGAGCCTTGACCGGAGCGATCTTGATCCGTCAGGGAACGTGGACCGATCCCGGTACTGCCAGCGCTCGGTAGACGGACTCGACCTGACGACCTGCAGCATTGCCACCCGGGACCTTGTGTCCGTTCTTCCCCTCCTCCCGAAATGGCTCGCGCTCGTCGTCGCGGAAAGGGACACGGTCACGGAGCAGCGTCTCGCGGAAAGCGGAGTCTCGAGACAAATTTTTATCGGAACATGCTCCGGTGTCGTCGAGAAAAAACAATTCCTGTCGGACCTGCAGCGCATCATGCAGACCCTCCAGGCCGAGTACGATAATCCCGTCGATATTGAGTTCACGGCAAACTGGGGCGAGAACGGTGAATACATGATCAACCTTCTCCAATGCCGGCCGCTGCAGACACCGAAACTTCCGACGGAGAACGAAGACTCGCGCATCGACGACGGCACCGTTTCATCCTTCCCGAAAGAAAATATTTTTCTTTTTCTCCATCGGGATACGATGGGTCCCGCCCTCCACTGCAGGGTGGACGCGGTAATACTGATCGATCCGAAATCGTATTATCTCCTGCCTTATAAGGATAAGCCCGGTACGGCACGGGCCGTAGGGGAACTAAATGCGTACTTCCGCGAAAAGGGATTCACCGTCATGCTACTCGCACCGGGACGGATCGGCACTAGTTCGCCGGAGCTCGGTCTTCCGGTATCATTCGCGGAAATCGACAGCATCAGGATTTTATGCGAAGTAGCCTATTCCGAGGCGGGCTATCAGCCCGAGCTTTCCTTCGGCAGCCATTTTTTCCAGGACCTTGTCGAATCCGATATTTTTTACGCGGCGATTCCCGAAGAATTGGAACCGTCTATTTTCCATCCCGGTTTCTTTCAGGGAACGCCCGACAGGCTGAAGGAAATACTTCCTGACACAACTCTGCCGCCAGGACTTCTTTCCGTGTACGAGACGGATAATCTCTTTTTCTTTTCGGATGTTCTGAGGGGAAGCTGTTTGTGCGCCAGAGTAAAATAGAAACCAAATACGATACCCTCCGACTTTAGGTACGATTCAGAAAAACAAATGCTTCAATTTTTTTTTCGGTCGTTATTGTATATTCTCAGCAAAGCATGCGCTCCCACCAGACGCGCGCCACCCATATCCAGGGAGCTCCCCTCCTGCTTGAGGCCGGATAAATCCGTATGGGTGCCGAACATCAGCAGTGGCTTTCCGTCCTCGGACCATTTGGTCACCTTTCCCCGATCGTGAACTACAACCCAGTATCCGTCTTTATGCTTCATGCGGCACTCGCACTCATAAAAGGGAAGCTCACCCGAAAAATGACGGGCAAGCAGGGCCTCGGAGATTTTCAGGTCGTCCGGGTGGACGACATTCATCCATGTATTGATGTTAAGGGGGGAGAGCTCCTCAAGGGTATAGCCTATGATCTCTGCCCATATATCATTGTACACGGTTTCGCCCGTCTGGATATTCCATTCCCACGTGCCAACATGAGTGCTCTCGAGAATAGTCGAGAGACGCCAGTGCTCATTGCGCAATTTTTCCTCGACTATCTTGCGCGCGGTAATATCAATCGTAACCGTAAGCAGACAGTCCCTGCCCGAAATGGAAATTTTCTCACCTTTCACGATTCCGGTAATCGCTTTTCCGTCCTTTGTGGTAAAGTTCATTTCAAGATCGGTAATCCTTCCCGAGGTTTTCAGCGAAGCAACGAGCAGGTCGCGTGTTTCCTGCGTGATCCAGCCGAGCTCGGCGGCAGTATGCCCGATAACCTCCGTCCTCTTATAACCTGAAAGCCGCAGGGCTTCTTCGTTTACATCAATATAAATCCCGTTCGCGAGATCTGTAATGCTGATGAGCACTGGAGCATGCTGAAAGCATGTCGAGAATTTAATCTCGCTTTCCTTTAGTTCCTCGTTCAGGGCCACAAACTCTTCATTCGATATCCTGAGTTCCTCGTTTGATATCACGAGTTCCTCATTGATCTGCTGCAGGTCCTGCACCTGTTCTGCGATACGGGTATGGGCCTCATACAGTTTGAAGGCCATCTTTATCGAGGCGTCGAGCACGGTAAAACTCGAGTTCTTTACTACATATCCGTAATGGGTTATTTCTTCAGTTCTTTGGACAATATCCTTTTCGGTATGAGAGGACAGAAAAAGCACCGGGATGTTTTTTATTTTCTGGATTTCTTTTGCTGCCCAGGTTCCGTCAATCCCTTCCCCCAAGTCAATATCCATAAGAATGAGATCGATCGGCTCACTTTTATTGATAATTATCTCTAAAGCCTTTTCACCCGTCGAGGCTTGGATAATCCGGTAGCCCTCCGATTCAAGCTGCTGTTTTTCCAAAATGGCAAGAATTGCCTCATCTTCGACGAGGAGTATGGTTTTAGGGGGATATACCGGCATTAATTACCTCTGGGCAATTATAAACCGCTTTTGAACGTTCTTCCAGATAATAATTGAACCCGGTTTGCACCCCGGAAAGAGTTGAGCCTGCGGGCGGTATAGTGCGGATATGGACTTTTTGTTTTGCCTAAATTGAAAAACCGGGATAAAATGATCTGGTAATCATGGGAAATACCGATGCGCACAATCCTGTTTTCTACGGAAGACCTGTGACCTTGATATTTGCAAAGGAAAAGACACCGCCTTCCATGAAAGAAGCACTTTTTTCGAAAAGAACCGCGGTTCTCGGAGGCTCGACTCTATACGGCAAGGATACATTCTTATCTGCCCTTTTTTTTGAGAGCGTTTCGGTAAAAAACAGCAGCATTACAATATCAGCTTAACCAGTAAGACAGAATCAATTGGTGCACGCGAAATCGTCCTGAAATTTCAAAATGCAAATATGTTCGATGAGACGGGAAACAGTCCGATTATGGAATGCAGGCTGCAGGTAAATATGAAATGAGGAAATAAACAATGATGATCTCTGTGGATCAAAACAGATGCAAGAAATGTGGTGTGTGCATCACGCGAATGAAAGGCTACTGCATTTCTGAATCAGAAGGCTTTCCTGTTTTTGATGCAGCACTCTGCAATACATGCCAAAAATGTGTTTCAATTTGCCCGTATCAAGCAATCACGGTAAATGGCGTTCATCCGACTCAAATAACGAGCGCTTCTGCGCTCGATAAAAGCAAAGTCTTCTCCTTGTTGGAACGACGAAGGTCAATAAAAAAATTCAGGAAAACGGCAATTCCGACGGAAGAACTCGAACTCATTCTTTCCTGTGCCTCGTTCGCACCGAATCAAAACAAGAATTTGACGGTCAATGTATTCTCAGATGCAATTTCAATTCAAGAGATTCAAAAATCTGCTGCCGGTTTTGTCAAGCGATTCTATCGTCTTCTTTTCGGATTTCCTGTACTCACGCTTTTCGTCAGTCTTTTTATGCCGGGATTAAAAACAATCAAAAAGAAGATGGAATACGGCCTGGACAAAGACACCCTGCCGGAGAATACGCAGGTTGTTATTGTGGTGTCCGGCGATCGAAGGATACCCGTGACGGAGAGCAGCGCGCATTATGTCCTGGCGGCAATGATGTTTTTTGCAGAATCGACAGGCATTGGAAGCTGCTTGATGGATTCAGTCTATCTCGCCCTCAGGTTAGACGGGAAAGCCAGAAAACTTCTTGGAATTGAAAAGGACGTACTTGGAGCAATGGTACTTGGTTACTCGGATGATAATATTGTCAATATTCCAAAAGGCTGTGAAGTTCCGATAAAATGGAAAAGATGAGCTTCCCAACCTCTAGATCAATCTGACATTTCGTTTGAGAATTACCGGTCATCTGGCCAGTCGACGACATCGTGTCATCTCCTTCCCGGCCGCCTCAATGGACTCCGGCGCATCCTTGCGCCGGTCCCTCGCCGGCTCGGGCCGTCCATTCCAAACACGAATCCATCGTAGCTTGAAGGATTAATGGTATTTAAATAAAAAAAACCGTAATTCTTGCGAATTACGGTTTTTATTTTTCTTCTGAGCCACGATGGATTCGAACCATCGACCCACGCCTTAAAAGCGTACAGCTCATTATTAATCGGTTATCATTTACTAACATCAGTATATAAGCAAAATGCTTGCATTGCAAGTATGAAAAGCATGTTTATCATGTTTTTTATGTTTAATTATGTGTAACCGGGAATTCTTTCTGTCAATCGTTCTGTCAATTTGAGGCAACAATCCCATAAGCGGTCACCTTTCAGGGACGGGGAAAAGGGGTTGAATCGCAATAATGCGATAAAATCGGGAACTGTGTCGCAAAATCATACAAACAGGAATAAATGCTATGTTGCTAAAATATGCCCATGTTTAAGCAAGATTAAATGGGGGTTGTATTTGGAAGAAAAAAAGCAGGGTGATGAGTCGTATCTGGATGTGAAGGAAGCCGCTTCTTTGATGCGGTGCAGTTCGATGCAGGTATATCGGGACTGTGCTCAGGGGGCGATTCCGTATATCAGGAAAGGGAGCCGGATTATTTTCAAGAAACGGGACCTTATAGCCTGGCTGGATTCCTTGCGTATCGGGCCGGTTATCCCGGAGGTTCGGGAAAATCCGGGGGAGGGCTGATGCGGTATACGAAAAAAGAAGTCTGCGACGATGTGCTTGAATGGGTTCGGGAGCAATTACAGTCAAAGCGTTTCGGTACCTTCGGTATCGAAATCACGATGCGGCAGGGGACGCCGGTGGCGATTCAAAAAACTGATCGCCTGAATTACATGAGGTCTGAGGGCGGTATCATCACGGAGATGGATTGACCGGAGCCGGTCGGGGAATAGTCTCCGACCGGCTTTTTTTTATTCTTGGTCACTTTCAATGTAAATGTATTCGCTCCTGAATCCGGAGATGGTCGCCCGCACCGGAATTCCGATAATTCCTTCGAATGGCGAAAAGACCGGAAATGTGAAGCTCAATTTTCTTTGTCCTTCGTTGTCCATGTCGACCTGGTACAGGAATGCATGACAAAGAGCCGCGACTGTTTTTACCGGGTTCCAATGAGCATTCAGGATCCACTGGAAATACAGGGATGCCGACAGGTAAAGCGGGGTCTGTATTCCGTGCTGCCAGACGGTGCGCGATACGTCGAACGAGACGGTTCCGTCGGAACCGAAAACGGCGGGATACAGAAATATATCCTGATCCCCATAAAAAGCCTTTGAACCTTTTTGCTCGAATCTGCTTTCGATCCTCTCGACTGTTTCCGCGCGCGCGTCCTGTTGAATTGCAAAATCTGCCATAGCGTTCTCCTTTGGTCATTTTTTTTTCTCAAAGGACGTGATTCGCCCTTTAAGATTTCTAACGGGGGCGAAAAAAATTTTCTGTCCGGTGCCGGGTTCACGCAAGGCCGGCTAGGAATGGAGATGTACCCATCGTAATGACGACGACGCTTGCGAGCGAAGCGACGGCCTTGCGGGGTTCCGGCACCGGACACATAATGGCCCCTCCCCCGTTAGAAACATGATGGGCCAGCTAATACAATGCGAACCTCTTCGCACAAACCATACAACACACTATGACCAGATTGCCTTTTTCGTATTTTTGCGAGAAACGGGTAAAATCTGTCGCAAAAACACACATGAACAGAGGTACTTCCCGGGTTTACAGTTAGCCCTGAAATAACTTGAGGTTTTTTTGGTTTTGTGTTGTAGGGGCACAAGTCCGAAAACCGGAGAGGAGTGGCAAAATGAAGAAACCGTATCTGACGCTGGATGGTATCCGGCAGGCGGTGAAGTTTCTGGAGAAGCGTAAGGCGCATGCGTTTGAGACGGGAAATGACGAGTGGGTGCAGGAATACGAGAACAGCATCAGGATTATCCGTTCATTGTGTGCCCTTGAGCTTGAACCGGGAAAATAGCACAGGCGCGGCAGGATGCGAAGGGAGGTGATCAATTTCCGAGTTGTGGGAGAGAAGCCCCGAGGATACGAATGCGTCGTGGAACGCGTTCTGCATGTACCGGGACTATGGAGTGGACCGGGGGATCCTGAAGGCGATTGCGCTGAACGGAATCTCCCGGACGCGCTATGGGGTGTGGTGCAAGTGGTCTGCAAAGTTCGATTGGGTGAAGCGGTGCGGAGCATATGACGTGTATGTTGACGGGCTGAAGAGAGCCGAACGGGAGCGGGAATATGGCGAGCGCGAGAAAATGTACCAGAAGATTACCGAGAAGGTGCTGAGCATCGTCGAGAAACGTTTGGCGGGATTTGACCCCGAGGAACTGACGCAGGCGAATGTAATCGACTGGCTGAAAAACTCCATTGATATCGAGCGGACAATTTTCGGCAAGACCGACGCGGCGGAAGGCAGCGGTTTCGGGGACGGCAAGCCGATCAGCGGACAGCTTGAAATCAATTTTGTGCAGGACTTCGAGGGCTTGTGATGTCGCTTTCCGAAAAGGTGTTCCTGCCGACGCGCGTGCAAAAAGAAGCGCTGAAGCTACTAAAAAGCGGCGCTAAGCATATCTTGCTCTTCGGCGGATCGCGGAGCGGGAAGACGACGATCCTTGTGATCGTCATCATTTTTAGGGCGGTGCGGTATGCGGGAAGCCGGCATCTGATATGCCGCCTCCGGACAAAAGACGCGCGGAGTTCGGTGCTGCACGAAACTCTCGTTCCCTGGCTCAACAAAATTGTGGGGAATGGTCGGTACAAGCTCGTCGTCCATGACAACTATATTTTGCTGTGGAACGGCTCGGAGATATGGATCGGCGGGCTCGGGGACAAGGAACAGGTCGACAAGATTCTCGGACACGAGTACAACACGATCTACTTCAACGAGGTGAGCCAGATTTCGTATGCGGCGGTAAACGTCGCCTATAGCCGCCTTGCGATGCACATTCCGGGCTGTCGGAATCTTCTTCTGTACGACTGCAATCCGGCGTCGCCCATGCACTGGGCGTATAAGGTATTCATCAGGAAGATCGAGGCGCGAACGGATATGCCCCTTGCGAAACCGGGCCTCTATGCGTCCATGGTTTTGAACCCCGCCGATAACGCGGGAAATCTTGCTGAGGATTACATCAGCGACATTTTGGATACGATGCCCGAAAAGCAACGGGCGCGTTTCCGGGACGGACTGTGGGTGAAGGCTGACGGTGTCGTGTATGAAAAGTTCCGGGAGGAGATGATTCTTTCGGTGGACGCTCTGCCCGAACAGTTTGACTTTGTGACGGCAGGACAGGATTTTGGGCTGAATATTACGAATGTGAAGGTCGGCTGGAAAGGAACCGCCGTGTATCTCCTTGCAGACTACGGCGCATATAACATGCCGACGCGGACATTCAACGAGGAACTGACCGAACTTGGCTGGTACCGGAACGAAAAGAATGAATCGGCTTTGTTTCCGACCTATTGCGATCCGGCAGGCGGCGAGCGGATTCAAGAGATTACTGGCGGGGTAAAGGCGAACAATTCGGTCGATTCCGGGATCGATTATATCTGTGCCCTGATGGAACGGAACCGCTTTTTCGTGAGCGCGAAATGTACCGGGGTTTTGCAGGAGATTGCGGACTATGCCCGGGACGAGGGAAACCAGATCGTGAAGGTGAATGACCATTACATGGACGCGATGCGGTACGCGATTTTCAGCCATGTGCAGTACGGCGTGGTGTGTAATTGACCGGAAAAGTTTAGTAAATACTTATGACAAAAGGCGGAATTATGTCGATAAAGAATTATCTAATAATCTCAGGAGGAAAAAAGGGCACTAAACAGACAAAGTCGTCTGTTTTCGTTATGAAGGACGCGAAAATCTGATGCGTTTGTCTTCTCTCCTTTCCGGAATACGAAAAAGTATTCAAAGCTTTTCCTTTACCGCGCAAATGGCGAAAGAAGACCCTTTCGGGGAATTCGGTTCAAGAGGGGCAAATCAGGATTACTACCTGACCCATGCCTGGGTGAATATCGCGATCGGGATACTGATGAGGAATATCGGACGAACCGAGTATGTCATCAAGAAAAACGGACAGGCGGTGACAGGCGGAAAGGCATTCGACCTTTTCAATGAGCCCAATCCTTTTCTGAACAGATTTGATTTATGGAAGGAAACCGCTGCGTGGTGGTTCCTTGAGGGTGAGGCCTTCTGGTATTTCGGGAATGATTATTCGGGTGGTTTGCCTGACAGTATTTTTATCCTGAATCCTCGGCGCATGACAATGCAAGTCGGGAATGGAAGCGTGAGCCGGTGGTTTTACGAGAGCGACGGCGATGTGGTACCGCTCCTCCCGGACGAGATAATACATTTCAGGGACTGGAATCCCTGGAATCCTTGGCGAGGCGTGACGCCGCTCGTATCTCTCCGGTACGAGCTTGATCAGGATACATGGGCGAACAAATCTAACACAGACCTTCTTAAACATAACGCGATTCCGCAAGGAATCCTCAAGACTGACCAGCTGATCCGCGAGGAGGAAGCCGATCTGATCGAGGCCCGGTGGGAACGCAAGTACGGCGCCAATTCAAAGAACCGGAAGATTGCGGTGATCGGCAAGGGGACGGAATTCAAGCCGCTAACCTTCTCACCCGATGTGCTCAAGCTCTTTGATCTCAAACGATGGAATCTGTACACAATTCTTGCAAAATACGGCATCCCGCCGAGGGTCGCGAACATTCAGGACGTGAAATCGAGCCTTTCGGGAAGCGATACCGAGTCGCAGCACGCGGCTTTCTGGAAATACACCCTGATACCGGTGCTGAAGAATTTTGAGCAGATTGTCGAGACGCAGTTTTTCAGGCGCTTCGCCCTCGCGGAGCGCGGCGTATTTGATTTTTCCGCAATACCGGAATTACAGCAGAGCGAAGATGCACAATCACAAAGGGACATTGAGGAAATTATCGCCGGCCTTAAAACGGTCAATGATGTTTTGCTTGAGCGTGGCAAGGAACCAAAGGTGTGGGGCGATACCTGGTATCGTCCGGCAAATGTCATTCCGGTAAATGCCAAAGAACTCTAAAAAACTTATTTTTTAATGAGGAGCATAAAATGGATACCCGTAACGTCATGATGGTAGGATTTTGCAACAAGGGCGTATTTCTCTTTTCACCGTTGGTGCAGGAAATCTATGGAGTTCCAACCTGCCAAAACTTAAAGACGATAGAGGAACTTGCCCAGTACAACGGCATGATCGATTCCATTTTTCTGAGTGCCCTCTATATCGGACTCGATATAGAAACGAAAATAAACCAGATCAGGAAATTACAGCCGGGTATCCAGATTGTTGTGATGGCCTCCCATTATATACACCCATGTGCAGGAAAGAAAATTATTTCGAGCGGAGCCGACGTGCTCTACGCGAATATCGACAATGAAATTGAGCACAAAAATGCCCAGTCCGCCATCAGAAACAAGTTCCGTTATTATCCCAAGGATGTCCGGGATGCGTTTAACAATCAGGAACCGACGGACCAGAAGAATTTCTTCGATCTGAGCCCAAAGGAAAAACAGTGTCTTGAACTTACCCTGAACGGCATTTCGGTGAAGAGAACCGCGTATATGATGCATGTAACAACCGGAACCGTCGGAAACATGCGTAAAAATATAAAGGACAAGATGGGAGCGCATTCACTGGTTGAAATGCTCCAGACCGCGTTCATGTACAATTATTTTCAGGGGGGAATGTAGAGCGTGTTTTACCGAACAAAGGAAATGAGACGCTACGAGCGCATAGAACACAAGACGCTCATGGAATTCCTGAAACAACATACCGGCTCGGGCGGGAAATTGCGGGAGGATATTGAACTGGTGAGTTCCGGTTTCCTCTTGAAGGATGCAGGCAGTACGGAAGAAACAGGTGAAAATTTCCGCTGGGTATTTTCGACCTATGACTGTGACCGCGTCGACGAGCGGATAGATCAGAAAGGCTGGGAGCTTGAACACTATCTGATGAACCCGGTCGTGCTCTGGGCGCATAACCACTACATCCCGGCTATAGGCGTCGCAAGCAATGTGGAAGCAAAGGACAGCCTTACGGGTTCTGTCCGGTTCAACGACAAAGCCTATGACGAGTTCGGCTGGAGCATTGGCGAGCGCGTGAAGCATGGAATCATCCGTTCAGGCAGCGTAGGTCTCCGGCTTCTTGAAGTCGAGTTCGTCGACCACCGGTCAAACCCGGAGGAACAATGCGACGTGATATTCAGGAAACAGGAATTGCTCGAGTTCTCTATCTGCAATGTCCCGGCGAATCCATTCGCGTTGCAAATGGATTCTCAACCTCTTCAGACAGAATTGAAAGGAAACTCCGACCCTACCGGAAGTTCCCTTCAAGATAGGACAAACACAAAACGGAAGACCAGCTTTTGGCCTTTAACAACTGATAGCATACACGGAGGATTACATGGGAGATGAGTTGCTTCAGGCCCTTGACTTGAGGCTTAAGGGAATGAAGCGAGTGGAAAATACGGGCTTTACCAACGAGGCAGAGGCCGCCGGTTACTTCCAGGAGAAGGAAGGAATTCTCGACGAGATGGGAAAGACGCTTGAAAGCGTGAAGAGTGCGACAGGAACGGAGATCGAGGCATTGAAAGCCACGTTGAAAGAATTCCGGACAATGCTTAAAAGCAGTGCTTCAAACCCGAAAGAACTGACCAAGCAGGAAGTTCAATACCAGCTGGGAAGGGCAATCGCCGCCGCCTGGACAGGAAATATGCAATCTCTCGGGGAACTGAAATGCACGCCGAACCTGAAAAGCGACAACTGGAACAATCCGAAAGATTTCCAGTGGACGGCAGAAAAGGGTTTCCAACTGTCGAACACCAAGGCTGCCCTCGGAGAGCCGATGGGGAACATGGCGACGAACGAGCAGTTTTTGATAAACCCGATTTACGAGATCGCCATCATGCAGGACGCCGCAAAGCAGTCGGTCATGATGCCACTCGTCAAGCACCGCCCGATGACCGGCCCGAGCATATTCCTACCGCAGCGCGATCGCGGCGGCGTGGAGTTGAAATGGCTCACCGCTTACGGCCAAAAGATCGACGGTTCGAAGCCGCAAGGTGCGACACGGGTAGAACTGAAAGCCTATACGCTTGCCGGTTTTATCCCTTGGTACGACGAGTTCGAAGAGGATGTTTTCGTTGACCTCGGCGCGATGTTCATGGACGAGTTTACCGAGACCTACGCCCTTGAGTTCGACAAGCAGTGCCTCCTTGCCAACAATGCGCCCTTTACCGGCGTATTCAACGCAGCCGACATCAAGCAGAAAGTGATAAGTGGTGCGGCGGCTGCAAGCCTGACCTACAAGGATCTCCGCGAGGCAGTCCTGATGGTTCCGGCCGAAGAGCGGAAAGATTGCCGATGGTTCTTTCATGAGTCGGTTTTGGCTCATGTGACCGGCATCGTCGACGCGAACGGCCGCCCGGTCTGGCGTGGCCCGACGGACGGGAAACCGGGCACGGTAGACGGCTATGCCTACACCGAAAGCCATATCCTGCCGCAGATGGGCGACATTGGAACGAACAGTTCCTTTGCCATCTTCATGAACCCGAAGCGCATCATTCACGGCAACCGTAAGGGCGTCGAGATCAAACGTTTCGACGCGACGACCGAAGCCCTTGAGTACGGCGAACTTTTCTTGCGGTTTCGCAAGCGTGACGGCTTCCTCGTGACACGGGCGAAGGGCAACATGGTACTTCTGAAGACAGGAGCGTAACGTATGGGATACAACGCACATCTTTTGAAGACCGGTATGATTCCTACACGGAAGGGAGCCGCGGGAACAGCGGTGGTCTATGTAGCAATTCCCCAGATGGACCAACGAGTAACTATCCCGTACCTCCGGTGCCGAACCGGGGCTCCGGGGGGAAACCTTGAAGTGCTACAGACGGAAGGCGTGTACAAGTTCAGCCTGCTTGTTGCAAGCGCGGTCATAACCGTTCCGGGAATACCGGCAACTCTGACAGGTCGGCAGGTAGTACTCCGCTTCGCTTCGGGCGAAACGAAGTCAACGGTGATAAGCGCCCAAACCGGCGAAAACCTGACTCTCGGGACGAGCATACCTCCACAAACTAATGCAACGCTCTACCTGCTAGGGAACACAACATCCGAGAGCACAGCCGAGATACCTCTTGCAGTGAGCGGAACGACGGTTTTGCAGGCGGAATGCCCGGGAGTCGCGGCAGGAAAAGAGATCGGCTGGCCGGTGGTTCTACTCATCAAAAACACCGACGGGGCATGCAGTATTGAGGGCGGGACAGTAGCCTATATCGGGGTATAACGCACACAGAATGATAAATGAGGGGAAGAGCGCAGGGATGCCTCTTCCCCATTTTAGTAAATGGAGAGCCATATGCAGGATCTGATGAGATTTGAGGATGCCGCCGAACTTCTGGAACTCGATGCCCGCGACGAAAAGCGAAACCGTCTCCTCCTACGTGCAGTTTCGGAGGAAATTTGTATGTATCTTGGCCGTAATCTTCTGACCGGAACGGCAACCGAGAAACAACTGACCGATAAATGCGAGTTTTACCCCGAACAGTATCCGGTGCGGGAATTTATCGAAATTATAGATGACAACACCGGAAGCCCAATACAACTGACCCCAGAAAGCGCCATTCGGGATATCCAGCGCCCCGAGGCGCACACCAATCGAATATACCGTATTCAAGGAGAAAAGGACCTGATGATCCGGTTTACTTACCGGTACGGGTATGAACCGAATGAATTGCCCGCACTGATTCAGGCATGCCTTTTGGATCTGATGCGCGACCGTCTTGGAGCTTTGAGCGCGAAGGACGCTGATGTACCGGACAGAGTGAACCGGCTGAAAGACATCGACATTTACCGGAAGATAAACCTGTAATGATAGAAATACCGGAAGAAAAACTTCTTGAAGACATAACAGACCTCCTCATGAACGAGCTTCCAAAGGTTCTTTTGGAGCTGGAAGAGCAGTCGGAAGACGGGATCAGGCTGCCACCCTTTCGGTATGTGGGATTGGAGGAGAATCTGCCTGTGGGGACCGGTTTACCGTATGCATTCATAGATATTGAAGACGGTACCTATACCGATAAAGACAGAGTGATAAAAAATGTCATATACAGAATAAATATTACACTAAAAATCGTGGACTCTTTTGTAATCTGGCAATATTTTGCAGGGATAAAAAGTATTATGGGCATGAATAAATATTTGGTCTGGCGAATTGAGCTTGAAAAAGTTAATAGAAATGGTTTAATTATCCTAAAGTTTCATACAATATAGAGATATTTCAGAAAAATAATACCGGAAAAATAAAAAAGTGCTATAATAAATAAAAGAGTCATTACGACAATGTTTGCACCATCTTGTTTTTACTTAATAAGCTTTTTCGGTATAATACGGAAAAAGCTGAATTCTACATATTCTATCATACAGACTCTGTAATAAAAGAGGAATAATAAACATATGGCACCATTGGATCCATTTGAAGATATTTTTAATAACATAAACATAGCTTTTCCAGCAGATAAAATAAATGCACTAACTAAAGCTTTCGAAGTATCCACACTTTACAAAGATTCACTTTCTAAACTAATGAGTAATTTACCACTAACAACAACTCAAGACTATTTAGGTGTTTTATCTGGAGCTTTTGATAAATACTTTTTAACAACAGAAACGGATTTAGCTAGGTTGGAAAAGTGTTTCAAGGATACAACTTTATTTAATTCCGTGCTTGATAAAAATCTATTACTTTCAAATAATCTGGAAAGTGTATTTCATCGTATAGACGCTTTTTCTGATTCTATTTTAATGCTTTCAAAATTAACAAAATCATATGATTGCATAATTGTAAATCAAAAAATTTCTTTACAACAAAATTTCAATCTCGAGCCCTATCAAAAAAGATATTTAACTAACCATGAACAGGCGCAAAAAAAAGCAATCTCAATTGGTTTTCAAGATATAGAAAATGTTGAAATAGTAAATGCTAATGTTGAAAATACAATTTCGCTAATAAATGGATTTGCAAAAATAGAATCTGACACTATAGGAGAGATTTCAACCGAAATTGAGGAAGATTTGTATGAGAGTCTTATTAAAAGAGGATTGGGCTATGTTGAGGCTTTAAATGGCGCTAAACAATCTGCACGAAGTACTAATCCTGATAAGGCTAGACATACGATCACATCACTCAGAGAATTGTCTACACATATTTTACATGAACTATCGCCGGATGAAGACATAAAGAAATGGACTACAAATAGAGATTATTTTGTCGATAATCGACCAACAAGAAAATGCCGGCTTGAATACATAATGAGAAATAATACTGGTTCAAAAATAAAACCCTTCATTCAAAATGAAATACGGTTTATTAAAGACTTTTTTGATATGTTTAATTCGGGAACACATTCCTTAAAATCAGATTTTACTGATGATGAATTAATTTATCTCATAAATAAAACGGAAAGCACCTTGCTTTTATTACTTAAAAGTTCCCATGAATAAAGAAAATTGGAAGGCAAGTAATTAACGAAATTCGTTGCAAATTTTTAAAATAGAAATGGTACTATAACTATTATGAAAAAGGTAATGCCGGGACTATCGGAGGGCACTGTATGATTTCAAAGATATCCATGTCAAATGTTGCTAGTTATAAAGCACCTGTAACACTCGAAACCGACAAGAAGATCAATCTCCTCTATGGGCTTAATGGTGCTGGAAAGACTGTGCTCTCCACATACATATATGATCGTCGAAACCCAAGCTATTCAAGTTGTTATATCGATGGGCTTCAGAGTGAGAGGGTTCTTGTATACAATGAAAGATTTATTCAAGACAATTTTTACGAAGCGGAGAATCTCAGAGGTATATTTACTCTTTCCAAAGAAAACAAGACTGCGGAGGAGTCTATTCAAAAAACGCGGATAGTAATTAAATCTTTTGAAGAAAAAGCTCTGAAAGCAAAAAGCGAAAAATCTGCAAATGAAGTCAGACGCCAAAAAGTACAAACAGATGCAGAAAATAAGGTTTGGGAAATAAAGACAACCTACTCTGGCGGGGACCGTGTTTTGGAATTCTGCCTTGAAAATATGAAAGGCAGAAAAGAAACACTGTTTAACCACATCATTGCAGTGAAAAAACCAGACGACAAACCCTTAGCGACGATAGATTCGCTGAAAAGAGATGTTGAGTTACTTCAGAGTCAGGGGGATGAAGAAATTGTCGAGTTCAAATATGTAACTTTCCCTGCAAATGATATTGAAAAAGATGATATATGGAATACTGTTCTAGTGGGCAACGAAAATAGCTACGTGGCAGGCCTCATACAACGGTTAAACAACGCTGATTGGGTAAAAAAAGGGATCACTTTCCTTGAACAGACATTAAATGATGAAACAACTTTATGCCCTTTCTGCCAACAAAAGACAATTACGTTAGTCTTAAGGAATGAAATCAAAGGCTACTTTGATGAAAATTACGAGGCAACACTCAAGACGATTGAACTTCTACGAACACAATATACAAAACTCACCGAGATACTACCAGGTATTACAGGTTTTCAAATCAATGTATTTGCACAAGAACAAATTACTGAAATTGAACTCGCCCTTCGAAATATTATCAGTAAAGTCGAACAAAATTTGCTTATGATAAATAAGAAAATTCAACAGCCAAGTCAGGTAGTTGCTCTTGATTCGACAGTCGATGGGGTAGAAAAACTCAACAATCTAATTGGGAAAATAAATGAGAAGGTTAAATTTCAAAATGAACGGGTAAAAAAGAGAGCCGAGACCCTAACTAAAATAAGGACAACATTCTGGCAGATCATGCGTTTTGATTATGACCAGACTATCGCGAAGTACTTTGCTGATATTTTGACACTTGAACAAGAAATTCGAACATTAGATGTTTCGATTGACGATGCTAATGGAAAAATAAGAAAACTACAAGATGAGATGACTCTGCAACAGAAAACTACTATTAATATAGATGAGGCAGTTCAGAATATAAATGAAGGATTAAATGAACTTGGTATTGATAGTTTCAGTATTGTCAAACATCAAGAGTCTTTCTATAAAATCTCCCGAAATGGGAAAGTTGATCGGACTTTCAAGACCTTGAGCGAAGGTGAAAAGATGATCATCAGCTTTTTATACTTTCGAGAGCTTTGTAGAGGACGGTCTGATACAAAAGATACTTCGACAAGAAAAATAGTTGTAATCGATGATCCAATCTCAAGCCTCTCCCATATCTATGTATTCAATATTGGAAGACTGATTAAAAATACATTTTTAAAGTCTGATGACTATGAGCAAGTATTTGTCTTTACCCATAGCCTTTATTTCTTTTATGAAATAATCGATACGAACCATGACACACGAAATACTACTCATAAACTCTTTCGGTTATCAAAAAACAATACGGGCAGTTTTTTCAAAGAAATGAAGTACGAAGAGATCCAGAGTGACTATCAAGCCTACTGGTACATAATTCGAGATCTTGAACAGCCTGCAGCTTTGATTGCCAATTCCATGCGCAATATTCTTGAGTATTTTATCAATTTTATTGAGAAGCGCGAATTAAATGCCCTTTTTAATAAGCCGGAGTTTTCATCGATTCGATATCAAGCATTTATTCGTTTTATAAATCGGGAGTCGCACTCTGTAGGACAAAATATATTTGACTATAAGGAATTTGATTATGATGAGTTTAGAGACGCCTTCAAAGCTCTATTTTTTGTTTCAGGTTATGAAGAGCATTACAATAAAATGATGAAAAAATGAATCTAGTAAATAGGTTGAGAACAACAAAAAATGAATGATAACAGGAGGATTAAAATGGCAATTACACAGAAACCAGGAGAAAATCCTAAAAGGCCAGGAGAGTACATTGAAAAAGGCCCTCAGGGTGGCAATGTACCAAAACCACGGCAGGTTACTATTGAACCGGGAGATAAACCCTTACCGCCGACTCAGAAGCCGGGGCGAACTTGGGAACGAATCAGTCCGCCGAAAAAATAGATTTATTCTCCAATTTTGCATACTTGTATACAAAATAGTTGAAGGTAATATAGTTTTATTCCGCAAGCAATGGTGTTGTGATAAAATCATCACAATTTCCTGATAACTCCCATAAAATCATCTAGCTTGAACGCGCCTTCGAGTTCTTTTTGGTCGAAAACCATAAAGTATTTGTAGTTGCGGCCTGCGGCGGATTCCCAGGCACGGCCTAATTTCAGTTTTCGCTCGGAATCGGAACCATCTCGGTCGTCACCTTTGGTTTCCAGAAGGATGATGTTTCCGCGATTGGTGATGATGATGAAATCCGGGTAATGATTGAACCAGCCGTTCAAAGAGAATCCTTTACGCTCGATATTCCGATGCCAGAAGAGAATGGTATCGAGATTCGCTATTTCATTTATGACGCGAAGCTCGAAGCCGTTTACTTCCTGTTCCTCAAGATAGAGAGACTTCGGGAGTCCGGAGAACGTATCGAGCGGGCCGATTTCTTTTCGGAAAGACCAGTTTTCTTTGGTGGTAATTTTGTTTGCCGAAAAGGCGTTATCGAAATATTTTTTTGCGTACGCATCCGATAATTCATTAATTTTTTGCTTTACTTTACCGGCAAAAGCATAGGGATTCTGCTTCACGGTTTCGAGCTGGTCGGAGGACAAAGAATCGAAGACGTGGTAGACATATTTTTTTAGGTCAGTTTCCTTGATATGATCGAAACGGCTTAAAACCGGCCAGACGCGGGCAAGAAGCTCGCGTTTCAGATCTTCCGGCGGAAGACTATCCAGAAATTTAACGAATGAATCCAACTCGCGGCTGTCCATTCGTTCATATTCGGGAGTTGATTCGCCGACATCATAACTTTTAAGGTCTATTTTATACGCTTCGGCAGCGGTACCGCCGAGCGATATGTCAGATGCCTGGCTGGAGAGCTTAAAATCTTTCAAAAAGGATTCTTTACTGACTAATTTGCGACTATCATTTTCCTCATTAAAAAGGCCTGCATCTGCATCCTCAAAAAATTGGGGAATCCTGATGGATTCAGCTTTTTCCCGGAATTGTGGCTTGATGGAAAACATGTTTTGTACTTCCTTGAGTTCGCTTGGACGACCAACAGACGGATTGTTGTCTGATTCCGCAATGACATTTGCTAGATCCTCATCGCTCTCAAGGGCAAGCGCCTCGATTTCATCCACTGCAGTTGACGGTTTTGTATCGGTATTGCCGGCCTTCGGAGGTGTAATCAAATCGATAAGGTCGGGAAGCGGTTGTTCATCCTTTGCATTTTTTGGTGAAGCGATTTCTACACTTTGCGAGTTTGCTATACGGTAATCGTTTTTTGAAAATCCCGCATGGTTGAGGCCAATTACGATATTCTTGAGGGTATCCATAAATGCGGCGGAGGAAGTAAGAACATACGACATATTGAGAAGCGCTTTCTTGTGCTGGCGAACATAGGGCTGCCTCAGGATACGGCCTAGAATCTGCTCGACATCTACCGGACTCGTTCGATTGGCGACAGTTGCGAGGATATAGGCAAAAGGGCAATCCCATCCTTCCTTGAGGGCGTTAACCGTGATGATGTAACGAATTGGACAGTCCCGGTCTTCAAGAATCACATTTTTAAGCTCATTTACGTCGGCTGTCTTGATGGCAATCTGTTCTTTGGGAATGCCAAATTCAACCAGCTTTTCTTTCAGTTTTGCAAAGGTAACTGTTTCCCCAGAGGATTTCGGTTCAGCCTGAAAAAGCACAAGTGGACGGATATAGGAGCCGCCCGCGGTTTCTTCTTCGAGGGCAAGGCGCTCCAGGTTATTTCGGAGCGCAAGAGCATTTGAGAGGACTTCGCTCGTATCGTGGTTGTTGTAGACAACCACGGGTAATTTTACCATCTGTTCTTTTTTAAGGGCAAGGGCATCGACATAACTGATGATGTTGCTCGTGTCGCGCGGGGTAGCGGTGAGTTCCAGTATAAATACCGGATTGAGATTTTTGAGCATATCCAAACTGAGATCGGATCCAGCGTTATGGCTTTCGTCGACTACAACCATCGGATGCAGCGTATTGAGTATTTGCGCAAGCGAGGAAGGATCGGCATTTGGAATGCTTTTATTGATGGTGTATGACGAAGCAAAGTTCGCGAGATTCCCATTTTCCTGATAGACTTTTCGTCCGTCCTTGTTCTGCGTGCGGAATGAATCAAAGCTCAGAACGATGATGTTGAGCATGGTACGAACCGCTTCCGGCGAGAAGCCAGTTCCCGAGAGCGCTTCATCTTTGGTGAGTACCTGCACCCGCCCCTTGAAGAGTGAATCAAGTTTCATTCGGTATGGGTGTTCGGGATTCCGAAAGTTACGGGCGGTTTGGTCAAGAATTGTGAGGGACGGAACGAGCCAAACGACTACCTTTGACTGGTTTAATGGTCGTGATCGAAAAAAGGAATAAATACTGTGAACGCCAAGAAGTGTTTTTCCCCCGGCAGTTGGAACTTTGAGACAAACAGACGGCACGCCCTTGATGACTTCACGAAATGGTTTCAGTGCACGCTCGCCGACTGCGACCCTGACCTGACGGTCAGCCCAATAGTCGCGAAATGCATTCGGGAGCGAATCTGCGCTGTTTAGGTGTACGAGATAATCATCAAGATCGGCAAGGACAGTTTTCTGATATTTTTTAAGTTCCATTTTCAATACCTCGGGATATCACGCGGGATTTTTTTGAACTGTATGTTGCGCGACTTGAGGTAGTCCGCATCCAGAGAACAGGAATCAGCATAAATAACGTACTGTTCTTCCTTATCTTTAATAGTTTTGAGGAATGCATAATCAAGGGTTGTTTCTTCTCCCTTCATGTAATAAAAGTAATATGCAACCCCAATTGCAGATCCAAGTAAATACTGATGCTTTTGTTTTTTTACCGGGAGTGCCTTTTTTGTTTCCGCATACCAGATATATTGTCTGAGTGCCTTTTCCTCAACTTCTGGATTCAACTCGCCTTCGGCTGTAAAGATTGTCGGTCCAAGTGTAATATAAGAAAATCCACCGCCTGTTCCATTAACTTCCTTCCCTTCCGCGCCATAACCGGTAATAACTCTCCGGACTCGTTCCGCGGTGATGGTTTCTGCATACTCTTCCATCTCAATCATGATGAATTTCCGATTTCCCCCATCTTCCTGATTCAATTTGAGCACGGCATGTGCAGTTGTTCCAGAGCCGGCGAAAGAGTCGAGAATGATGGAGTCGGGATCGGATGCAATTTGTAGAATGCGATTGATAAGTCTAGTTGGCTTGGGAGTTGGAAAGGGAGATTCGGAAAAAATTTCTTTTAATTCTGCATTCGCTTCACGTGTTGTGCCTGAATCATTACCAAACCAAATTGTTTCAGGAACTCGACCTTCTTGGTCCGCAAGGTAAATTTTTCTAATAATTCTAGTTTCATCGGTTGAGAAGTAAATTTCTCCAGTCGACATTTTTTTGGCTAAGGTTTCTTTGCTCCAACGCCATCCATTATCTGGTGGTGATATTTTTTTCCCTGATGGTGTTGGTATGTCATATCTCAAATTAGGACGAAATAGACCATTTCTGACATCGCCACTTCTCCATGATCCTTTAGGATCATTGTCTGGGTTTGAGTAATTAATATTGTTTTCTTCTGTTCTTTCGAGTTGGCCTAGTGAAAAAGTTGATGTTTTGCAAAAAACTACTGTGTGATTATGATGTAGCGAAAAAGAACCTGCATAACCTTTACCCTGAATGCTGTGTTGCCAAATTACATTTGCTATAAAGTTTCGAGCACCAAATATTTCATCCATCAATAATTTTAAATTAGCTTGTTCTGAATCATCAATAGAAATCCAGATGCTTCCATCTTCGCTCAACAATTTATGTAATAATTTTAGTCTCGGGTACATCATGCAGAGCCATTTGTCGTGGCGGGAGAGGTCTTCGCCTTCCTTGCCGACTACTTCCCCGAGCCACTTCTTGATCTTGGGATCGTTGACATTGTCGTTATATACCCAGCCCTCGTTGCCGGTATTATAGGGTGGATCAATATAGATCAGCTTTACTTTGCCCTCATATTGCGGGAGAAGGGATTTAAGTGCTTCGAGATTATCACCGTGGATAATAAGATTTTCTTTCGCTGCTTCGGCATCGCCGAAAGTATATTGAGGAGCCAGCGTGCGAAATGGTACGTCAAGATGATGATTTATAACCTTTTCTTTACCGATCCAGTTCAAAGTAGGCATATAGGGGCTCCAAAAAACGTTTTATTCAATATTTTCTGCTAATAAAGTAATTCTATACCAAAAAAGTAAAATTGACTATCAAAGTCCGGTTCAACGACTAGAAAACACCCCTTTTCAGGAGCCGAAACATAGATGTATACTCTATGAGGAAGGAAATTTATGAGTATTCGTGTCACCGTAAAATCAACACTTCTCGACTGGGCAGGTGCAAGATCTGGAATTGACCCTGATATCCTCAATCTTCGCTTTCCTAAACTGAACGAATGGAGAGGCGGAACTGCCCTACCAACTATAAAACAGCTTGAGGATTACGCTTCCTATACTCATACCCCGATCGGATACCTTCTGTTAGCTGAACCCCCGGTTGAAAATCTCCCCATTCCAGACTTTCGGACTATAGCAAACAACCGATTTGCTCGCCCAAGTCCTGATCTGCTTGAAACCATTTATATCTGCCAGCAAAGACAGGAATGGTACCGCGATTTCGCCCGTGATACAGGTGAAAGCTCTCTTCAATTTGTCGGAACGGCTACAATTCGCAGTGATATAGAAACAACTGCCTCTGATATACGGAATACAATCGGACTTGATCTGGAAAAGCGGAGCAAATATCCCACTTGGACAGACGCCCTTCGCTCTAGCATCAATCATGCTGATGAAGCGGGTATTTTGGTCATGTGTAGCGGTGTGGTACTTAACAACAATTATCGCCATTTGGATCCACAGGAATTCCGGGGATTTGCCCTTGCCGACGGCCTTGCTCCTCTTGTTTTCATTAATGGCTCCGATACGAAGGCAGCCCAGATGTTTACCCTTGCTCATGAACTAGCTCATATTTGGCTTGGATCTACTGGACTTTCGGACATACCAACGGAAAATGAAACGCACAATGAGACCGAAAAATGGTGCAATCAAGTCGCGGCAGAAATTCTTGTACCAATAATAAATCTTCGACAAATATTTAATAGTTCGATGCCGATCGATTCTGAGATTTCCTCGCTCGCTCGCTATTTTAAGGTAAGTACTTTGGTCATTCTTCGCCGCCTTCGGGATGCAAACTATCTCTCCTCCGAACAATTTTGGAAACTATATTTTCAAGAGGAAGAAAAACTGAGAAATATACCGCGAAAAAGCGGAGGAGATTTTTACTTGACACAGGCAGCCCGGGCAAGCAAACGCTTTACTCGGGCACTGATCATCAGCACATTGGAAGGACAAACCCTTCACCGGGATGCATTTCATTTTCTCGGTTTTTCCAAAATAGAAACATTCAAACAACTGGGACATTCCCTGGGGGTACTCTGAAATGGCCTATCTTTTGGATGCGAACATTTTCATTCAGGCAAAGAATCTCCATTATGGATTCGACTTTTGCCCGGCTTTCTGGAATTGGCTTATCGATGAAAACTCCAGCGGTAAAGTGTACAGTATCGAAAAGGTCGGCGATGAATTGATAGCCGGCGACGACGAGCTTGCAACTTGGGCAAGTGTTCGTGCGAAGGGTTTTTTTCTTCCTCTTACTTCTGAAATGATAAAAACCCTTACAGCGGTAAGTACGTGGGTGGCAGGACAGAGTTATGAGAGTGCTGCACAGAATACGTTTTTTCAGGTAGCTGATTATTATTTGATTGCACACGCAATTATGAGTGGTTTTACCGTCGTAACACATGAAAGACCGTCCGGCTCGGTAAAAAGAATAAAAATTCCCGATGTTTGCATTGGAATGGGGGTTTCAATGGTCAGCCCCTATGAAATGTTGCGAAATGAAAAAGCACGGTTCGTGCTAGGCTAGATTAGTACAGATTCAGCTAATTTGTATTATAACTGAGATATACTTCATAAAACATATAATAAATTAATTTTTTGTATATTTTACTGAAATTAATTGACATTTTCACGAAAATATGTAAAATGATATTTATGGAAATAACTAGTTTTTTATCAGATGAATTGTGTCAACTATTTGGTAATGCAATAATGAAAGGGTTCAAGGTTTATACCCAAACTTTAGAACAATACCCGGCACTTGTAAAAAATTCTGGAAAGCAAATTAAAGCGTCAATCCTTCATGCTTTTACTGAAGAATCTATAGCTTATCAAATTTCAACGTTACCGAACGTTACTTGCATATCTAGTATGAACTCCAATCGTTCATATACTTATCTTGAAGTAATACTAAAAAATAAATGTATATTGACAACAAGTAGAGTCAGAAAGGATAAAGCTATCCCGAGAGTTGCTTTGTATAGACAAAAATTGTCACAAGGGAATCCAGTTCTTTTTGAAGAACTCTATCCGAGTCAAAACACCTCTTTACCTTATGTCATTTTAATACATGGAATTGATAAACATGGAGTTCCTTTCGCCGGTATCGGTATGCCTGAAAGCTTGAATACCTCATCTTGGTATGCCTATGTATCCTTGAATAATCTTCTGGTCCAAGTCGATACAACTGATGAAGAAGTTGCACAACTTCAGAGAAATGTTATGCCGAAAATTGAAAGGATTACCGGTTATGCAACTTAAAGAAAACAGTGTTTACGGTGAAAGAATAAAGGAAGCAAGAGAAATAAAGGGATACTCTCAAACGACATTAGCAGAATTACTTGGTGTGCAAAACGCAACCGTTTCTGCTTATGAGAAAAATAAAATAAACCCATCTTCAGAAGTTCTTTTTCAGATAGCTTCTATTACACAATTTCCTGTTACTTTTTTTCTTAATAAAAGAGCGCATGATCAAAGTATCCGTTCATCACCTGTGACATTTCGAAAGCTAACATCTGCAACAAAAGTTGCACGAACACAAGGTGAGCGATATGAAGATTTAGTATATGATATATTTCATTCGCTTTCGCCATATGTTTCATTCACTGCGCCGAATGTTCCATTTTTTGAAGTAGACTACAAAAAAATTACAAAGGAAGAAATTGAAAATATTGCAGAAACAACACGAAGAAAATGGGGGATGGGAGATGGCCCGATAGCTAATCTTATTCAATTTCTTGAAAACAATGGTATTTTAATTTCTACTGCAGTGCTCGATCACCGACTTGATGCTTTTTCTACTTGGAGAGAAAAACAACCTATCATTTTACTCAGTGATAATAATCGATCCTGTGTGAGAAGAAGATATAATTTAGCCCATGAACTTGGACATCTCGCTCTTCATGCAACTTTATCAGAAGATGATTTGCTTGATAAAGAAATGCATAAGCGCATCGAAGCGCAAGCGAACTATTTTGCAGGAGCTTTCCTGCTACCTCGTAAATCTTTCAGTTCAGAATATTTTTCGAATTCGATGACTGCTCTTGTACATTTGAAGGCGAGGTGGAAAGTATCAATTGCCGCTATTGGTATGCGTTTGCAAAGTTTGGGAATTATTAATGCTAATCAAAACACCTACATCAATATTCAGTTGAATCAAACCGCTGGTGGCAAAAAAAATGAAATTCTCGATGATACTATTCCGATGGAAGTGCCATCATTGCTTAAAGATGCATTTACTCTACTTGCAACTAGTAAGATACTAACTATACGAGAAGCGATTGATTCGTTGGGGATATCAGAGGAATGTTTTCTTGAATTAACCGGAGTACCAGAGAGTTTATTATATGAGAATAATCAAAATCAGACTCTCCGTTTTCAAATAAAACAACCTTAAGCCAATGATAACTAACTAAATCACATAAAAAGTGCAAATCATTTTTTCACTTAAACCGGCCAAACTTCATTATCAAAAGTGTCTTTATTTTTATTTGAAATTGCCCACAAAACTTTTGCCTTCTTCCGTGAAATACCGGGAACAGCTCCTGACTTGAAAAGAGCCACAAGATCAATAATCCTCAGGCATTTGATATCGTCAATTCCCGTGTTCAACCTAGAGTCGATAATCGGCTGGAGATCCCGTTCATCCGTTGCAAAGATGGGTATTGATTTTGTTTTTGCATACGACAGAGAACAAATCTCGCCCTTGTTTTTATTCGGCAATGCCGGATTTACCATTACTTCGGCAAGCGTCTTAAAAGTAGCGGCATAAAAAGAACGCTCCATCGGTGATAGAGACGCATCATCGACAATCTCCATTTTACCTTTCTTGATCAAAGAATCAACCTGATTTTTCGCGGATTGAGGCATACGAATCTCGTCATAAACCACTCTATGAATTAAAGATTTATCAGCAAGCAACGGGAGAATATCATATAAAAAAGGAAACTTCTCGCTTCCGCCAATTTTAATACATAAATCCGCATCGACGATAATCTGCTGATAATGCAATCTGGTTATTCCTCCATTATTGCCTGCAGCTCATCGTCTGATGGCCGGACGTATTCCTGTTCATTCGGGATGCCCATTTTCTCTGGCGTTGTCTTCGCGAAAGATAAAAGATATTCAAGCTTTTCGCGCGTGATCAGTTGCTTGTCGAATAATGATAGCGCTTTATCGATCAGGACATCAAGCGATATCAAGTTGGTGCGCTCAATAAGTGCAAGACCCAAACGGGTGCGCCAGATATCGATTTGGTCTTCGGGCAGCTGAAGAAAGATATCCTGTTTGGTTTCTGTAATTTTTTTGATTTCGCAAAGACGCTTGACCATCGTCCGATACGGCACAAGAAATATGCGCGCGAGACGGACAATATCGGGGATATCTATATTCGTGTCATCGATTTTATTCGCTTCAATTTCCTGCAACAACAGCATCTTAGGTACAAGAAAAGCGGCCGCAAAACGGTTAGCCATCAATTCATTGATAGAAATGGCCGGATCCGTTTCCTCGATTTCGGCTGCCAGAATAAGGTCCTCCGGATGGTTGAACCAAAGGTGATACAGTTCATGTGCTGCCACAAAAACCTGTTTGTCATATTCAATTGAAGTATTGATGCAAATGAAGGTATTGCCGCCGATTTTCTCGAAAAATCCCCAGACATCATCATCTTCCAGCGGATAAAAAAGAACTCGACTATTCTTACTCAAGATATTGAATATCTGCTCGCCGAGAATGTCGTTGTGCTTGTTATATTCAGACGTTTTATTGTACGCAAGATCGTCCGCGATCTTGCATTCCTCGGCGCTGAGCTTCTTTTTGCCGCTCTTTTCAGGCATCGGCAATTTCCTCCAACAGAAGAATTTCCTTTATCACCTCATTTAACGAGGAAATCTTAGCACGGGTCGTATCGCTGGAAATTTTACCCATAAAGCTGAATGCCTGGACTTCTGTCGCTTTGGGCGCAGGCGAGAGCAGATTGTCTACGGAAATTTTCAATACTTCCGCGATACGGGAAATTTCAGCGACATTAATCGCCTTCGCACCGCTGATGATTTTATTCATTACTTGTCTGGAAATTTTGAGACTATCAGCAAGGGCTTGCTGAGTCATACCCCTTTCATCCAAAAGCTGTTGAATATTATACCCAACTTCTTTGAACGTGACGTTTTTCATCCTTTGCTCCTTCCCTTAAGCAAAGTATAGTATGCCATTATAATACAGTCAACAAAATGTTGACAAAATGGCATTTATTTTTAATATATGTACACAAATATTATATCATTCATACGATAATACAGCTTAAAAGTAATAGTTACAGTCAATACGCAAGTACCGATTGATACCATGCGCAGAACACCTCATGGCAAAAGAACGATTGATTATTAAACCTGATTGAGCAGTTTTAACCCGAAAAACTATCAAATGGGAAATAAATACACCGGAAACACTTTGGAATACAATTGAGAAAATCTATTTGCTTACTGGGTAATAACTTACCTTATGGAATAAAATGATATTGTGTACAAACAACTTGGCATGATTTATGCTTAATAAATAGCAGGTTTATTCTGCATACCGGTAATTATGTACAATATCAGACGGTTGGGAATATACATTCGTTTTGCCCCTGCGAAAAGTCATCGTAGGGGGCACAACAAAAAAGGATGGTGATATGAGACATGGTTACTTTTACTCAGGTATGTTTGGAGGAAACGGTTCGTTTCTTCCAATCGCCGTAATTATTATTATACTGATATTTATTGGTCTCGCGATATACCGATATTTTCAGAATCGTAATAATGAAAAGACTTCTACTTTCACTGATGACCAGAAACAAACTCTTGAAAACTTTGAGGCTCTTGTTTGTTCAATGCTGGCACAAAATGGTGCGGGACTCAAACAGACTGAAATCATGGCCAATGTAAGGCTTCCTCTGGAATTGGTTTCGGAAAAATTGCTGGAAATGGAAAAAGAGGGAACCCTTACCAGGGTATGGCACAACGAAGAGTTCACCTATGTGGTAAAAAAGACATAAAAGCAACATACCTGCCCCTTCGCGCGGAAAGCGCCAAGAGGCATACCCCGTGAACTAGCACAACTCAATGTGTATAATCCAGAATTTTTATTTCGGGACCGACTTTCTTGATTATGGCTTCTTTCATCATCGCGAAATGTGGACAGGGAATGCCGATGGGGTTTCCCCGGGAAATGCAAGACGCGAAGGCAATCACTTCGGCTCCCCGCTCAACGAGCATTTTTGCGCGCGGGATTGCGCGTTTTCCGGGACATCCCCCACATGAAACAAATCCGATTACTTCGCTTGCGCCTGTATCCGCAAAAGCGAGTTTTCCGTCAGAAGCGACCTTGAAGTCAGTAGTTCCCGGGCACATGTCCTCAGTCTGCTGACATCGAATTATACCTACTTTCAAAATGTCACCATCCTTTCCGACCATTCCACTACCTTGAGGCAATCAACCATTGTCGACATCGGGCAGGCTTCCGTTCCGTCTTTCTGCCGTGATTTGAGGCACGTTCCACAGGCGAGGACCTCGCCTCCTGCAGCGATAAAGTTCTTGAGCTGCTCGTCGACATTGTATTTTTCATGAACCAAACCTTCGCACTCGACGGCTTCGCCCATTAGAAAAACCTTGACATCATGGTTGTTTTTCTTCGCCGTCGTTGCGAAGCGAAATGCATTCCATGCCTTTTCGAATTCTTTCGTCTCGATGATGATTCCGATCTTCATAAAAACCTCCGTAATAAAAATACTATGATTGCGTCATCGACGAGAGGCGCTCTAGCACCGTGTCGACTTCTTTCTCCGTCGTATAGCGGCCTAAACTGAACCGGATGGCCGTGAAGGGCCGATTGGTCGCCGTGCCCATTGCCTGTAATACGGGCGAGAGCTCGGCCGAATGCGAGTGACAGGCTGACCCCGTAGAAACCGCGGTATCGCCCAAGGCGGACTGCAATTCGCCGAGTGTTTGGCCGAAAAAGCTGATAAAAAGCGTATTGGGAAGGCGAAGCGTCGGGTGTCCGTTGATCTTGACTCGATCGCCGAATGCTCTTCTAATTCCTGCGTACAATTTTTCCGTCAGAGAACCGATTCGCGCCATATCTGGTAAACCACGAGCAAGTTCGCAGGCCTTTCCAAGCGCTACGTCAAAGATGATATTCTCGGTTCCGGCCCGCCTTCCGGTTTCCTGTCCTGCCCCGTGGATGAGCGGCTCAATGATTAGTCCATCGCGGATGTAGAGCGCGCCGATGCCTTTCGGCGCATAGAGTTTGTGTCCTGCAATCGTGAGAAAGTCGACGTTCATGTCCTGGACGTTCACGGGAATTTTCCCGACCGACTGAGATGCGTCGGTATGGAAGAGTATGCCCCTTTGCCGGCAGAGCGCCCCGATTTCCGCAATCGGCTGAATCGATCCCGTTTCGTTGTTGGCATGCATGACCGAAACAAGAATCGTATCGGTCGAAAATGCCTTTTCCAGATCGCGAACGGAAACGATTCCGTCTCTATCCACTGGAAGCCGAGTTATACGATAGCCGTTCCTTTCCAGAAATTCGCAGGGCTTCTGTATCGCGGGATGTTCAATTTGCGAAATGATAATGTGCCTTCCCTTCGCAGAGTGAGTATGTGCGACACCTTTGAGAACCGTGTTGTTTGCTTCGCTTCCGCCGCTTGTAAAAAGAATCTCGCCCGGTTTTGCGCCGATAAGCGACGCAACCTGATTGCGCGCGGCGTCGAGAGCGGTTTTCGCCTTCACGCCGTGTTCATGGGTGCTTGAAGGATTTCCGAACCAGTCGGTTATGAACGGTTGCATTGCCGCAGCAACTTCCGGAGCTATGGGCGTCGTCGCGTTGTAGTCCATATAAATCATTTCTGCGCTCCTTTTTTTTCGAATGTCTCGAGCAGGGCGGACTGCTTACTGAGCTTGTCGATAAGAACCTCCCGCATAAGATCGCAGGCTTTCGTGATGCGCTTGTCGGATAGTTTGTAGTAGACGCTTATGCCTTCCCTGCGCTGAACAACGATGCCCTCCTGTACGAGGACAGCCATGTGCTGGGAGAGGTTCGATTTTGAGATTGCCATTTTTCCCAGAAGGGCGGACGCCGTCAGCTCCGCGCCATCCCGAAGGGAGTCGATTATCTCGAGCCTTCGTGGATTAGCAAACGTCTTGCATATCTCCGCATGATAAACAAAAAGATCGGACACCTGTGTTCTCCTGTCGTACAGAAAAAATACTGTTTAGCAACTATTAAACAATATAGGGATCAAAACCAGAGCTGTCAATAGAGCAGCTCTGGTCTTAATGTCATTTATTCCTTCAAATCTGCTTTAATAGCATCAAATTCCGCTTTTGTCACTTCGCCCTTTGCATATCGTTTTTTTAAGGTATCAAGAGGTGTTGACTCTCCGGATATTCCCTTACCGCGATTCGAATCCAGTACTCGTATAACCAGAATTATCGCGACTACGGCGATAATAACCATGAAAATACCCATCCCTATACCTCCAAACCCGTAGGTTGACGAAAAACGTGAACACAAATTATTGAACATGTTTGCTCCTTGATACCGATGGACTGCTTTTTTCCAGTGTATTCGAGTATATGATACACGTTATATATGAAGCGATGATGAACGGTTCGTGCTGATTGGATGATATCGCAAAATCTCTTTCCTTTGATCAATTGACTTGAAGACCTGTATTAAATCCTTCCCAATCATCGCATTTTTACGAAAAACCCCTTAAATCTTTCGCAAAAACAGCCATCCGCGTGAAGGGTGAACTCTGGTACGGTTATACCCACGGAGGCACACCATGTATATCTTTGGGTCCGAATGCAGCCTAACCCTTGTCCGCGCTGGCGAGTTGACGGCATTGCCGTATAGCCTTGAAACCTTGCGCGAAGAGCCGGAAGAAGCCCGGCTTGATCCGTTGGTCGGCTATGTGATGCCCCTGGAATATGTGCCTTCCGGGAAGTCCGGCATGCAGATACTGGGCTGTGTCGTTACCCGAGTTTCGGACGAATCGGCCTTTCCACTTGCAGGCGTGCTTGATACAGGCGAGATAGTTCCTTTCAGTTTTTACATGAACCGAGTGGAAGAAAAGCGGAAGTACCGCAACCTTGCCCTTACCGGTTTCGAGATACGGGCAGAGCTGGACGAAGCTGTGTATATCCGCCTTGATGTTGAAGGACTGGAAGCGGAAGACTGGGAATACAATACCCCTGACATTGCATGGGTGCAGAAACCGACATACCGGTACCTGGAAGGAAACCTGAAAATTGGGGATGAAGTACCTGGCGGCATATACCGGTTTTCCCTGACCCGCAAGACCGGAAACTGCGAGACAACCGTCCTCCAGCTCCATTACTGCCTGAGCGAAACCCACGTATTGAACAATTTGAGAAACCTTGACGCCGTTACCCTGACTTTCGGTGACCGCATACGGTTTACCTGCACCAATCTGAACCTTCTTTCATTTTACGCTAAAACCGACAACGCCGAGGAGATACTCATTTTCAGGCGATACCGGGTCGACGGAAATTTCGTGATTGAAATACGCAATGACAAGGGTGAATGGGTCAGCGCAGCATGAAGTTTTACTCGATTGACGACACGCTTGCCGAACGGCTGAAAGACCGGCGGAACAGGGTGCGCGTACAGGTTTCCTTCGACTTTACCGGAACCGGCGCTGAGGTGACCATTCCGGAATTTGATGTTGTCTCCCTTACGGTGACATCCCTACAGGAGAAAACCGGCGGTACGGTGACCCGGGCAACACTGGAACTGGACAATACGCTCGGGACCTATTGCCCACGTTTTTTTGAAGCGTACAGGCCCGCGTACAACAAATACAACGGGGAGAAGCAGGCGGACGGACTCGGTTATCTGAGGCCCGGCGTTCAGGTTTTTGTGTCCTACAGCGCCGGTAAGGATTTGGCTTTTGTGAAACGGTTCAGCCTCTATGTGGACGACAACGGCTTCCAGCAGACGGCAACCGGATCGAAGCACTGGATAACAAAACTTGGTCTGGTTGATCTTTCACAAAAGCTGAAGGAAACAGACAAGAACAGGGACTGGACAAATGACGAGGTGCTTGTCCATTGCGTCATCTGCGACAAGGGTAACGCCGGATTTTCTTTGGTGCACCGGATCGCCGAGCGGGCCGGCCTTGGGGTGGACGACATCGACTGTTCAACCGTCACTGAATATCTCCCGTACGTGAAACTGAGCGGGACGGTGTGGGAGGAACTTTCATCCCTTGCCTTTTTCTATGACGCGCATATCGAGACGGCACCTGAAAAACCGCTCGTGTTTGTGTATTCCGATGAAGCGGTTCAATTTACCTTCGACAATACGAACGTGACCCATATACGCATTTACGATCTTTTTGACCAGTATCGGAATACGCTCCGCCTCAAGTGGACACGATACCGGGAATTGGTGGGTCGTGAACTGTGGAGATACAAGGACGTACCGGTTATCTACCTTGCCGACCTGAGCGCGACATTTCCTTTCGTCGTGGACGGAACCAAACGGGGTATCGAGGAAGACGGATATGCGGCGAGATATACCGCAAAAACCGATGAGGGAAAAACCCTGACGGTGGTATATGCGGAAAACATCGAAACGCAGGAAGTATTCGAGTCTTCACTGGTTACCCAGGGACCGGCGCTGCAAACACTCCTTTATGACGTCACCGGAAAACGCGACCGGGCAATGCTGAAGCTCGGCACAACCGAAAACACAGTTCTCCTTTCAGCCAGTATCCATGGCGACGCCATTGCGGGAGAACCG
>JAYVSC010000105.1:0-3488 GCA_043775705.1 Spirochaetales bacterium | reverse complement strand
CGCCCTTGATGGAACCATAGAATACATGGAAAGACAGGACACACAGACAAAGATCCGCGGAGTCCGCATCGAGCTCGGGGAAATCGAAACCTGCATACGCGAGTTCGATGGCGTGGACAATGTGATAGTCAAAAAGGGAAAGACTCACTCAGGACTCGAATGTCTCATAGCCTACTATACGGTAAAGCAGGGACAAAATGCGGACGGTCCTGCCGTCAGAGAGAGTCTGAAAGCGAAATTGAGCGAAGGGACAATCCCGGAGCACTTTGTCCGCATCCCGTCCTTTCCAGTGAACGAAAACGGCAAGATGGACCGCAAGGCGCTTGCCGATACCGTTGCTTCAGAAACCCGGACCGGCAAAGAATTCGGCCACACCCTCGACGTTGAAGAAATCCCGGTCGCAAGGCTCTGGACACAGATCCTCGGCATACATTGCACCGATGCACACATGAGTTTTTTCGACGCGGGCGGCAGTTCCCTGAGCCTTCTCGCCCTCAGGCGGCTCCTGGAGGAATCCTTCGGCATTTCAATTACCGTTGCCTCTCTTTTCCAGAATCCAACTATCTCAGGAATGTCAAAGCTGTTTCATGCGAATCCGCGGGCAGTCACCACTGACGGCTCTATAAGCGATCGCGTAAAAAAACAGAAACAAATGATGCAGGGCTACGCCTCGCGCGAAAAAAAACAGGTGAAAAAATGTGTGGAATAACAGGATTTATTAGCGGCGACAACCTGGACGAAAAAAGGGATATCCTTTCCCGCATGACGGCCACCCTCATGCACCGGGGACCCGATGCATGGGGCCGCTATGTTTCCCCTTGTGTGGCCCTCGGACACACAAGACTGTCGATCATCGACCTCAAAGCGGGTCATCAGCCGATGGAGACCGAGCGCAGCGTCATTTCCTTCAACGGCGAAATCTATAACTATATCGAGCTCCGCCGGGAACTCCTCTCCAGGGGCATCAGCTTTCTCACTGACAGCGATACGGAAGTCGCGCTCAAGGCAATAGAGGAATGGGGAACGGCCGCGTTCGCGCGTTTCAACGGACAGTTCGCCATACTCTTTTGGGATAAAAAAAAGAAAGAACTCCTAGCCGTCCGCGACCATTACGGAGTACGACCGCTGTACTATTCAATAAACGGAACGCGTGTATTCTTTGCCTCGGAAATGAAAGCCCTCGACGCAAGCGGCTTCGTCAACCGTACCTGGGCCCATGAAGCCCTGCTCGTTCACGGACTATTCTGGAATACCCTGGACGACGAGACTGTCTTTAATGAGGTCCGCTCCGTCCGACCCGGATCGTGGGTGCTTTTTTCAGCAGAAGGACTCATCAAGAAACAGGACTTTTATTACCGTCTCGGGGAAAAACCGCCTGAAGTACCCAAAACCTATGAAGAGGCCGGGCATGTCTTCCGTGAAATGCTCGAAACCTCGGTCAAGATGCGCCTCCGGTCCGACGTTCCGGTCGGCTGCTACTTGAGCGGGGGCATTGATTCATCGGTTACCTCCTACCTTGCAAAACAAATCAAGGGAGACCGGTTCAAGAGCTTTTCCGTCACCTTCGATGATCCGTCCTATGATGAAGGATCATATCAACAGCTCATGGTAAAAGACCTTGGAACCGAGCATTTCTCGGAAATGATATCGAGCGACACGATCGATGCGCGCTTTCTCGAGGCCAGTCGCCATTTTGAGCGTCCCGTTTTTCGTACCGCACCGGTTCCACTCTTTGTACTGTCGGAGCGCGTCCGAAAGGAAAACATCAAGGTGGTGCTGACCGGGGAAGGAGCCGACGAGATTCTCTGCGGGTATGATGTATTCAAAGAAATAAAGCTCCTTGAAGCATGGGAAAACGGGGCATCCGCTGAAGAAATACAAAAAGTTCTGGGACAGCTCTATCCTCACCTTGAGCACTATTCGGAAGAGGGAAACGCCGGATTCATGCGCATGTATTATGAGGGTTTCCTCGGCAAGACAAACGGACCCTCGGCAGGACTGGCCATTCGTATGCACAACAACCGAATTCTTGAAAAATACCTGCACAAAGACTGGAAAACGGCCCTTTCCGACGATGACATCGAGTCGCGCCTCGTGAAGGATCTTCCCTCCTATGTGCTTGACTGGCCGGTCCTCAAGCGGAATCAGTTTCTGGAAATGAAAACCCTTCTTGAGGGATATCTCCTTTCAAGTCAGGGGGATAGAATGTCCATGTCCCACGGCGTTGAGGGTCGCTATCCCTTTCTTGACCGCGAGCTTGTCGAATGGGCTTTCAATCTGCCTGCCGAATGGAAACTGAACGGATACCAGCAGAAATTCCTCCTCAAGGATACCTTCAAGGACGTACTTCCCGCTGCCATTACCAACCGTCCGAAGCGGCCGTATATGGCCCCTGATCTCGTTTCCTTCATCAGGGACGGTGTTCCCACAAAAAACTCCGCACCGTTTCTGGATTCCACAACTATCGAAAAGTATGGTATATTTGACTCTAAAATGGTGGAACGCCTCCTGTTCAAGTACAAGAGACGGGGGATGGAAGGGATCGGATACAGGGACAATATGCTTGTATGCTTTATACTCTCGGCGCAGATGGCGGAATACTGGATTCGCAATCCGCAAGCCGATCAGCTTGATACAAAACTGTGCACGATAGATATACAGGAGACAGAATGAATAGGGAAGAAATTCAAAGAGATCTTGTCGATTTCGTTACCAGAAATTTCCTCGTTGATGAAAGCGAAATTATCATGGATGAATCACTCGTCGATCAAGGTATTATCGATTCTTTCGGCCTAGTCGAGATTGCAACCCATATCAAGAAAAAACATTCCATAATAACCGACGAATCGGAGATGAACCGGAACAATTTCGGGTCCCTAATCAAAATGAGCGGTTATATCGAGAGGAAACTCCATGGCTGAAATCCGCTGCACCCGCTGCATACTGTCATCCTCGTTTCCTGCTATAGAATTTGACTCAGCCGGGGTGTGCAATTTCTGCCGCGATGAAATGATAGGGATAACCACGGATGAGTCGATCGAGGAAGGGCGAAAGGAAGCCGCCGCCCTTATCGAACGAGTAAAGGGAAAGAGTGAGTACGACGCAGTCCTGTGCTATTCAGGCGGCAAAGACTCGACCTATACCCTGATGAAAGCGGTTCAGCAATACGGGCTCCGGGTTCTTTCCTTCACCCTAGACAACGGATTTCTTTCACCCCTCGCGTTCAAAAACATACAGACAGTGGTCGAGAAGCTCGGGGTCGACCAGATATTTTTCAAACCCTCAAAAGTAATCTATTCCCGGATAATTAAGACAAGCTTGACCAGGCAGCTGTACGCACGGTCTACCGCACGCCGCATTTCGTCGGGCTGCCAGTCATGCATATCGATCGTCAACAATATGGCACTCAAAATAGCCATGGAAAAGAACATACCCCTGATTCTTGCAGGATTTACCCTCGGACAGATTCCGGTAAACAGCATCGTCTT
>JAYVSC010000104.1:0-29105 GCA_043775705.1 Spirochaetales bacterium | reverse complement strand
GTTCCGCCACGTCACGCTGCCCATGATGTCCCCGATAATTTTCTACAATTTCCTGATGGCGGTAATCGCCAACATGCAGAATTTCGGCCCTGCGTACGTCCTGACACAGGGAGGCCCCAACAGCTCCACGCTGACGATGGTCTACCTTATCTGGCGAGAGGGATTCCAGCGCAACCAGATGGGCCACGCCTCCGCGCTGTCGGTCATCCTGTTCGCCTTTATCGGCCTGCTGACGATCGTCATTTTCCGCCTCACCGGCAGCCGCCAGTTCTTCGAAGGAGATTCAACAGCATCATGAAAGCAACCACCAAATACAACTCCCTGGTCACCGCCCTCGTCGCCGTGATGGGATTGCTCAGCCTGTTCCCGCTCTTCTGGATGCTGCGCTCGTCGTTCATGTCGAACGCAGAAATCTTCCAGTATCCTCCGCGCCTCCTTCCATCTGAATGGCACTTCGAGAATTACGCGAACGCGTTCACTCTGCTTCCCTTTCACCGCTATTTCCTGAATACAATGCTGATCACCTTCCCGGCGGTCTTCGGCGTGTTGATTACCTCATCCATGGCCGCGTACGCGTTCGCGCGCCTGGAATTTTTCGGTAAGGATTTTCTGTTCAGCTGCGTCATCACCTCGATGCTCATGCCCATGGCATGCACCATCATCCCCATTTTCGTTGGCTGGGCAAACCTGGGACTCATCGACACATTCTGGCCTCTGATCATTCCGCCCTTTCTCGGAGGAGGCGGAGTTAATATTTTCCTGACACGGCAATTCTTGAAAACCATTCCCCGCGAGCTTGATGAGGCGGCCCTGATAGACGGCGCGACACATCTCCAGGTAATGACGATCATCCTGTTGCCCCTGATCAAGCCGGTGCTGATAACCGTCGGACTATTCACCTTCGTATTCAACTGGAACGACCTGATGGGGCCTATTCTCTACCTGAACTCCAGCGACAACAATACCATTTCCCAGGGACTGGCCAATTTCCGCTCCGGATTCGGCACCGATTACCGCGCAATCATGGCGATCTGCACGCTGACCGTCACTCCCGTAGTCGCGATCTTTCTGGTCTGCCAGAAATATTTCGTCGAGGGAATCGCATTGTCGGGCCTGAAAGCCTGAGCCCGCGGAAGAGCATCACACATAAAATAAGGAAAGCGAACCATGAAACAACAAGCACTCGAACTTCGAAATATCCGGCTGTCGGGTGGCTTCTGGCTGAAAAAAACCCGACTGGTGGCAGATGTCATGCTCCCCTACCAGTGGAAGGCCCTGAACGACCAGATCCCCGACGCCGAACCCTCGCATGCCCTGGAAAATTTCCGCCTCGTCGCAAGAGGGGCCAAGGGCCAGTTTACCGGCACTCTATCACAGAACAGCAACGAAGCAAAATCGGACGAGACCGCCTGCTGCGGCCTCCTTGGCTATCCAGACGGGACGATCTCGTCGCAGGACGAGACCATGGGCCAGTTTGGCGGCACTATCTTCCAAGACAGCGATGTCGGGAAATGGATTGAAGCCGCCTGTTACAGCATGGTCAATAATCCGGACGCGAATCTGGAGGCGCAGATCGAGGAAGCCATCCGTCTGATCGGAGCATCCCAGCAAAGCGACGGCTATATCAATACCTGGTTTACCCTCAAGGCTCCAGATAAACGATGGACAGACATGGCCTGGGGCCACGAGTTGTATTGCGGCGGCCACCTGATAGAAGCCGCAGTCGCCCATTTCAAGAGCACCGGCAAACGGCATTTTCTTGAGATCATGATGAAATATGCAGACTGTGTCCTTGCAGAGTTCAGCCCCGAAGGGCCCCACGGGAAAGACTGCTGCGGCCATCCCGAAATCGAGCTGGCCCTTATGCGCCTGGCCGAAGCCAGCGGTGAGACGCGGTATGCTCGCATGGCAAGGCACTTTCTGGATGTGCGTGGCCGGTATCCGGAACGCTTTATAAACCAGAAACCGCTTGGGTTCGACTTTCCAATGACCAAATCCTTCGATCCCGACTATTTTCAGGGACACGAGCCGCTCTGCGACCAGCATGACGCCGACGGACATTCGGTGAGGGCGATGTACCTCTTCACTGCGCTGACCCAGGTCTTGAGAATAAGCGGAGAGCCTGAGCTCAAGAAAATTCTGGACCAGCTGTGGGAGAGCGCCGTCGGGCGGCGCATGTACGTGACCGGCGGCATCGGAAGCCAGGCCAACGGAGAACGATTCACCCTGGACTGGGACCTGCCCTCAGACACCGCTTATACCGAAACCTGCGCCGCTATCGGCCTTATCTTTTGGGCCCGGGAAATGCTTGCCGCCGACAGCGACTCTCGTTATGCCGACACGATCGAAAGAATAATGTACAACGGAGCCCTGTCCGGGGTATCGCTTGACGGTCAAAGCTATTTCTACGTCAATCCGCTGGAAACCATTCCCGCCGTCGCGCATGCGCGTCATGACCATGAGCATGTCAAGACGGAGCGCGTCGCCTGGTTCGGCTGCGCCTGCTGCCCGCCCAACATCGCGCGACTGATCGCCTCGGTCGCGAGCTTGGCCTATGGCCATACGGACAGAAGCCTTTGGGTGCACCAATTCATGAACTCCGAAGCCGCGGTTGCGCTGGACGGCACTTCCGTACATGTCACCCAAAAAACCGATTATCCCTGGGACGGCAAGATCGCGCTGACCTTTATCCACAGCGAACCCAGCTTCTTCGATGTGAATCTGCGCATCCCTGCCTGGTGCCGGGATTTCCGCTGTACGGTCAACGGTCAGGAGGTGACCGGAAGCCCGGAAAAAGGATACCTTAAAATCGAGCGTAACTGGACTTCGGGAGATTGCGTCGAGCTGACGCTCGACATGACAGCCCGCTTCGTTCGTCCGCACAGCCGCATCGCCGAACTGGCCGGAAAGACCGCGGTAATGCGCGGGCCGCTTGTCTATTGCGCCGAGGAACTGGATAACGGAAGTGACCTGCATAACCTGCTCGTCGATCCCTCGCTGCCGGTCAAATGCGAATCGACCGTCGAACACACCGACGGCGGCATAACGCTGCGCCTGAGCGGCTTCCGGGAAACAGAACGCAGTGACGCCCTGTACGGCGAATGGAAAAGCGAAAACGCAAGGGAAGCTAAACCCATCACCCTTGTTCCCTACTACCAGTGGGGAAACCGCAAACCCGGGCAGGAAATGAGGATTTGGCTGCGCGCCATCGGCGGAGAAAAACGATGAAGGCACGCATACGCATCGACCGGGAATATGTCATTGCCGAGACCGATCCGCGGCTCTTCGGCTCCTTCCTTGAACACTTGGGCCGGGCAATTTACGGCGGTATTTGGGAACCATCCCATCCCTCGGCGGATAAGGACGGTTTCCGGCAGGATGTCCTTGATCTGATCGCCGAACTGGACGTTCCCCTCGTCCGCTATCCGGGAGGCAATTTCGTGTCTTCGTTTAACTGGGAGGATTCGGTCGGCCCCCTCGAGCTTCGGCCGCGCCGCATGGACCTCGCATGGCGCTCGGTTGAGCCCAATCTCTTCGGTCTGAACGAATTCATGAAATGGACTAAGCGCGCGAATACAAAAGCCATGATGGCGGTCAACCTCGGCACACGGGGCATCGAGGCCGCAGGCGCCCTGGCGGAATACTGCAATCATCCCGGCGGTTCATACTGGTCCGACTTGCGGAAGGCGCACGGAGCGAGCGAACCGCACGACATCCGGATGTGGTGCCTGGGAAACGAGATGGATGGGCCTTGGCAGGTCGGACAAAAAACAGCCGACGAGTACGGCCGGCTCGCCTTCGAAACGGCAAAAGCAATAAAACTTTTCGATCCCTCACTCGAGCTGATCGCCTGCGGATCTTCCTTTCCCGCCTTGCCGACCTTTCCTCACTGGGAATACACGGTGATGGACCACTGCTACGACAAAGTCGATTACCTTTCTCTTCACCAGTACCAGGGAAACACCTCCGACGATCTGTCCACCTATCTTGCCGCCTCAACGGGGATGGACCGCTTCATCGACACCGTGACGGCGACCTGCGACCACGTCATGGCAAAAAAGCGCAGCAAAAAAAAGATGATGCTTTCCTTCGACGAATGGAACGTATGGTTTCACAGCCTCGAAAGCGACAAGAGGCAGGAGCCCTGGACGGTTGGACCGCATCTCCTTGAGGATATCTATACCTTCGAAGATTCCCTGGTGGTCGGCTGCCTCCTTAATTCACTGCTCCGGCATGCTGACAGGGTCAAGATCGCATGTCTCGCCCAGCTCGTAAACTGCATCGCCCCGATCATGACCGAAAACGGCGGTCCCTCCTGGCGCCAGACGATTTTCTGGCCCTTCATGTACGCCTCGCGGTGCGGCCGCGGTATGGTGATGGATGCACGGGTCACCGTGGACTGCTACGAAAACCCGACCCACGGCCCAACTCCCTATCTCGACGCTGCGACAGTGCACGACGGGACAGGTCGGTTCCTTACCGCTTTTCTAGTCAACCGCCATCCCACCGAGAATCTATACCTGGGCTGGGATGTCTCCGGACTCGAGATAGCCGAACTCGCCGAACACATCGAACTTGCGGGCTTCCACCCCAAAGAGACCAACACCGCCCGAGAGCCCGACAAGGTGCGGCCCTCCGCCGCCGGACGCACGCAGAAAGAAGGCGACAGCTGGATATCGGTTTTAAAACCACTGTCCTGGAACATGGTACGGTTTAACCTGGCAGATTGAATAGAAGATCCGGGATAAGTGGCTCTCTAAAAGGATATGAAACGAATTATGGACGAAATGTATCAGATTGAGGGCGAAAGCCTCGTGCGCCGGAACGAAGGCGAGACGGTATACGGAATCTGCATAAAATTCCTTGACTTGCGCGAAAGGCTCAGGCCCTACCTTCGCAAGGTCATGGAGGCAGCGCACGAAAAAGGCTCGCCTGTCATGCGCACGCTGTTCTGCGAGTTTCCTTCCGATCGGCGCCCGCTGGAAAGAACTGGAAACGGGAACGATGCATGATGGAGAGCATTCCCGTATACGTGCGTGACGGCCGAAATATTTTCTGATACACCGTCACTGAAACTCCTGCCCAAGACCCATCCAGCGCATCAGGCAAGGTCAATCCGAAAAAGACGAGCGGTGGCCGAGTGCAGGGTCACGGAAAGCACCGATGAATCGCGGTCAAACGAATACGCGCAGGGCATTGAAGAAGGATACACACACCTGACGACCTTGCTCCGATTGTTCCCCTGGAGAACGGGAATCGTTACGAGATCAGAATCCCCGCGCACATGCCATACGGCGAGATATCCCCTGCTCCCGCACTCGATGCCGAGAGCGCAGAAATCGTCCGACATTTTCGCGAGACCGAGAGGCCAGAACGGCAAACCTTCGGCAATATCGGGGCAAATTTCCTTATGGACCCTGATTCCTTCGCGAACCAGATCCGCACGGCCACTTTCCAGTTCCGCAAGATGTCCGCTCTGGTGAATACGCAGCAGCATCGCGTTTATCATATTGAAGACCACTTCCTCAGGATCGCCCGCGCGCAGCGGATACGACCAGATCGCAGCCTGTTCAGGAGCGACCGCGCTTACGCAGTTTGCGGCTATGGCAGCCATTTTGAGATAATCCGTCTGATCGGTTACCGACTGAATGCTGCATCGGGAAAGCAATGAATATTCCATGCGCATACCGCCGGACCCGCAGTTCTCGATCACGAGATCGGGATATTTCAGGAAAACTCCGTCGAGCCAATCAAGCCAGGCGCGGGTATGCTGAAGCAAACCGTCGCCGGCGCTGTCAGCGGCGGTATCCGTCCCGACACCCGCATTTATGTTATAATCGTTCTTTATATATCCGACGCCGTAATCCTCGACAAGCCGGCGAATGACCTCATCGGCATGCGCGCGCACCTCCGGATTTCGGAAATCTAGCTGGTATCTCCCCTCGTCGATTACCGGAAAACCATTGCGCTTGAAAAACCAATCCGGATCAACCCTGCTGACCATCGGGCTCTTTATGCCCATAACCTCAAGTTCGAGCCAAAGGCCCGGAATCATTCCTTTCGACCGGATATAGTCGAGCACTTCCCTGATTCCCCCGGGGAAACGCTTACCCGAAGGCAACCACTCGCCGACTTCGTCCCACCAAAAGCCGTCAGCATACCATCCGCAATCCACGCAATAATAATCGCACCCCGCCTCCGCGGCGGCGTCTATAAGCGGTATTTCTCTTTCCGTCGTCGGGTCGCCCCAGAGACAATTCATGTAATCGTTAAAAATAACCTTCGGGTGCGCATTGTCATTATTGACTCTCCGGATTCTCCTGCGGTACAGCGTGAGAGCCCGTATCGATTCAGCAAAATCGCCGTTAACGAACGCGACTGCACATTGAACGGTGGTGAAGGCCTCTCCCTTTTTAAGCTTTTTCAGAAATCCGTTTTCTTGGAATGACGGTCCGGAAATCTGCAGATAAAGTTCATTGCCTGTATCACTCGTTTCCCAGTTCCATGAACCGGCGGTCTCGATCTGCCATGTAACCGTCTTGTCGAAAGCGATCTCCTCATATGAGCCCATCGGTAAATGCTCGCCGCACGGCCAGCTTCCGGTATTGGATAGACTAATCCGCTTCATTGAATGGCCGGTTGACGCATCGGTGACCACGTAATAGCCAAGGTCATGAAGAGAATAACTTCTCCACTGGCATTCGCCATACCAGGTACTGTGAGGAATATGCATATGACCCTCGTCGCGACGGTTTGGGTCGTCGATACAAAGTCCCGTTAGGGAAAAAGACGATACATACTCGATCGGGAGCAGGGGGTCACCCTTATTTGCGATTTCCGTCCAGGAACGTACAACGGGAATTCCGTCATAAAACTGTATATGGCTGACAACTTCGATCATCCCATGGCCTTGAACGACTTCTATCTTCCGGCCGAAAGGGTTCCGTGTGTCCCGGTGCGTCATGTATGTCAGCATGCATGCCGGACTCGTTCCTGTATGCTTGTTTCCGTGATGGTATATCGTTGCGTATCCTGTAATCTGGAGTTCGACAAGAACGAATCGTTTTAATTCTGCCACGCTTTTGCCTTCACATGCATGCCGCTCCGGATTATATTTATCCATCTGTCCCAAATAGAGAAGATAAACGGCTCTGTCTGTATTTACCTCAATACATAAGCGAAGGTTGTTTTCAGTTAAATCTATTTTCATTTTTTTTCCTCATATTTGCAAACCCTTAACAGCGCCTATCGTCATGCCTTTGATGAAATATTTTTGCAGGCTGATGAACAGCACTGTGATCGGAAGAGATGATATAACGATCGCAGCCATCGCCGATGTGTAATCGCTCGATTGCTGCGAGAATAGCGCCTGCATCGAAACCGTGAGCGTCCGTAAATCTTTCCGGCTAATGAAAAGACTTGCCATAAGATAGTCGTTCCATATCTGAAACGACTGCATGATCACGAGTGCGGCCATTGCTGGCTTGAGCAGCGGTAGGACGATGGAGAAATACGTCCTTAAAATGGAACAGCCATCCATGCGCGCACACTCTTCCAACTCGACAGGAACTGTTGACATAAAACTTGTGAGCAGGAAGATGCCGAACGAGATCGAGGTTGCGATATACATCAGGATGATCCCCGCATGAGTGTTAGTCAGATGCAGGTTGAAACCAATAATGTATATCGAGATAAACAAGGCTTGATAGGGTATGAGAATGCCGATGAGAAAATAGATATACGAGATTTTGAAGAAGGCCTTCCTGCGGCGAGCTATCGCCCATGCAGCAGATCCGCAAATAAGGGCGAGAATAAAGACTGAAATTGCAGTATACACCACGGTATTGACGAACGTTGTCGAGAGATCAAGTTTTCTGAACGCAGCCGCGTAATTGTCCAGATTGAAAGTCCTTGGAAGAGAAGGGGGATTCCCAAGATACAGCTCTTTTTTCGTCTTGAATGAATAATTCACCACGGTCATGATGGGAAGCAGAAAAAAAACCGCGGCGATTATCATCCCGAGATAAAGAAACATCTTTATGAATAACCCTGATTCCTCTTGGGTTTCTTTTATTTTCATCACATCTGCACCTCACGTTTTTTCAGAACGCCGAGCTGAAAGACGGCGCCCACGAGAAGAATTGCTATAAGCGACATCGAGAGCGCCGAGCCGTATCCATACTGGCGTCCGCTTATCGCGGTGTTGTATATCAGATAGATTATCGAGGTAGATGCCCTGCCGGGACCGCCTCCGGTTGATGAAACCAGAAGGTCATACACCTTAGGCGAGCCTGTCGTTATCCCGACGATACAGATTGTGAAAGCAGGCGCGAGCATCGGCACCGTTACGTGAATGAAACGCCTTATACCGGACGCGCCATCGACTTTTGCGGCTTCATATAGTTCCAGGGGAACCGACTGCGAAGAGGCAAGATAAATAAGCATTCAGTAACCTATCCATTGCCAGTTATTCGCGACCAGCAGACCGGACAGGACGGTACCTTCGCTTCCGAACAGCAGAAAATTAGTATTGATCCCTAGTAAATCGTTTATAAGAGGAAGAATATTAGAAAACATCCGCTTCCATATAAAGCCCGCGACAATCGCGCTCAGAAGGCAGGGCATGAAAAGTATTGTTCTGAAAATATTTTTTCCCTTTATCGAACTGTCGAGGGCCAGCGCGAAAAGAAGGGCAGGGGTATTCTGAATAAACGTGTTCAGTATCGTGAATTTCAGCGTGAAAAACCATGCATCGCCAACATACGAGTCATGAAGCATCTTTCCGTAATTCCCGAATCCGGTAAAAACCTTTTCTTTCGACATTCCGTCCCAGCTGGTAAAGGAATAACAAAGGGAAAGGAAGATCGGCAGGATAAATCCCACTGTAAAAATAAGCAATCCGGGAATGACCAATAGGGAATACTGGAAGACCATACCGCGTTGCAAGCTATTACGATGCATGTAATCGACTCCTTGAAACTGCGCCCATAAAGGGCTTGTTGGATAATGCGGGAAACAATGCTGTCCGTCATCGCCGAAAGAGACGCTGACGGACAGCCATATTCTTTTAACTATTCATCTCGAGAAATCAGGGCTTGCTGTTTGCCTTACGGGCATCGGCAGCCGTGAGGGCATCGTCAAGTGACATTGATCCCTGGAGCCAGGAAGCGATATCCTTGACACGCTCACTATTAGTATGGAATTTTTCCGTGAAAATAGTATCCGGGTAATTGTAAATAGGCGTCGAGGCATGCCGGTAGAGACTCACAGGCTTATCATCGATCCTGTATAGATACATCGCGACAACACTTTGGGATGCCTCAAAATCATTAACCGCGAAATCATGCGTAAACATGCGATATTTCAGACTAAGGAGATCAATCGTCTTTCCTGAACCCAAATCGGACAGCAATTCAGGATTCGTATATATCTGATACATTTTTTTTTCAAGTTGTCTGGTAAACTCGCTGAGACTGTTATGCATATTTATTACAGAGCGACGACTTGCTTCACGTTCCTGCAGATAGATAATTTTTGACGAGGCAAGATTGAACAGAAGGGCCTCAATAAGAAGAGCAGCAAGGATTGCGGATGTGCAAAAAAGAAATATCTTTATTCGCATTGTGAATCGGATATAAGCCATGCGTGTACCTACACTGTGATTGTAACAGCAGTAATTCCAAAAGTCAACGACAGAAATTCAGACGCAGCTTTTAGAGGGTACTCCGGAAAGGAATATCCCGGAACATCCTTGAAAGCGCGATCTGATCAGATCGGGTCACGCTGATAGTCGCCGTTCCGCCGGATACACCAGAGACCTTAATGGTCATGTCATATACGGCCGAGGCGGGATTGGAGCCGCCGAACAGCACTTTGACTGTGTTGCCGGATTTTGAAGCCAGTGCCCGAAGGGAACCATTCGTCGAGGGAAGGGTTACGCCGACGGTGTTTCCCGTCATCTGCCCATACCAATGGTAGAGATACCATGCGCCGGTGGGCAGGTTCAGGCTGATGCCTGGAACGCTTTGCGAGGTCTTGTTGTTGGCGACCAGGTCATTGAGGTCTCCGACCCCGGTCCAAAGAGCGAGACTCCCGTATACCTTGGAAGTTTCAAACCTGGAGATATACTGAATAAGGTTGCCGGGAACGCCTAGATCTCCTGAGGAGCGGGCATATTCATTGATAAAAATCTCATGCTTCCCGATCCCGAGATCGATTTCGATCTGGCGATAGTTATTATAGCGTGTATACCAGTCGTTGTAGAGACTGCCGTCAAGTTCATGCCAGGTCGTAATGTCAGGCACACAGTTATTGGTTTTACAATAGGTGAAGAAAGTCCTGTATGCGGCGGCGTTGTATGACGCAAAACCGGGCCCTGCGATTTTTGCCGTTGAATCAATCGGCACACATCTTGGTAAGCAAAGTACCGGAAGACGAATACCAGATCCAGTCTGGTTCGTTAAAAATATTATAGTGGTAATAGGATCTATTGGCATCCGCAACGACCGAATTTGCGACAGAGGCACACACGTTCAGATAATCGGTAATGCCGTTGTTCTGGTATGGCCAGGCAGAATAGTAATCCTGCGCATAAATGCCGACCCCGCGCAGTCCGGTTCTTTTTGCCTGAACCGCAGTGTTACAGGCATCTCCATCGAGATGCTGTGCCCCCCAGGGAGCTTTTTGACCGGTATACTGCGGATGTCCCAAACCGGTAATCATGACATCATTCAAGCGGTAACCATTGATATTGGGATATTCGGAAAGTCCGTACAGGAAGCGCATGGCCCCCACATCACCGCTCCGGTACTGGTGCCGGAATTTACGGTAATTGTGCCGGCTGCGACATTTCCTGCATTCACATTTGAAATCAAGCCTGAATTGTCTTCATTTGCCGAGAATGAGCAACCGACCAGAAAGACACCCACAAAAAAGCTGCCAAAAAACTCCTGATAAACGTTTTCATCTTGCACTCCTTTAGAAGAGAATAATAGCAGGAGTTTCAAAGACACGATTAGGATAAAATGGTAAAACACTTAGTATAATTTATGATTTCACTAATCACCTCATCCACACACACAGAATTCAATATTCAGGCGGCACGCCGACGAGGTGCCGTACTCGGCGATCTTTATGTCATTTTTTGGCTCTCATCCAGATTCTCGTTTCCAGATTTTCCGCGGGGTTCCCCGTTACTATTGCGGGATGGCTTTTATCCGACTTAGCTGCGGATTCCTCTTAACCGCTCTCTGGATATCCTGAGGATATTTCTGAACAAAAGAACGATTCCAGGAACCATAGAAACGCGGACCGTCATCCCCGATCGTGCGTACTATGCTTTTATTTCTCCGCATCCCTTCTACATGGTTTTCTTTTTAAGAGGATTGATGCCCGACGCGACGCAGCCGCCGTCGCAGAGGATATCGATTCCGGTCAGATATCCGATCGCCTCATCGGCGCACATCGCGAACAATTTCGCGATCTCCCCGACGTTTCCAAGTCTTTTGATCGCGCAGTGCCGGACATAGGCCGCCGATTCTTCCTTCTCTACCGATCCCATCGGGGTGTCGAAATTTCCCGGCGAGACCGAGAGCACCCTGACTCCCTTCGCCCCGAAACGGGCGGCTTCACGCCTCACGTAATCCAGCTGAAAGTTCTTGGAGATCGCGTAGGCGACTCCGGAGCGAACCTTTCCGGGAAAAAGATTCACGCGGGCCATCATCTTCTTCATGAATCTTTCCGGATTTTCCCCGGACAGGCCATAGGATCGCTTCGGCATGATAAACCCGGGAGTCAGATGGGCGGACATGGAAGACACATCGATCAGGCAGCCCTTGTCCTCCAGAAAGGGAAGGAAAGATTCGTGCATGTTGATCGTGCCCAGGGCATTGACGGCCATAATGATTTCGGGCGTCCCCATATTTGGGGAAAGCCCCGCGGCATTAAGGACTACTCCGATTTTTCCGAGGGAACGGGCAAAGCCTGCCAGAGTGTCGGTGGACTTCCTGAGGGAAACATCGCAGGAGCATGATTCAGCTTCAACGCCTTCCTTTCTCAACTCGCTCACCGCAAGTTGAAGTTTTTCCGCCGATCTCCCCGCTATTACGATTTTATGGGTCTTGCCAATTTCCCGGGCGGCCGCCAGCCCCATTCCGCTTCCTCCGCCGGTTATGACGCATATTTTCTTTTCCATACTACCGGGCCCTTCTCAAATCCTCGGTTTTATTGAATATTCCGCCGTGATTCACGGACATGACCCTGCTGATTATTTTTCCGGCCTGGATGGGCATACACCGATAGAGAATGTCCATCAATTTGCAATCCGATCCCACAAGGATTTTTGCCCTGTTCCTTTCCAGACCCCGGAGGATTACCTCCGCCGCTTTTTCCGGCTTTGTCAGCTTGATTCCGGCGTTTTTCTTTGACGCCTCGGTCAATTCCGAATTATCAAGTCCGGAGTTTTTCTTGATGTCCGTCTCGATGCCGCCGGGAATTATGAGCGAAACGCCTATCCTGGTCAGGGAAAGCTCCATCCGCAGGCCCTCGGTGGCGATTTTTACGGCAGCCTTCGAGGCTCCGTAAACCGACTGCCCCGGGACGGGAAGAAACCCGCCCATGCTGGAAACGTTACCCACGCAGGCTTCGTCCTGTTCCGCCAGAAAGGGAATAAAGGCCCGTGTCATATTCATCATGCCGAAAAAATTGATATTCATCAGCCGCTCCACCGCGCTGTCCTCCATGTCAGACAGCGGTATGAAATCCTGGATTATTCCGGCGTTGTTTATAAGCCCGTCTATCCGGCCGCGGATCGCCATCACTTCCCCCGGCAAAAGGCGAACCCGGGCCTTATCCGTGATATCCGCCTGATGGAGCGAAACGTTCCCCGCTTTTTCTCCGGCCTTCATCCTTGTATCTTCGAGCGCCCTGCCGTTGATATCCACTGCGGCAACGTACGCGCCTTTTTCCAGAAGCTGCAGCACCAGCTGCCGACCCACACCGCCGCCTGCCCCCGTAACCACGATTACCCTGTCCTTGAAATTCATGAGTGACTCCTTACGCAAATGTGATAGTTCTTGCGCTTTCAGGGAGAATGTATGGGGGTAAAGTAACATTACGGTAAACTTCCGGTTAAAAAATAGATCATACCCGAATAATCGGGATGATAGACACCTGAACATCTTCCCGTTAGAATTAATTCCAGATGAAACATATTCCGGTAATACTTATCGCCGAGGACGATGACAACCTCAGATTCCTCCTGAGCCATCAGCTGAAATCCCGCTTCGAGGTCGTGTGCGCGAGGGACGGCGTTGAGGCGCTCGAGGTCATGAAAGAAAAGCGGGTTGACCTGCTCGTCGCTGACATTAGGATGCCCCGAATGGATGGTTTTGACCTGGTCCGAAACGTGCGGGAGGGAGGCTTCCAGATCCCCGTGATGATGCTCACCGCTAATCAAACCTTTGACGCGAAGCGTACCGGATTTCGTGTCGGAACCGACGACTATATGACCAAGCCGGTAAACCATGATGAGCTGCTGTGGCGCATACAGGCGCTGCTACGCCGGAGCGGCGCGCTCGCGGAAGAACGAATAGTCGCGGGGGGCATTACCCTCGATTCGTCGAAATATACGGTCTCGGGGGAAAGCCTGGAAGTGTTGCTGCCGAAAAAGGAATTCGATATCCTATTCAAGTTTCTATCGTCCCCCGGCCGCATTTTCACCAAGAACCAGCTGATGGACGATATCTGGGGACCCGACTCCGACAGCGGGGAGGATACGGTCAAAACCCATGTCAGCCGACTCCGGTCCAGCGTCAAGGATTTCCCGGAAATACGGATTACCGCGGTAAAGGGAATCGGGTACAAGGCGGATATAAAGGAGATTCAGGATGATGACTGATCGCGATATAGAAGGAATTCTGAAGGACCTAAGGAAAAATCTCGTCATCGATTCGGCCGTCATATCCGTCGTCACGGTAATGGTTTTCGGCCAGGCCAAGGTGACCGTGAGTTTTATTTTCGGTAATGCCCTGCGCTTCGATCCCGTATTCATCGCGTACATGCTGGTACCGTCAGTTCTCTTCATGACTATCTCCTCCCGGTACGGCATCAGGCAGGCAAGAGAAAAACTGCGTTCTGGACAAAAATCAAAAAGCCAACACATCGTCCTGACCGGTATTTTTTCCATGCTTATTTTCACGTCGGGTTTCATTATCGACTTTCTTTCTTATCCGCCGGGAGTCAATCAAGGATTTATCCTGCTGACCTCAAGTGTCTTCGTTGCGCTGCTCACAGCAATATCCATGGGATGCGTCTTCCACTTCAGGATTCGATCCACGAAAAAACAGGTACTCCGCCGGATCGAGGGCAAAGGAATTTCGAATAGCGCGAAGGCGCTCAGAAACATCCGCGTCATCGAGTCGATCGTCATCGTCATCGGAGCGGTCATGACTTTCGGGCTTGTCGAATTCGGCACCAATAGAATATTTGGACAGAATCCGGACTACATGCCCATCGACATGCTCGGCATGATAGCGCCTATGGGCGTCATCATGTGGTTCATCTCGTACTATAGTCTGAAAACGATTAACCGGACTCTCTATCGGCTTGTCTCCGGAATCGAAAAGGTTTCCTCGGGCGAATTCGCGTTCAGGATAGACATAGAAAAATCGGGACCGTATCGCGAACTGTTCGAGAATTTCAACAGGATGTCCCGGGAACTGGAAAACATCCAGACGCTGCGGGATGATTTCATCAATCACTTTTCCCACGAATTCAAGACGCCTATCACCTCCATCAACGGCCTGGCGAATATCCTCCTGAACGAGGATATCTCACGGGAAGACCGGGGCCAATACCTTCGGATCATCGCCTCAGAATCCGAACGTCTCTCTGAGATGTCGAACAACGCCCTCATGATGACGAAACTCGATTCCCAGGGATATATCCTGAACAAAACTCCATACGATCTCGATGAGCAGCTCAAGCAATGCGCGATTCTCCTCTCCCCTCAATGGACGCATAAAAACATCGATCTGACCGCCGACCTTGACCCCGTCCGCATAACGGGCAGCGAGGATCTCCTGCGCCAGGTCTGGATAAACCTTTTGGGCAACGCCGTTAAATTCACGCAGCCCGGCGGAATAATCTCAATCAGGCTGAAGAAGGAAGAAAACTCCGCCGTCGTGCGGATATCCGACAACGGCAGGGGCTTGACGGGGGAGGAGAGGGAACGGGCCTTCGAAAAGTATTACCAGGGTACCTTGTCCTTTGAATCCAAAGGTCTGGGACTCGGCCTCGCGATCGCAAAAAACATCGTCGAGCTGAGCGGCGGCATGATCGGAGTCGAGAGCGCTCCCGGTTCGGGAAGCGCGTTCACCGTCCGAGTGCCCATGGAACCGGTACTGTAAAATCGAGATTAAAACTCGTCCTTGCCATCGGGCGCCACGCTTCTCGACTCAAGCTATCTCCGCGATCCCAATACGGTCAAGCCGATTCTTTCAGGAACTGCCATACCAAGACACCAGCATAAAGCTTAGCGCTTGCTCCAATGCAACTTACCTCCAGACCTTTAGGAGAACCGTAAATACCTGCGGTCACTGCAACGACATCTTTCATGGTATATTTGACGGCAGCTTTCGTATCCGTCAGCTGCTTCATTGTTTCGCCGCCGGCGGAATCAAGGGGCAGCAAATAGCTTACAGACAGACCTTAGATCGGCCTGGCAACAAACGACATACCTACTTCGCCATCCATCCGGAATATGCAAAAATCGCCATCACTTTAAGAGTGAAGGCTTTGGTATCAGATGACGATTTAAATTTTACCACCACACCATAATCAGGAGTATCGATTGTTCCGCCAAGGAAAGCATCGAGAAGCTTTAGCATCATGACATTGTCTTTCCCCAATTCAGTCGACTTGATCAGCGAACCGGACTCGGCACTACCAATGAGCTTTGCCGCAGGAGCGGCATCCTGGGCAGAAACGCAAGTTACTACGATAGACATAGCAACTAAAAGCGCAAGAATTTTTTGGGTAAGAGTCAACGACTCCCTAAATCCCCTTCATCGATTTCCAAGGTGTCTATGAACACCCGGAAATCAATTATATTATTTTAGTCCAGGTTATAATTAACGGTACGCATTGTGTATTGACATAAACATGGATGCCATTAACATATTGATTTACTGATAAATAATTCCGTGGCCGAAAGTATCGTTTCCGAAGAGTACACGAATACCCGAACGCTCAAATCATTCTCTTCGGAACCGGGACAGGTGCATCTGGCGTACACCCCGTCGCTGACCGCCCTAACATGAATGGTCATTCCTCTCCAGACAAACGAATACGACAGACTCTTCCACAGTGAAGGCAGCCATGGACTGATATGCACAAGATTTTCCCTGTCCACGGTCAGACCGCCGAAACCGTAGACCGCCACCTGCCAGCTGCCGCCGGCGCTCGCCGCATGAAGACCGCCGTCGGTGTTCCCCTGATTGTCGCATAAATCCGTCTCGATCGCCTTGATAAAATAATCATAGGCATGGCTGGTCCGGTTGATGGACAGCCCGATCATCGCGTACATCGAGGGACTGAGCGATGATTTATGCATGGTCCGCTTTTCGTAATAGTCATAATTTTTCAGCTTGATATCTTGTGAAAATTCCTCGCCGAGCATACCGAACAGCATCACGACATCGGCCTGCTTGACGAGCGTCGTCTCCCCCAATTTTGTGACATCGACGCCTTTCGGCCAAAGCGGCATTCCGTTTTTGTCATGCGCCGAAACGAGGATATCCTGAAGATGTGAATAGCCCTCGAATTGCTCGATTATTTCCGAATTTTTTTCCACGGGAATATACATCTTCCGCTCTATCAGCGCGAACTTTTCAAGGTCTCCCTCCGTGATTCCCGCGTCCCGCAAAACCGAATCGATCAATCCCGGATTTGTCTTCCGGTACAAGAGAATGTATTCGAGCGTTTTCCGCAGCGACCATTTAACGAGGTAATTTGTAAACGTATTGTTGTCGACATGTTCGTGGAACTCGTCCGGACCGATGACATCCCTGATTTCATACCGGTCTTCCTTTTCGTTCAGCAGGACGAAATCGGCCCAAAACAGCGCCGTTTCAAGAAGTATGGGAAACCCTCTCTTTTCAAGAAACTCGACGTCGCCGGTAATCTGCAGATACTTCAGAATCGCGTATGTGATATCCGCATTGATATGCACTTCGATGTCTCCGGTCCAGATGCGCACGCGGTTACCGCCGTAATCCACTCCCCATCGCGGGGTAGTTTCGGTTCCTTCATCGGCGCTCTCCCAGGCAAAACGGGATCCGCGCCCCCCCCCCTTCCGTGCGTTTTCCCGCGCGCCGGCGATCGTGTTATATCGGTAGGACAGGAGATTACGCGCGATTTTCGGCTGCGTGAATATAAAAAAGGGAAGCATGAAAGTTTCGGTATCCCAAAAAACATGGCCACGGTAGCCTTCTCCGTGCAATCCCTTCGCGCCTATGCTGACGGTGTCGTCGTCCGCGGAAGCACAGCTATAGAGCTGGAAAATATTGAAACGCAATCCCCTCTGGGCACGCTCGTCGCCTTCGATGACGATATCGCTCGAGTCCCAAAAACGGCGAAGGACGGCCTCGTGGTCTGCCTTGCTTTTTTCATACCCATACAAGACAAATTCTTTGAGCCCTTGCAACGTCTGCGCGCTGACCTCGATTTCTCCCGATCCAACCGTTACCCTGTCCCGCCCTGACCAGGTGGTTCCGTAACGGTAAAACACAACCGGCAGACCTTCGTCAAGGTTGAGCTCAAACACAGCCTCGATCTTTTCCTTTCCCTGCCTGAGACGGATCATCCTGAGCGCGAGCGAACCGGACGCAGAAGCAAGACACACAGCTTCTGTCACCCAAAGTCCTTTTTCGAAAGTCTTTACGTTCATGGAGACCGCAGACACCCCTGCGATCAGCTCATGGGAAGCGGTATTCCCGACATCAAAATGCCTGGCCGCTTCGATCGGGTTGTATTTTGACGAGACGGTGCTCCCGTCGATCGCGATTGAAACGAGTATACGATGCGAAAAATTCATAGCAGTGCATGTCCATTTCTCCGCCCACTTATGAACGTTGGCGCGGCTTACGAACCTCTCGCCCGAAATCGAGACTGCGGACCCGTTTGCTGTGGCGTAGTCTATTTCGGTAATAAGCAGACCCTTTTCCATATCAAGCCGTCTGCTGCTGCGCGAGCAACCCGCGCCTTCGCAGCCGACTTTTTCGTAATCAACGTAAAAGTCCATGGGAAGGGGATCTGCAAGATTCACCAGTTCGGTAACCTGGGCCTCCGATTTGTCGAATATCCCCGCTATGAAATTCCCCGGGATATACGGAGGCGCGAATGGGGTCTGTCCCCGCAGGCTCCGGTAGCCGTTTCCCAGCGCGAAAACCGTTTCGTACTTGCCCGCAGTCTTTCTGCCGCTCTTCTGTTCCTCTATCATCCACTCTGTTCCGGACATACTCATCTTGATCCTGCCTTAATTTTTTCTCAGCCCTTAACGCCGGACGAGATATTGCTTGAAATAAACTGTTTTTGGAATATTATGAACACGACGAACATGGGTACGGTGATCATCATGGTGGCCGCCATCAGGTATTGCCAATCGGTATAAAACCCGCCTTGAAAGTATGTCAGGCCCATAGTCAGCGTCGCCATTTCAGGTTTGGAAGTAACGATAAGAGGCCACATAAACTCGTTCCAGCTTCCGAGAAAAACGTAAATGAACTGAGCTGCTATCGCGGCCTTGCAGTTGGGGAGCACTATCGTGAACAGAATCCGTGGAATACCCGCGCCGTCTATGTATGCGGCCTCTTCGAGCGACTTCGGAAAACCGATGAAAAACGACCGCATAAAAAATATGATCGAAACCGATATCAGCTTCGGAATTATGAGACCCTGATAGGTATTGATCCAACCCATTTTTACCATAAGATTATATAACGGTATCATCGTGACATGAAAAGGAACCATCATCGTCGCGAGAAAGACGCTGAACCAGAATTCTCTCAAAGGAAATCTCAGCCGAGCGAAAGCATAGGCCGCGACTGTATTGAAAAATATAACGCCGGTCGATACGGCGCACGCAAAAATAACCGTGTTGAAAAACCATCTGGCAAACGGAAAAAGCCTGAAAATCGCGAAATAATTGGACAACGTCATCGGCGCGCCGAAAACAGTACCGGTGAAGATATTTATCTCGGGCGGAAATTTCTTGATGTCCACGTTGACCAGTTCTCCCGCATGGGGCCCGCCTGTCGCCGTGAACACGATGGGAGAGAGAGACACGAGAAAAGCCCAGATAAAGGGGAAAAGAGACAGGATCGCATAAGAAAGCATGATCAACAGGGTGAAATAGCGCACTACCACATTATCCCTGTGCCCACTCCGAGGCAGGACGCATAGTGTTGAATCTTTCATTCTACGCTCTCCTTGATGAACTTCCGCTGAAGCGTCGTCACCGTAAAAATGATGACAAACAGCACAACGGCCATACCGGAAGCATAACCCATGTCTCCGTACTTGAATGCAGTCCGGTATATATAGAATGCGATCGTCGCGCTTTTCATATTGGTTATGAGAAAATAGATCTGGTCGAATACCTGCAGGCATCCGATGGTGCCGAGAATCACGACATAGACTATCTGCGGGCGCAAAAACGGAATCGTGATGTGCGTAAAGCACTGCAGGGTGTTCGCCCCGTCAATCTCGGCCGACTCGTACATTTCGGCGGGTATGCTCTGAAGCCCTGCGAGAAAAGTCACCATAAAATATCCCGCCGTCGTCCAGATAGCCATGGCCATGACCGCGGGAAGCGCCGTATCCGGGTTGACGAGCCACTCGATTGGCTCAACACCGAAATAACCCAGGACATTGTTGAGTACCCCGCTCTTATTATATATGATCATAAAGATGGTGCAGATGGCAGCCGAGCTCGTAATACTCGGAATAAAAAAAACGGTCTTGAAAAATGCGACTCCGCGCTTCTTTCCGTTGGCGGATATGGCAAGGATTACCGCGAGAAGAGTCTGGATCAGAACCACGAAGATCGCGTAAAAAAAGGAATTCCCGATGGTGAGCCAGAAAAGGTCGTCCTTAAACAGAAGTTTCCTGTAGTTTTCAAAGCCCTTAAAACCGGGCTTGTATGACGGAAAAACTTTATTGGAATCCTTTGTAATATATTTTTTGAGCGCGTCGGCTACATTTACCGTTTTATTCAGCGCGTTGCCCGCGAAGTCGGAGTAAAAAAGTTTATAATCGAAATTACGGATCAATATATCTTTTTTCACTCCGCTGACATCAATCAACAACCCATAATCCAGAAAAGTAACGATGTCGAAACCAGCCGTAAACTCCTCCAAACTCGTCGAGGAAGGATCCAGATTGTATTGTATTTCTATTTCTTCCTGTATATTCGCGTTCACCGTATTCCGGCTCACGTCAAGGGGACTGTAGTTCGTGAAACTGTAATAAAAACCGGTAAAAATCGGATAGATGACAAAAAGAAGAACGCCTATTATCACCGGAATGACAAACAGGTAGCCGTACAGCATTTCTACATATTTTTTTTTCAACACCAGCCTCCCTGACTTCTTCGGGCAGCGGGGAACGGCCCTTCAGACTGTTCCCCCAGAAAAAGATTCTCTATTCAATCCACTGGTCGTAACCGGCGACGACCTGCTTGCAGAAATCCGCTACGCTCAGTTTTCCTGCCAAGGCCTCGGTTAAGCCGCGGTTGATCTCGTCGTTCGCCTTGCTGAAATTCCCCGAGGGTGTCGGGATACGCCAGGGAGTCCCGTATTTGGCACCCGCGTAGAACGCCTTCTTGATGGGATCGGTGTCTTTCGCCGCGTTAATCAAGCTGCTTCCGAGCACCCCGGAGGCCTTCATGAATATTTCCTGTCCGCCCGTGACGAGATACTTGAGGACCTCGATACACGCCGCACGATTCTTGGTGTTTTTGTTCACCGACCAGCAGACGGTGTAGATCATGGTTGCCTGTTTTTTGTCCTTCGGCATCTCCACGATACCCGTTGTCTTGAACACGTTCGGGAAGGTGTCGCGAAGATAACCGATGCACCAGGGGCCGGACATGATCATTGCGACCTGTTCCTTTCCGAATGCTTCGGCTTCCCAGCCGGCACCGAGGGAAGAGGCTGTCTGGCCGACCTTGTCGCGAACGACCATATTGACGTAATCCTCCACGGCCCGGATCGTGTTCGGGTCGCCGAAACCGGAGCGGAGATTGTCGTCGACGACCTTTCCGCCGTACGCGTTGATAAACGGTATAAGCCTGTTGAAATCTGCGTTCACCACAATTGGTGTCGTGACTCCCTTATCCTTGAGGATTTTAAGGAGCTTGTAAAATTCTGTATAGGTGATACCGTCCTTCGGGTAGGCAATCTTGTATTTGTCGAATATCGCCTTGTTGAAATACAGTCCCAACGTAGAGAAGTCTTTTGCGACGCCGTATATTCGCTTGTTATAGGTGAAGCCGTCGACAAGCGGCTGGGGAATATCCTTCCAGGCAAAATCTTTCATGTATGTGTCAAGGGGCAGCAGGCTTCCGCTCTTGGCGAATTCCTCGAAAATACTCACGTCGATATACATGAGATCCGCAGCGGTGCCGCCGGCAAGCCGGGTCTTGATCTGGTCGGGATAATTGTTCGCGATCGGTTCCCATATCACCTTGATGTCGGGATGGGTCGCGTTGAATGACGTGACCATATTGTCGATGCCCTTGTTTTCCCCATCATTGCCCGGCCAACCGGTAATCCTTACTTCAGTCACCGTGAATGCCGGCAACGCCATAACCGCAAAAAAAAGAACTGAGGCAAACAGAAACACACACTTCTTCATAGAATCCTCCATAACGATTGATTTATCACCTTTAGAATAGGCCCGCCTCTCCTCATCCGTACATTCATTTTTTTGACATTTTAATGGATTCTATTGACATAACTTTCAGTCAACGAGCATATCCCGAAGGGAAGTTATATACCTGTCCGCGCCGCTTAGGACATCGGGAGAGCCGACGGCAATCGCATACATTCCACAGTTTTTCGCCGCCTGGATACCCGCAAGGGAATCCTCGAACACCATGCATTCGCTGTTTCGCAGAGAAAGCAACTCCGCGCCCTTCACGAATACCTCGGGATCCGGTTTGACCTTCTCCACGCAATTTCCGTCTATTATACCATCAAATTTATCCTCAATACCGAGCCTCTTCAGAATAAAGCGCGCGTTTTTGCTCGCCGACCCGAGGGCAATCCCGAACCCTTTTATTCTCAAAAAATCAAGGTATTCCACGGCGCCCGGAAGCAATGCACCGCTATCGATCGCGCGAAGGCTTTCGACATACCATCCGTTTTTCATTTCCGCCAATTTGTATTTTTCGCTTTCGGAGCACCGTACCCCTCCCGGGCCGAGCAGGATATCGAGCGAACGCATCCGGCTCACTCCCTTAAGTGCCTCGTTGTCCCTTTCCGTGAAATCTATCCCGAGAGTGAGGGCAAGCCGCTGCCAGGCCTGAAAGTGGTATTTGGCCGTATCGACCAGCACGCCGTCCAGATCGAATAGTGCCCCTATTATCGTATCCATCCTTTTTTTTCCTTTACATGGTAGATAAGAGTGAGTATGCATCCCCTGCTTCCGGAAAGTACATTTCATTTTTTGGACTTCTCATGGATTTTATTGACATCCATGCAAAATGGCCTCATACTCGAACGAATGAACATCCACAATGCGGACCTGAATGTTGGAAATGGTTTTGCAAACCATGTGCACGAAGGAGAAGACGTGTACGAATTCCACTATTTTCACGACGGCTACGGAATCTTCGTAAACGACGCCCACTCCTACCATGTACGCCCCGGCGCGGTATATCTTTCCCGGCCCGATCAAAACCACCAGTCCTATACGGAAAAAGAGGATCAGCTCATGGTCATTTACAGCGTGAGCTTTGGGGTGGATAAGGAAGAAGAGACCTTCATGAAGCCGCTTCGGGGAATCTTTGAAAAAAATGACGGGGAAGAACTTCTCGGAAAAGGTCTCGGGCTTTTTTTCGAGGATTTGCGGAGGAAAAAAAATTCGGGAAACGAAAACCTGAAAATAGCGGCCGAGCACAAACTAATCGCATTCATCTACGAGCTCATCAGCACAACCGCGGCCTGGACGAGCACCCGAACTACAAGCTACATAGACGAAGCGCTTTCCGTCATGCAGTCGTCCCTCACGCAGAGCCTGAATATGGATGCCCTCATCACGAAGCTCGGAATTGACAAGTCGTATTTTATCCGCCTGTTCAAGAAGACGATGGGGATACCGCCCCTCCGGTATTATATGGAACTGAAGATGGAAGCGGCGCGGACAAGCCTGCGCATCACCGACAAATCGATCAGGCAGATATCCGAAGAGCTGGGCTACAAGGACGAATTTTATTTTTCGCGCGTATTCAAGGAATTCACCGGCCTCGCGCCACTTCTGTATCGACAGGGAAACAGGATGAAGAAGTAGGCGAGAGCGGTACACAGAGGGTTATTACTTCAGGTACTTGTCCAGAAAATCGATGATCTTTTTTACATTGGCGCCGTCTTCGAATTGACTTCCGCCATGGCCTGCTCCCTCGAGAATTTCCAGTGTTACCTTGTCCGCACCAATCGCGGAAGCAAGTTTTGACGCGAAGTTCTTCGACTGGGTAATGGGGATGTTGCGGTCGGCGGTCCCATGCTGGATATAGAACGGAGGATCCTTGGCATCGATGTAATTCTGCGGACTGGCCTGGGCTACCAGGGATTCAGAACCGGCATTTCCCACAGTCTTTCCGATATATTTGGATTCAGGGGAAGTTGCGGCACTTGTCACGCCCATTACCGGGGTTTGCCCCAGAGCTTTGAATTCGCTGTTCATGGTGGAAAACCATATCGGGCCATACCAGTCGACGGCGGCCTGAACAGAGTCGGAGACATCGGTATTGCCCAGCGAGGGATCGGCAAGGGCAGCAACGCCGCCTGATGTTCCGGCGATAGCCGAAAGATTGCCTCCGGCCGAACCGCCCCAGGTGGCAAATTTGAGCGGATTGAGTTTATATTTCGCCGCGTTGGCGCGCAGGAACCGGATGGCAGCCTTGACGTCGTTGACCGCTGCCGGGAAGGGAGCTTCGCCGCTCATACGGTAGTTGATAGATGCCACTGCATAGCCGCGCTTCAGGCCCTCCATCATCGGGGCGATCTGCTCGGACTTGCTGCCCATCATGAAGGCGCCGCCATGGATCTCGATAATCAGGGGGAATGGACCGGTGCCTTCATTTGGCAGATAGATGTCCAATTTTTCGGCATCCGACTTTGCAGCATATGCCACATCAGTGTATTTGGTCTTTATCCAGCTGGTATCGACACTTGCCCCTCCGGGACCGCGCTGGGCAAATAGGCACCCCGTCAATCCAACCAGTACGCCAAACAGAAACAGTTTGTTTTTCATGTAATAATCCTCCATACAATCGTTTATGGCCGTCCTCCTAGAGCAAGTTACCGCTCTGGCGTCGGCCTTGATGTAACCTTAGTCTAGCCGGCCTATCTGAAGAAATTCCCAAGAGTGCCTGAAGTATTCCTGAAAACGCTTTTTTTGCTTATTGAAGGATATTCCCGAGTTGCGAAAGGGTCGTATAATAACCGTATGGAAGAACGTATATTGATCGTCGATGACGATCCAGAAATTTGCCGTCTGATTTCCGCTTACCTGGAGCAAGCCGCCTTTAAGGTTTCCGCGGTCGCCGATGGACTGGCGGCCCTGGAGCAGCTCAAGCGTCAGCGTCCCGACTTGATGGTGCTCGATTTGATGCTGCCGAAAGCCGACGGCTTCGAGGTGACTCGACGGATGCGCGCCGAAGCGAACTTTTCAGACATTCCAATCATCATGCTCACCGCCCGTCTGGAGGATACAGACAAGGTACTCGGCCTTGAATTGGGAGCCGACGATTATCTGACTAAACCCTTCAACCCCCGCGAACTGGTGGCCCGTATCCGGGCGGTCTTGCGCCGGACGTCGGGCAGTGGCGGGAAAGCAGGGACAGGCGAGGAAACGCGGCCGCTGGAATACGGAGGATTGTGCATGGACCGGGAACGTCATCTGGTGACTGTTGACGGCAGGGAAGTCGGCCTGACCAAAACAGAATTCAGTCTCCTGGAAATACTCTTGATAAACCAGGGCTACACCATGACCCGGGACGAATTGCTGGAACGGGCCCTGGGCTATTCCTGGGAGGGCATGGGCCGCACCCTGGACACCCACATCCGCAACTTGCGCCGCAAGATCGAAGCTGATCCGGACCAACCCCTCTTTGTGGAGACCGTGCACGGTATCGGTTACCGTCTTAAGCCGGTCCCGGGAGACAGACCGTGAACCGCCTCTGGCTGCGCCTGGCCCTTATGATCGGCGGAGTATTGTTTCTGATGTTCTTCCTCCAATTCGTGGCAATCATGATAGATATGGACAATAGACCGGCTGTGGAAGTGACTGCATCGAGGGAAGACGATCCCCTTCATGCCGACAGGACAGAGATCGCAGTCCGCCTCCTGGGTTTCGCGGGACTCTCTCTGGTGGTTGGCGCGATCGGGGGTGTCTTGATCAGTATGGCGGTATCACTTCCGGTTCGGAGACTGTCATGGGCCACCGCGCGCATAGCCGCCGGAGAACTGGGAGTAAAGGTTCCGGTCAAAGGAGCTCGGGAATTCCAGGAGCTGGCGGTCAGCTTTAACGTCATGGCCGCTTCCCTGGCAACTGCCGAGGATCAGCGGCGCAACCTGGTGGCCGACATTTCCCATGAGCTGCGCACGCCGCTGACCGTCTTGAACGGCAGCTTACGAGCCGCGCTTGACGGCGTCTATTTTCTGGACGAGGCCGAGATATCGCGGCTCTGCCAACAGACAGGATACCTTATCCGTCTGGTCAACGACTTACGCGAACTTTCCCTCGCCGAGGCAGGCAAACTGCCGTTACGCCTTGAGCCGGTGGACTTGCGGGAACTAGGGGAAGAATGCCTTCTGGATCTGCGGCCCCTTGCGGCCGACCGCCTCATTGCGCTGGCAGCCGACTGGGACTCCCTGCCTGAGCTGAACCTCGATGCCTTGCGCATCCGTCAGATTCTGGTGAACTTGCTGGCCAACGCGATCCGGCACTCACCGGACGGAGCGACCGTCCTGCTCAGCGGCCGACATCGGAAGCTCGAACTTGAGTTGGCGGTTACCGACCAGGGCGAAGGGCTGGACGCAAAACAAGTGACCGCGGTCTTCGACCGCTTCTACCGGGCAGACCCTTCCCGCAGCCGGGAATCCGGGGGGAGCGGCATCGGCCTGACAATATCGCGCGCCTTGGCACGAGCTCAAGGCGGTAACCTCTTGGCCTCCAGCGCAGGTCCGGGAAAAGGAGCATGCTTCACTCTGGTACTTCCAGTACCCAAAACGTAAGGCATTACCCGGCCGCGGACAACCCGATGCTTTCACTTACTCTTAAAACGCCGTGCGCATAATCCTTTCAATTGATGCATTCAGTCCTTCCTGTGGAATAAAATTTTTCTGGGTGACAAGAAGAGTCGCCATTCCATGTACTTTACTCCAAAAGCCCAGGAGGATTTCATGTTCTGAGAGGTTTTTATACACCTCGCTTTCCTGCGCAGAAGAAGCAATGCCGCGGAAAATGCCGAAGGCGCTGTTTGCCTTCAGGTCATCGATATTTGAACAGTCCGCATGAGAACCGATTTCTATGCTGATCGGATCATCAGTTTCCATCCCTTGAAACAAGGAAAGCAGCAGATTTTGATCGCCGGGTAATAGGGTAAAAAGCGAGAGAATTTCCGGCTGGTCAAGAAAGAAATGGACATATCCGATGCCAAGCTGAATAAGCGCTTCCTGACCAGTTAATCCCTGTGGAACCGAGGCCGCCAGCGCAGTCCTGAACATCCGGGAGGATTCTATGAAAATCGCCCGCAACAGGTCTTCTTTTTTTGCGAAATGACGGTAGGCCGCGGTATGACTCACACCGAGCTCCTGAGAAAGCTTCCGCAGGGAAAAGGATGCAATTCCATCCCGGGAGAGCATTTTCAGGCCGGCTGTTATCAAATCAGTATGTAAATTACCGCGATGGTATGCTTCATTCATAAAAAAAGTATAACACGAGATGTTGACAGTGTAAACATCTCGTGTTATGCTCTCCTTATGTTACCAGTGGCAACATAAGGAGTTTGCATGAAAATATCATTAATTTATGATTCGTCCGATCCCCAGGCAGAAAAAATCTATACCGCGCTAAGCCCAATCTGTTCAGCTTCTTCCAGGAATCTTGTGTCAATTGATGTCTCGAAAGAAACCCTGAACTCTTGCATCGGGTGTTTTGGGTGCTGGACCCGAACTCCCGGTGTCTGTGTATTCACACAGGATTCCGGAACTTCTTTTCTAAAGAAAGTTTTTGACGGCGATTTTACGGTCTTTATTTCTTCAATCAAATGGGGAACATACAGTCAAAGCGTAAAATCCTATGCGGACAGACTTCTTCCTCTTTTACATCCGTATTTTGTAAAACGAAACGGCGAAATGCATCATCAATTACGGTATGGAAAAATGCCCGCGCTCCTTGCGATCGGCTGCGGCGCCCGCTCCGTTGAAGAAGAATCAACCTTTGTCAGTTATACAAACGCCCATCGGGACAACATGGCATCAAAAATCGAACAGGGTACCTTCATCTGGAAAAGCGGAGATGAACAGAAAGGACGCATCAGTGCGGCATCCTGCGCGGAATGGCTTTCAAAGGAGATCTCAAGATGACGATAACGGCAATAAACGGGAGTCCCAAAGGGGAGAAATCGAATTCACGTGAAATAATTTCCATGATACAATCAATGCTTCCCCCGGAAACCGAATGGAATATTATTTCTTCGATACGGCACACAGAAAAAATTGACGCAGCCGTCCTGGAAAAATATGTCTCTTCCGATGTGCTGCTGATAGCCTTTCCGCTGTATGTAGACAGTCTGCCCGCTTCCCTTATGCAGTTCCTTTCTCTGTATGAAAAAGGGTATCGTCAATTTGCAAAAGAGGGAAAACAACAGCGGGTCTTCGCCGTGGCGAACTGCGGTTTTTATGAAGGACAGCAGAATGAATTGGCACTGAAAGTTGTCGAGCATTTTTGCGAATCGGCCGGCCTTGCCTGGTGCGGCGGCGCGGGTATCGGAACCGGGGAGATGATATTGGGCTTGAAGAGCGTTCCCGGGGAAGCGGGAATAAAAAAATCGGTAACCCATGCGCTCCGCTCGATTGCGGACGCGATATCATCGTGCGACGGACGAGCGGCGGGAAATATCTATACTCAGCACAATTTTCCCTGGATACTGTATAAAATCGCGGGCGAGATGGGCTGGCGAAAAATGGTAAAAAAGAACGGACTGAACCGGAAGCAGATTGACGCGAGGCCGCTGCTTTCGTAACGCATTTTCGCTTTCACAGAGCGTGCGGGAGGAAGCCCTGCACGCTGCGGGCCGGGCTTCCTGTTCGAGTCCTGCTATGATTCTGAAACTGAAACAGTGCTAATAAAAAAAACGTCCATTATTCCGGGGATCCTCAAAACTTGTTGAAATATCCGCAACAAGTAGGCGCTATATAGAAGCGCTCAGAAAACCCGACAAGGCCTATGGCTTGAGGTAAGGTAATGAGAATGAGTTTGTGGATGAATGACTAGCCAAAGCCGTATTGTCGCTGTATATTTGTGCTTTAAACACCACAATGTTCTTGCATATAGTGGAAATAATCGAGTGTGATACAATCCTGCTGATATTCGACGAGATTCAGGAAGTACCGCAAGCGCTGACCTCGCTCAAATACTTTACGGAGAACGCGAGCGAATACCAGATTGTCTGCGCCGGCTCGCTTCTGGGTGTAGCCCTGCACACGGGGACCAATTTTCCCGTCGGCAAGGTCGACCTCTATCCCTTGTCTTTTCCAGAATTTCTGAAAGCAACGGGTAACGAGCGGTATGAGGAAACGCGCAGATTTCGATATGGT
>JAYVSC010000103.1:0-7501 GCA_043775705.1 Spirochaetales bacterium | reverse complement strand
CGGAGCTATATTGTACGGGGGATGCTGTCCCTGCTTGATCATGCCGAGGGATGAAAGCACGTCGCTACCCTCTCCGTCGCGAATCCAAAGCTGCCGGGAATCCGTCGTGGTAAGGTTAAGTCCGTTGGTCACCGGATCGAGATTCGCTTTTACCGCCGCTCCCGAATCGTTTATCTTGGAAATGATCGCATATACGTTGTCTCCTGCGGTCAATGGAATCGAGACTCCGTCAATATCAATCGCGGTATCGGCTTTCACCATAAAAGAAGTCGCGTCGACTTCCGAAAAAAGGCTCTGCTTTTCCGCCCAAAAAGTACGGTTGCCCGCGTGATCGGCGCCAATATAGGACTGCTCGTCAATTTCTACTTTTTTCGCGTCCACCGTGCCGTTGTACCGGACCTGCTTGATCATCGGATTGCCGGCCCCGTCAATATCGCCAAGGACAGTCTCGAAGGGTTCGGTAAAGCTTTTGGTTCCCGCGAAAAGGCGCACCCCGTCCGGACCTGTCGCGTTCCCGTTCAGCACAAGTTCCTTCAGCAGTTCATCAACTTCGGGTGCCATATTCTTGAGGTCGCCAGGGGTATAGGTACCGTTCGCGCCCTGGACCGCAAGTTCCCTTATCCGCTGCATAACCTGCAGAGACTGGTTCATGTAGCCCTCGGTGATTTTGAACTGGTCGTTGACCGTCTTGGCATTTTTCTCGAATCGCTCGAGCCGGCCGAGATAGGACTGATACCGCACGCTATGACCCGCGGCAAGAGGATCCTCGCGGAGATTCTGTATCTTTCGCTGACTCGCTATCTGATTATTGAGAGTGCTTACCCGCGATTCCTGCCGCCTGAGCGAGAACTGGAGATCGTTATTCTGCATATCCGAACTGATTCTTTTCATACATTACCCCTTCAAACTGCGTAATCCGATGCCGTTATACGCCCATCCGGTTGATTATCGTGTCGAGCATGTCATTGACCGTAGAGATGAATTTTGCAGCGGCGTTATATCCGTGCTGAAATTTGATAATATCGGCAAGCTCCTCATCCACATTGACTCCCGAAATGGAATCGCGTAGATCGCGAAGCTCTTTCATGATCGCAGTTTGGGTTTCGAGGGATCGGGAAGCCTGTTCGCCTTTCAGCCCGATATTCGTCACCACGTCGGCGAAAAAATCATCGAAGGTCCGGGTGTTTCCAACCATTACTGCGGAGTTTCTGATGCCCGCAATGGCCACGGCTGCGCGGTTGTCGCCGGGATTTAGCGCACCGTCCTGGTCCGCGAATCCCGCGGCGATGGTCTGCACGTCGGATTTGATCGCCTTGTTGATTTCCATCCATCCTGCAGGATGGGCGATAGGCGCAACCGCATACTGCAGTTTTCCTCCGGTAAGGGCATTTACGGCATCTGCCTGGCCCCAGTTATAGGCATTCGCCGGACCGGAACCGGAAAGGACTCCCGAATAACCGGTAAGGAAATGTCCTGAATCTTCCATATGGCGGATCACGAAATCGGGATTATCCTTCAGTTCCGAGGTACTGCCCTTGAGCACGAGGCGTCCGTCCCGGTCAAGATTGGCGACGACTTCAGACCCCGAGGTATTAATGCGGGCAATCACGTCGGCGACCATGTCGGTGGAGTGGTAGGGCACGTTCACGGTTCCGGTCCCCGATGAGAGGGTCAGAGTACCTTCAAGGCCTATCTGCTCGCGCGCGACAAGTTTGTTGGCGCCGGTTACCCGGAATATGTAGGATGAATCATAGGCTCCGTCGCCGTTTCTGTCATAGTTTCCGGCGACGTTATTGATGAAATTCTGCTCGGTAAAAAAATCCACCCCGGTCTTGCCGTTGGCGCCCGTTCCGTCCTTGTGGATGTCGTTGACGAGGTCCACAAAGTTCATGGTCATCGTGTCGAGCTTTTGCATTTCTGAACGCACATCGCCGTCACGGAGCTCGATAAGGGCACCGAGTTTGCCCCCGGTAAATTCGGCCCGGTTTCCTGAGTCGGCCCACACCACTTCGGCCATCCCGTCATTTTCTGTTCCCGTCTTCAGCTCGAAGGTGCGGTAGCTTTTTCCCTGAACCAGTTCGAGACCGGAGGTATGTATGACAAACTCGTCGGGATCCCGCTGATCGACGGTAATATTGATCAATTTGGAAAGATTCTCCGTTTGAAGGTCGCGCTGGTCCATCAGGTCGTTCGGGCTGTCGCCCATCGCCTTGACCTTGACGATTTCCTCGCTGAGGCCCGCGATCTGTCGGGCGATGTCATTGACCTGCTTTGTCACGCCCTCGATATCGCCGTTGATGATGTCGCATACACCCTGGAGCCCGCGGTACTGCTGATGGATGGAATCCACCAGGGTTTCGCCGCGTGTCAGCACCGCCTGCCGTGCGCTGCGCGATTCGGGATACACGGAAAGTTCTTCCCATGAGTCCCAAAACTGGTCCATGCGTGAGCGGACCGAGGTATCGGCGGGTTCATTGTATATCTGTTCGAGCATGAGCGTATAACTGTCGCGGGTTTGCCAGTAGCTTTCACCGTTGGACTGGGCGACGATTCTCGTGTCCAAAAGCTGGTCGCGGACGCGCCGGATGGATTCTACCGATACACCCTGACCGATTTGCCCGGGCGTTTCAGCCCTCGAAAGATCAGGCCGGTACAGTGGATCGGTCGCCTTGAGTTCTACGCGCTGGCGGGAGTATCCTTCCGTCGAGGAATTTGAAAGGTTATGACCTGCGGTTTGTATTGCCTGATTATGCGCAAACAGACTGCGTTTACCCATTTCTATTCCGGAAAATGTCGACATTTCTTGCTCCTTGAAACTACGTTGTATGTTCCTTGTCTATTCTTAATATGAACGGTTAACTACCAGATTTTCGACGCATGCGGCGGCTAACGAGCCGCGCCGGGTATAAATCTTGTTGCGCCGTGCAGGCAGTATCGTTTCGAGCATGCCTGATACGATGGTGCGCGCATTGGTTATATAGGTATTGAATACATCGTTCTCGGTTTTTGAAAGCAGCAGCAGCCGCTTCATCTCCCGAAACAGCGAGTTTATGTGTATTCTCTCTTTTTCCCCGAAAAATGCCGTGATCTGATAAAAATCCTTTGTTCCCTCTATTCCGGGAAGTTCTTCCTGCAAAAGGGCGATACGGCGGCTTTCATGCTCCAAAAAGGAATTTACCAGAAGGTGGGAAGCAGACGTCGCGCTTTGAAGCGCAACCCAGTCCCGCACCAGCACGCATTCATACATGGTTTTTTGACAGGCATATAAATCGGCGAGGACCAAAAGTTCGGAACTCAGTAGCTTCTCAAGCAGGGATGCGCACATTGAAGGGTTTTTCATGCAGAATACTCCTATATTTTAGTATCGGTAAATGAAATAAAAACTGTATGAAAATATAAAACTGACTGTTATTGACATTTGTTTGATCATCTGGCACAATAGCTCTCGTCAGTTCGATGGTGGGTGTAGTTCAGGGGTAGAGCTCCAGATTGTGGATCTGGCTGTCGTGGGTTCGAAACCCATCACCCACCCTTGGAAATCCCCATACGACAAGTGTGTCACTGGGGATTTCCCTTTTGTAACTTGTAGAAGAGAGCGCGCCCGTAGCTCAGCTGGATAGAGCGACGGACTTCGAATCCGTAGGTCGCAGGTTCGACCCCTGTCGGACGCAAATGAGTTTTCCATAAACTCGCATTGACAAAAGGTTCGGTTTCCTGTATTACAGTAAACTCGACTTTGTGCAGAAGATCCGGTAAAACGTTTCCGATGCGCAAACCAAACCGTGGAGACAACTCCAAGCAAGTTTACAAAAGTCTTTACCGAGACTCTTGTAAACTTGCCGGGCCACTAGCTCAGTTGGTAGAGCAACAGACTCTTAATCTGTGGGTCGTAGGTTCGATCCCTACGTGGCTCAGAATAGAACAGGAAAAAACGTGGTTGACACGAATTATCCAGTCCTATAAACTGCTGTTTATCATGACCTTTGTTTTCCCCCAAGGAAGGCAGAGACTTTGAGCGAGAGTGGTGGAATTGGCAGACACGCCAGACTTAGGATCTGGTGCCTAGGCGTGAGGGTTCAAGTCCCTCTTCTCGCACAATTCTTCATGACTCTGGCAGTTTACATTTTTTTTGCGGGAATAGCTCAGTGGTAGAGCGCGACCTTGCCAAGGTCGATGTCGCGGGTCCGACTCCCGTTTCCCGCTCTTACTCGGAAAGCGATTCGGTGAATTCCGGATCGCTTTTTTTTTCATACAATACCAACAACCGTATAAGCCGGTACAAACCAAATCAAGAGGACACAGCCATGAATTTAACCAAGAATTTTACCAAGCTCGACAAATCGCGGATAAAACTGGACGTAACGATCGGACAGGAAGAATTGGCCAAGAGCTATCAGGAACTCCTTAACAAATATTCCAAGACAATGCAGCTTCCCGGTTTCCGCAAGGGAAAGGTTCCGGTAAAAATCCTGGAACAAAAATACGGCGAAGCCCTCAAGGGCGACGTTGCCGGGGATATCATGGAAAAGGCGCTCGGCGAGATTTTCGAGTCCGCCAACGAGTACGAGAGACCCCTCCCCTATTCACAGCCCGCGATGGACAAGGCTCCGGACTTCGACATGGCGAAGGATCTTTCGTTCTCGGTTACCTACGACGCCTTCCCCGAGGTAAAGCTCGGTACCATCGACGGCTTCAAGCTTGAAGTTCCCGTAGTCGCCATAGGAGACGCCGAACTGAAGGAAGAGCTCGAGGCAATCCGCGAGCGCAACGCGATCGTCGTGGACCGTAATGACGCCGACAAGGCGGAGAAAGACAATATCGTGACGGTAAACTACTGCGAGCTCAACGAGGACGGCACCGTCTTCGCGGGAAGCGAACGGCAGGATTTCGTGTTCACGATCGGCACTGAACAGAATATCTATAAATTCGACGACAAGGTCATAGGGATGAAAAAGGGCGAGAGCAGCGACTTCACCAAGAAATTCCCCGCATCCTTCGAAGACAAGGAACTTGCCGGAAAGACGAAAAAACTCCGCGTTACGCTGACTGCGCTTAAGGCGAGAAACCTTCCTGCCCTTGACGATGAACTTGCGCAGGACGTAAGCGAGAAATACAAGACCCTCGACGACCTAAAAAAAGACATCACGAAAAACATGGAAACGGCCCTCGAGAACAAGCTCCGGGAAATAAAGACCACCCTTCTTCTCGAGAAAATACTCGAGAAAAACACCTTCGAGCTCCCCGAGTCGATGGTCGCCGCCGAGCTCGAGTCCAGATGGCAGATGCTTGCACAGCGTTTCCGCACCGATATCGCGCAGCTGGAAAAACTCATCGTTTCGTCCGGCCAGAGCAAGGAAGGAATGCTCAAAGAATGGCACGCAGAGGCCGAAAAAATGCTTAAAAGCCGCGTAATCGTCGAACTTCTCCTGAAAGACCGCGAAATTGCCGTCACGCCGGAAGATGTCGAGGCGGAATTCGAAAAAATGGCCGCGGGGGCCTCAATCAGTGTCGATGAAGTAAAAAAACACTATGCGGATCCACGTAAGAAAGAGTATCTTATTGATGACATCAAGGAGCAGCGCCTCTACAAGCAGCTTCTTGAGAAATGCACTCTTTCCAAGGGCGCTAAGACAGCCTTTGCAGATCTCTTCAAGAACGAGCAGTAAACCATGAATGAACAAATGAACAACCTGGTTCCTTATGTTATCGAGCAGACAGGCAATGGGGAACGTTCCTACGATATTTTTTCCCGCCTTTTAAAGGACAGGATTGTTTTTATCGACGGAGAAATAACGGACGCAACGGCGGATCTCGCGGTAGCCCAGCTGCTGTTTCTTGAGTCGCAGAACGCGGACAAGGACATCAACCTCTACATCAACAGCCCGGGAGGCTCGGTAACCGCGGGTCTCGCGATTTACGACACAATGCAGCACATCCGCTGCGATATCCAAACCATATGCCTTGGCCAGGCGGCCAGTATGGCGGCGATCATCCTCGCCGGCGGCACCGAAGGCAAGCGCAGCGCGCTTCCCTCGTCGCGCGTCCTGATTCACCAGCCGTGGGGCGGGGTTCAGGGACAGGCAGTCGATATCGGAATTCAGGCCCGGGAAATCGTGCGCCTGAAAAAGATGACCATTGAGTACTTCGCCTTTCATACCGGGAAAAAACCGGAGCAGATTGCTCTCGATATGGAACGTGATTTTTTTATGTCAGCGTCCGAGGCCAAGGAATATGGCGTCGTAGACCAAGTTATGCTCCGGAGGAAAAATGGCAAAACTGCGAAATGAAAAGGAACAGACCTGTTCTTTTTGCGGAAAGAACGCAGACACGGCCCGCCGGATTATCGCCGGACCGGGCGTATTTATCTGCGATCACTGCGTTGACGTATGCCGGGGTATCCTGGACGAGGAAACCCAGCAGCTTTCGACCGAATTTACCGGCGAAATACCCACGCCGAAGGAAATGAAAGCCCATCTCGATCAATACATAATCGGACAGGAACAGGCGAAAAAGACGCTTTCCGTCGCGCTGTATAACCATTATAAGCGGATCGCGAATCCCTCAAGAAAACCCGAGGATGTGGTAATCGAAAAGTCCAACGTACTCTTGATAGGACCTACCGGCTCGGGGAAAACCCTTTTGGCGCGCACGATTGCAGCCAAAATGAAAGTTCCCTTCGCCATCGCCGACGCGACGACCCTCACCGAGGCGGGTTACGTGGGCGAGGACGTAGAGAACATCCTTCTCAAGCTCATTCAGAGCGCCGGCGGAAACATAGCGGCGGCCGAGCGCGGCATCATCTATATCGACGAAATCGACAAGATCGCGCGCAAGGGCGAGAATGTTTCAATCACGCGCGACGTCTCGGGCGAGGGTGTCCAGCAGGCTCTTCTGAAGATTATCGAAGGCACCATAGCGGCCGTTCCTCCCCAGGGCGGACGCAAGCACCCTAACCAGGAAATGATAAAGATCGACACGACCAATATCCTTTTCATCTGCGGCGGGGCCTTCGTCGGTCTCGACAAGATGATCGAAACCCGGGTTGCCCTGCATCCGATGGGATTCGGCGCCGACGTGAAACTGCACAAGGACAGAAACCTCCAGGAACTGTTCGACCAGCTCACCCCGGACGACCTGATTAAGTTCGGCATGATTCCCGAATTCATCGGGCGGCTCCCCATTACCGTCGCGCTCAACGAGCTCGTCCGCGACGACCTCCGCCGGATACTCGTCGAGCCCAGAAACGCGATACTCAAGCAGTTTCAGGCATCGCTCGATATCGACAAGGTTGCGCTTCTGTTCGAAGACGGCGCGATAGACGCGATAGCCGATCTTGCGATCAAGCAGAATACCGGCGCGCGGGGACTCCGCGCAATCGTGGAAAAGATGATGATGGAAATCATGTTCGAGATACCCTCGATCGAAGGAAGCAAACGCGTCGTCATCACGAAAGAGGTCGTCGAGAAAGCAATCAAACCGCTTATCGAAATGACTGCACAGA
>JAYVSC010000102.1:0-12147 GCA_043775705.1 Spirochaetales bacterium | reverse complement strand
TTTACGACGACGAGCTGCTCGGCACCTATCAGAAGAGCGGCGGTACCGGGTGGCAGTGGTGGCCTTTCGACAAACCGTTTCACCTGATCATGAATATCGCGGTGGGCGGTAATCTGGGCGGAGCCATCAGTTCGACCCTGAACAACGACATCCTTGAAGTCGAGTATGTCCGCGTATATCAATAATTTTGCCTGAATAGGCAACACAAGAGAAGAGCCGGCGGGAAATTCGTTTCCTTCCGGCTTTTTTTTGCCTGAATTCCGAAAATTTGACACCAGGCCGAAATTTCTCCCGCTTTCGGTTTTCCGTATCCCCCCTGATAATGAGAATATATACGGAGGCTTTTCATGAAATCTAAGTTAATGCTCGTACTAGTGTGTATCGCTACAATATTTGCAGTACTGTCTTTTGCCGGCTGCTCCAGCGCTACGGGGTCCCCGAATACCGGAAACGATCCCATTATTGACCCCGTCGATCCTGTGGATCCGGTCGATCCAGTTGATCCTGTGGATCCGGTTATCTCCCCCTTTGTTTTTGCTTATACAATTGAGACTGATTTTCAGTATCAGGTGTGGACCGGAGCGGTCGCGACCATGACTTCCGCTGACGGCGCTCTGAAAATACTGAAACCGGCAAATGCATGGGCAGGCGGCGGGCTTGCTGTGACCATGAGCGGCACGACAAATACCCTTGATCTTTCAAACGCGAAAAAACTGAAATTCAGCATCAGGGGTACGGCCCCCAGCAGCGACGTGACTATTTACGTGCAGGCCGGCGGATCGGACGTCATGTCCCTTAAGCAGAGACTGTCCGCGCGGTCAATTACCTACAACGCGACCGACTGGACTCCCGTCGAAATTGATTTGTCGGCTGCAGGCCTCACGATGGTAAGCAATGCCTTTACCTTCGTGATCGAGAGTTCGGCGAATGAAACCTGGATCGAGCTGAAGCTGATAGACTGGGTTGACGCGGCGGGCGTAAGCGTGGACATCAAGCCCTGATAACGGAATACCGGCATACGGCAATATGAGGCAGGGAGAGTGCAAACTCTCCCTGTTTTTTTTCGTCAGGCATCAAAAAAACAGGAGAAGAGAATGAACAGGAAAATTATATCGGCAGCAGGCTTTTTCATTATGATGTTCAGCCTTCTCGTTTTGACGGGATGTACAAACGCCTCGGTGAATGACGATTCCCCGGGAACTTCTGCCGTCAGTAAAACAGAATTGACCGTTTCCATAGCTGCGGCGACAGTGCATAAAAACAGCAAGACCGCAGGAACGGGCGATGGAAACGTTGCTCAGGCGGCGATAGATATCTACGCCTCTGCAATCGCCGCGGCCCAAAAGGTCGCAGACAATGCAGGGGCCACTCAAGGTCAGGTTAATGCTGCAGTGGAAACACTTGCTTCAGCAACGGCCGCGTTCGGCGAGGCGGTCATTGTCGTACGTGCCTACCTTCAGGCAGACGGCGTAAATGTGAACGCGACAATAGGAGACTGGGGCACCGGGACAGTCCAGAATCTTTCGTATCTGGCCGATGCCGCGTACAGTCCCTGCATTGAGCTTAAAGGCGGCGCTTCATGGGGCGCGGTCATTTCCTTTGAAGGGCTGACAAAAGGGCTCCTCTCAAAATACGCCACGCTCGAATTCAAGATCCGTACCTCGGGCGCCTCTTCGGTCAAGGTAAAGGTTCCCGAAGTCGAAAAGACTTATACGCTCGCAGCAGGAACGGCCCTCTCGGGCGGTTGGAAAAAGATGTCCATTCCCCTGTCGGATTTTTCGGCTGTCACTGCGGGGACAGCCTCCTTCGCCATCTTCGGTTCCCCTGCCCTGTACCTGACCGATATACAGCTTAAGGGCCTGGCTCTCTATGCGGTGAGCGTCACGGTGACCGAAGGTTCTTCTCCCATTCAGGGAGCGACCGTTTCCTCGGACGGAAAAAACGCCGTCACCAATGCCTCGGGTGTCGCCGTCCTGACTCTCTCCAACGGAACTTTTGAAATCACCGCCGTGAAGGCCGGCTACATAATCGGCTCGGGAACGGTGACGGTGAATGGGGGCGCAGCCTCCTCGTCAGTATCGCTGGTCTCATCGGCTTCCGTTCCGTATATACTGAGCGTGAACGTAAAGGAAGGGAGCGGTCAGTTCGCCTCCCCGCTTTCGGGCGCAAGCGTCACGATAAATGGAATCACGAAGAAAACAGGAAGCGACGGCATTGCGCTGATGAACGTCGCAAGCGGGTCCATTCCGGTAACCATTGAAAAGGACGGTTATGCCGACTTGACGGTAGCCGCTGCGGTAAGCGGAGCAAACGCAACGGTGAATGCGACGCTGTCGCTTGGCCGGAAGCCCTCCGTTTCGGCGGACACATGGACTGCCGGAACCGGTTGGACCCTGGCCTGGGCCGACGAGTTCTCAGTGCCGGCGCTGGACGGAGCCAAATGGGTTTTCCAGGAAGCCGTAAGCGGGAAGTTCAACAGCGAACTCCAGGAATACACATCACAAAGCGAAAACTGCTTTATTACAAACAGGGATGATTCCGGGTCTGACGGGACAATGGTCATCCAGGCGCTGAAAACCGGACTTGCCGGAGGAATGGGTGACTTCACTTCGGCGCGCATGATCACTCATGGTAAGAAGGATTTTAAATACGGCAAGGTTGCCGCGCGGATTCAGGTTCCATACGGGCAGGGTATCTGGCCCGCGTTCTGGATGCTCGGCTCAAACATCAATGAAAATCCCGGAGGTACCGTTGCCTGGCCGAAGTGCGGGGAAATCGACATCATGGAAAAGAAAGGCGGAAGCGCCGCCGAGGAAAGACTCGAGATGGGAACCTTCCATTATTGGAATGACAGGTCTTCCGCGGAAAACAAGTGGGAATACGCGACCGGGACGAAAACCATGAGCGCAGACCTCTCTGATGATTTTCATGTGTACGAGGTTGAATGGAACGCATCCGCGATGATTTGGCGAATTGACGGGAGCGTGTATCATTCGGTTGACACGACCGATCCCGCATACGGCGAGTTCCGCGAGAATTTTTATATTCTTCTGAACCTTGCGGTCGGAGGCACCTTCGACGGATCTCCGGATGCGTCGACCGTATTCCCCCAATACATGTTTGTCGACTGGGTAAGAATTTATCAATGAGAAGCAAGGCATTCCCTGAAAGGGGGGATGCCTTTTTTTTTACCGAAAAAAACACACTTTTATGAAATTCGTCTGACTAGCGGTTTTTTACTATTGACCCGACAATAAGGTATCAAGTTCGGGATATCCCGAAAAAGAATTTCGACCAGAGGAGAATCTGATGAATAAAAGATTTTTAACAAAGCTGATAGGTATCATTGCCTTCGTCAGCATTATCGGGATTACCGGCTGCACTACATCCAACGGTGATAAGACCGTGTCGGTAGATAAAACTGAATTAACAAATGCCATCGCCACCGCAACGACGCTTAACACCGCAACAGCCGAAGGCACCGCGGTAGGCAATGCGTCGGCAGCCGCGATTGCCGCTTATGCAGCCGCGATTGCCGCGGCACAGGCGGTCGTAGACAATGCAGGGGCTGCTCAAGCCGAGGTTGACAGTGCCGTCATCACGCTCGCTGAAGCGACCGTTGCCTTTAATGCGTCAATAGTCGTTCCCGCGGACAAAACCCAGGTGCTCGCAGCAATAGCAACAGCGAATGCCCTGTACACCGCAACAGCCGAGGGCACGACTCCGGGTAAAGTTCCGACAGCCGATAAATCTGTCTTCGCCGCCGCCATCGCTGCCGCTCAGGCCGTAGCCGACAATGCCGCTTCGACCGGCGCGCAATATGGTGCCGCCATCGCTGCTCTGTCCGACGCTACCGTAGTCTTTAACGCGTCTATCGTTCCTGCCCCGAACAAAACAGCATTGACCGCAGCAATCGCCGCGGCCGGTTCGTTGAATACAGCCCATCCGGAAGGAATTGATCCCGCCAATGTTGATGCCGCAGCCAAGACGGCCTTTATCACCGCTATTGCTGCCGCACAATCCGTAGCGTCCGGCGTAGACTCTCTTCAGGCTGAAGTAGACACCGCTGTTGCTAACTTGGCGAGTGCATCAAGTGCGTTTATCGGCGCGTTTGTGCCTGCAGGCGCTTCGATTGCCGGAACGATCGACTTTGTTACCACTCTTGACGCATGGAATTCCGGAACTGTAATTGTCGCACCCTATACCTCAGACTATTATTATAATTCCGTTATTAAGCTTACCAGCGGAAGCGCTTGGGGCACACCAGCAGCGGCTGTCGGATTTATATCGTTTGCTCCCGGAAAACTGCTGCAGTATACGACACTGGTATTTAAAATCAGGACAACGGACTACTCTACAATAAAAGTGCAAATGACAGGCGCTGTCACCGCAGAACCATCCTTTTCGATCGCCGACGGAACTCCCCTGGCCGGAGGATGGACACAGATGAGTATTTCCCTGACAGCCTTCGGTGCCCTTGCTTCGAACCAAGCGCAATTCGGAATCCTCATTACAGGAACTCCAGGCATCATATACCTCACGGATATTGGATTTACCGGTGTAGCGCCAGTAAATACGGCAGGACTCACCGCCGCAATTGCCGCCGCGAATATACTTAATGGTCTTCATGGAGTCGGCGTAAATGACGGTGAGGTTTCACAGGCAGCAAAGGATGCGTATACCTTGGCTATTTCGGATGCCACGAGCGCATCTGATGCAACCTGGGCAGAAATTAACGCCACTGTAGCAACCCTCGCCCTTGCGACCACTGCCTTTAACGGTGAGATCATCGTGCTTGCTCCGACGACGCTTCCATCAGCCCCGGCTCTTCCTGCGGCGGACGTAATCTGTCTCTTGAACAGCAGCGCCACTTATAGCAATATCGCAGTGAAGAACTGGGATCCTGACTGGGGCAATCATCCCGCCAACTCGATAGTCGACGTTACTGTCGGAGGAAAAACGATCAAGAAACTGACTCTTGCAAGTTATATGGGCGTGGATTTCTCTGATGCCATACAGAACATTACCGGTAAGACAACTCTTCATTTCAGCTACTGGACAGCAAATGGTGTTGCCTTGAAAATCTATGCCGTCAATGTAGGCGATACAAATGGCGGTGTTACCATGAGCTCCGTAACGCAAGGTGCTTGGACCGACCTGGAAATAGATCTTTCGGCATCTGGTTCCCTGACCAACATACAGCAGATGAAGTTCGATACGGGAAGCGGGATCTATTTCTTCGACAATATCTACTTTCATTAATCTGAACATCGCTTAACAAAACATCTTCCTTCCTTCAGCCGTTTCGGAAAAACCGGAACGGCTTTTTTCTATTCCCGGGTAAAACAGAAAATAGGACACTATACAGAAAAACGCCGGTCTGTCGGCGTTGGAAAAACGGACCTATACTGAAAAGGAGAAAGAGAGGAGAATAAAGTGAACAAAAAAATAGTTACCGGGATGTGCGCCGCTGTCGCCATCGCCTGCCTGCTTGCGCTTACCGGCTGCCTTGCCGCATCTTCAACGGATACGCCTGCGGCGGACGTTCCCGGAACGGACGTTCCGGTTACTGGCGTTTCGCTGTCAGCTTCCGCTTCAATGGGAATAGGTGAGTCGCAGACCCTTACCGCGACAGTACTCCCATTTACTGCCACTATAAAAACCCTTGCATGGGATTCATCGGTTCCGGGAGTTGCGACCGTAGATTCAAGCGGTCTTGTCACGGGAGCAGCCGTCGGCACCGCAATCATCACTGCGACCTCAGTGTCGGACAATACGAAAAAATCAAGTTGTAACGTAACGATAGTGACTTCGGTTCCTGTTCTCGATATTTCGATTCAGGCAAACGCTTCTCTCAATATCGGAAGCTCGCGCTACCTGGCCGTGCTTGTTACCCCCGGTGATGCATCCAACAAGGCGGTATCCTGGATTTCGGACGCCCCTTCCGTCGCGAGCGTGAACGGTACGACCGGATTGATCACCGGTGTTGCCGCAGGCACGGCTCATATCACTGCGACATCTTTATCCAAAGCTGCGGAGACCTCGACATGCACCGTGACGGTCAGCGCGCCCGTTCCCCTCCCTTCGGTCACCTGGTCCTCCGAAACACCGGCGACTGCGACAGTCGATTCCGTAACCGGCGAGATCACCGCCGTCGCCGCGGGTACGACTGTCATTACCGCGACTGCCCCGGGCGGACTTACCGATACCTGCGCCCTTACGGTCGCTCCCGCTCCCCCGAATCCTGCATGGCTTTATAAAACCGCTGCGGGAGCAGTCGATATCGCGACCGTTGCCGCGAACTGGAGTACCGGCACCGTCCGTGACACTGCCTATGCGCTCGACGCGACATACAATCCCTGTATGAAGCTTACTCAAACCGCCGGCAGCTGGGGGAATGTAATCGCCTTCACCGGGATCACCGCCGGGAAAGTCGCCGAATATACAAATATAGAGTTCAAGGTAAAGACATCAAGCTATACCGATATCAAAGTCAAGGTCCCCGAGGTGGAAAAGACCTATGCACTGACCGGCGGAACGGCCCTTGCAGACGGCTGGATACAGATGAGCGTACCGATGTCCGACTTCCTTTCCGCGCCGAACGCGGCGGTTGAGTTCGCGATTTTCGGATCCGGAAACGGGACCCTCTATCTGACCGATATCTGCCTTTCGGGCCTGTCATCAGGAAGCGCGGCGGCAACCCTGGACAATCCCTCTTCTCCCGCCGTTTCTCCTTCTCCCTCGGTAATGTCAGGCGCGGTTGTGCTTTTCAGCGATGAAAAGACATCCGACGCGAATGTGACAACGTTCATTGCACCCTGGTCGTCGAATATTGATTTCGCCCAGATTGAAATAAACGCAGGAGAAGCGATCACCGGCCTGGTGCTGCCCTCATCGGCTTCGATGAATGCAGGCACAAAAAAAACCCTGAGCGTGAGTTTCGCTCCAGGCAACAAGGTCCTGCGCTATTCGTCGAATACGACGGGAAGCGGAGCGTCCGGATCCGGCACTGCGGGCATCGAGATGGCTCCCCTCAACGTGAGCGCCAAAACATCCCTTCATATGGATCTCTACGCAATCGGGGACATCGATCTGCTCAAAATGAAATTTGTGAGCGCGGGAAGCGGAGCGGGATATGCCGCCATGCTCGACAACTACTCCGTCACCGTCAAGGAAAACTGGTTCTCGATCGACATCCCTCTATCAAGTATTCCAAAGGCTCCCGGCGCCGCCGGTACCGTCGCTTGGTCTGCCCTGGGGCAGATTGTATTCATCATCTATGGCCCGGCGAGCACCATTACAGTCCCGACCAGGTTTTATGTGGATAACCTTTACTTCTATTGAAAACTAGAGGTGCTTTCTGACCTTCACCATTCCGGAACAGTGTTTCCGGAATGGTTTTTCTTTGGTTTAGCGTCCTTATAAAGTGTTAAATAACCGAAAAAAAGACACCGTGGCGAAGTAAAAACTGTATTAAAGCGCGCTAAAACAGGTATAATTACAGATGAGGATTCAAAACGGGTGAACTTCTCCAAGCATCTCTCAATAGTCTATACCCTCATCGTTGCCATTCCCCTGATGCTTTTTATCCTCGGGGCATCTGAATATCTGCGGACGTCCCTGACGAATTCTCTTGAAAAAGAAGCGGTCAAGGTAGTCGCGGACAATACCGCCTATATCGAAAACGGCATCAACCAGATTGACCGGCTGGAAAGCATACTTACCAGCGACTACGAGCTTTTGCGGACTTTTTATTATGCTGACGAGGCGGACCAGGATTCGCTTGTGGAAACCCTGCGCCGCGACATAAAAAATATCGAACGGCTCCAGTTCGCCCTTCCCCAGATTTATTCCCTTCACATCTTCGTGCAGAATCCGTATATGCCCGAACGCTGGCCCATTCTCTTTCATGAACAGCGCCTTGATTTTTCCCGCTTTGGACGCTGGACTTATAATTACAGGGATGAAGTAATGGGTAATATCGAGTCGAGCAAGGAAAGCGCGGCCTGCCTGACCAGCGAATTTTTTCTGAACAAGCGGCATGTGGGCTTTATCCAGATCAGCATGAAGATGGCTTCGATATTTCCCTTTTTGTACCAGAAAGAAGACCCTTACTACAAGAATTATGTGTTTATAAAGGACGAAAACATTATCCAGGAAACGGAGATGAGCAGCATAATACGGTACGAGGTCCTCAACGATAATCCCGACAATGCAAGCGGAAGCTTTACGATACGGACGGGAAACGAGAATATCATCGTCGCCTATTCGCGTATCCCGCGTCTCGATCTGCTTCTTGTGCATACAAGCTCGCCCTCCGTGATAAACAAGAGCATATTCCTGATACGCCTTGCATCCTTCTTTCTTCTGCTTGCCTCCATCGCGCTGATGTTTATCCTGATTAATTTCACCACCAAGAAACTGGTGACGCGTCTCTATGTAGTGATGAACGGCATGAGGAAAATCAGGGAGGGCAACCTTGATGTTTCCATCTCGGTTACCGGCAGCGACGAGGTCGCGGAGATGGCCGTCACCTTTACCGCCATGGTCGACCGGATACAAAGACTGATTTCCGAGATAAAAAAGGAACAGGTTCTCGTCACGCAGACCGAGATTAAGGCGATGCAGAACCAGATCAACGCGCATTTCCTTTATAACGTGCTCGAGACGGTCAAGATGCAGGCCGAGCTCCATGACCAGGCGGAGATCGTCGAGAGCCTGACCCTGCTCGGCCGCATGATGCGCTATTGCCTGAAGTGGCGGAACCACCGGGTTCTGCTTTCGCAGGAGATCGAATATATTCATGACTATATCGCTTTGATGAATATACGGAACGACTACTCGATTTCCCTGTCCGTCAACATCGACGAGAAATATCTCGCGTACGAGATACCAAAAATGCTTATACAGCCCATAATCGAGAATGCCGTCCTCCATGCCATCGAGCCCCTCGGCGAGAACGCCGACCTCGAGATCACGGCGGTTCCCGATCCGGCAAGCGGATGGCTGTGCATCCAGATTACGGACTTCGGCGTCGGAATGGATTCCGGCCAGATTGACACCCTTGGAAAACAGCTCGAGGTAAAGACGGAATCCGATTCTCCGGTAGGCGGGATAGGACTTCAGAATATACAGCAGCGGCTACATGCGTTCTATGGCCCGGAATATTCCCTTCGGATCCAAAGCTCCCCGGGCGCGGGCACCATTATATTTATTCCTGTTCCCTTGGAGAAAAGCTGATGATCACGGTATTGATAGTCGACGACGAAAAAAACATACGGGCGGGAATACACAAAATACTGAACGAGTCGATCGTGAAGGAAATAAACTATCTCGAGGCGCGCAACGGGATAGAAGCGCTTGAGCTGATCGAGCAGGAGCGTCCCGATCTGCTGATAACCGATATCCGCATGCCGAAGATGGATGGGCTTGAATTGATGAGGCAGGCATCCCTCATGGAAAACAGACCGGAGATAATCGTGCTCAGCGGCTTCGATGAATTCTCGTACGCGAAGGAAGCCATTAGCCACGGGGTCGTATCCTATATCTTGAAGCCGGTTGACCGGAACGAGCTGATTTCCGTCGTCTCTGGGGCTATCGAAGTGATCGAGAAAAAAAGGAAAACCACGGTCGAGCAGTCCGTGCAGCGGATCCTTTCGGAGGGACGCATGACGCGCAGCGCGTCGGCGGGCAGGGACGCCTTCGAGCCTCCGTTTTATTTTGTTATGATAAGCGGGACGGCGAGCCTGGAAAGGATAAAACAGCTTACCGATTTGAGCTCCTGTTATATTCTCGAAGAAAAAAGCAATAGTGTGTGCATGCTGGTCCATGAGGACCAAAAGCAGATACTCGAGACATCCTCATGTTGCGAGGGAATGAAAATAGCCTTCAGCGGCATCTGCGGCAGCCTTGCCAATCTGAGAACCGCCTGGAGGCAGGCGGTCGTCGCGTCCCTGTCGTTTTTCTTCCGCGCGGACGCATCCATATATTATTACAGCGAAAATCCCGTGCCCTTCGACCGCACTGCATTCGACTCTGATATCCAGAAACTGTCCTCCCTTATCGGATCCGGGGACCCGCAGGTTATCGGCTCCGCACTGGATGAGCTCTTTGATTTTGGGGCTCTTCCGGAAGATGACCGGATACGCTACCTGTACAATCTTCAGGAATTCATCGTGACGGGCATCATAAAAAAATATTGGGAGTACAATGACGCGGATATGTACCTGACCCTGAAGAGCATCATGATCGAGACTATCTATCAATTCAAGACGATAAGCGAGTATCAAAAGGCCGTATCGGATTATATTCTCTACCTCGACAGTGTCCTGAAGAAAAACCACAAGGAGCATGCCTTTATATTCGATGCCCTTGAGTTCATCAAGAACCACTTTACCGAGGACATCAATATGACTGTCGTCGCAAACCAGGTATCGGTCAATTACACGTATTTTTCGGAAAAGTTCAAGGAACACACCGGCTGCAATTTCAACGAGTACCTGAAAAAAATGCGCATCGAGGAAGCGAAGCGCCTTCTTGAAAAGGGCTGCTATAAGGTATACGAGGTCGGGACAAACTCCGGCTTCGGTGACGTAAAGTATTTCATGAAAACATTCAAGGAGAGCACGGGCTTTTCTCCCGGCGAATACCGGAAGAAATTTTAGGGCCCTGATCCCGTCAGCAGTAACGCGCTGCGACCTTTACCGCCTCAATCATGCTTACCGCGCTCGCGATTCCCTTTCCGGCAATGTCGAAGGCCGTTCCATGGTCAACGCTTGTCCGCAGGAAAGGCAGACCCAGCGTAAGCGAGATTGTCCGCTCGAAGTCGAGTGTCTTGCAGGCGATGTGTCCCTGATCGTGATAAAGGGAAAGGACCGCGTCAAAGCGTCCGGTTTTCGCAAGATGGAAAACCGAGTCGGCGCCTATCGGGCCGACTGCGCGGACTCCTTCCCTTGCCGCCCGTTCGATCGCCTTCGGGATGCACTCTTCCTCGTTCCCGAATAGGCCATGCTCCCCGCAATGGGGATTGAGGCCGGCAACCGCGATAATCGGATTTTGTATCGAAAGATCGTTTTTCAGCGCGGCGTCGCAGCGAAGGAGGCAGCGGTACACCCGCTCTTCAGTCACGAGGCTGCAGGCTTCCCTCAGGGATACATGACGCGTAAGAAAAAAGGTACGCAGGGTAAGGGTCTCGAATAGGGTTAAGGGGTCTTCGCTCCCGGTGAGGCCGGCGAGAATTTCGGTATGCCCGATATATGGAACTCCGGCGGCTTTCAGGCTTTCCTTGTTCAGGGGCGCCGTCGCAAGCGCGTCAATGTCCCCGTTTCTCTGCGCGATGACGGCGGCCTCGATCGCGTCGAAGGCATCCCGTCCGCCTTCCGCGCTGATTTGTCCGCAAACGATTCCGGCCTTCGCGATCTTCTCCGGGTCGGTCATGCCGAAAACGACGGGCTCGCAGAGCTCCCATATTTCCCCGCACCGCAGCATTTTCGCGACGATCTCGGGGCCTATTCCCGCGGGGTCCCCGACGGTTACCCCGATTCGTATCTTGCGTTTGGATGTATTCATGGATATAGTATAGCGGATTCGCCGAACTTTTGAGGAGTCCCCGTGCTCGACCTCTTATATAAAAAAAATTCCGCCCGGATCGCGTTTTATGTGATTACCTATGCCCTGTATACCGCGATCGCGGGGAGCTTTGACGTCGCGTTCACCCTCAGGATAACCGGCTCCTTCAGCACCCTTGTCGTGCTGTACCTCTTCTATTATTCGAGCCTTGCCGTCTCATTCGTTATATCGACCTTTATGGTGTCCTCCGGGCGTTTTTCCCGCGGCTTTCGGGCTAATCTTCTTTTTCAGGCGTCTATCGGTTTCCTCATGTTTTTTCTCATGCCGTCGAAGGAACATTCCCTCATCCTGCTTCCCTATTTTATCCTGAAAGGCGTATCGGAAGGGTTTTTCTGGTCGACGCGCCATGCTTCGTTTACCTGTCTGACCGAAAACGAGCACAGGGACCGGTTTATGCTGTCCCTGCAGGTCGGCGCCGTCCTGGTGTCGGTGAGCATGCCCTTCCTCGCGGGGCTTTTCATGCACTACAATACGGTGAAGAGCGGGTATTCCGGTATTTATGTCGCGGCGGCCGCGGCC
>JAYVSC010000101.1:0-16673 GCA_043775705.1 Spirochaetales bacterium | reverse complement strand
CCCACCTCGCCCTGGCAGCCGACCTCGGCCCCGGAAATTGAGGCGTTGGTCTTTATCAGATTGCCGATGATCCCGGCGGTCGCGAGGGCGCGGAGTATCCTTTCTTCCGAAAGCGCTTCGTCCTCCATCAGTATCCGCAGGACCGCGGGGAGCACGCCGCAGGAGCCGCAGGTCGGGGCGGTAACCACGATACCCCCTGCCGCGTTTTCTTCCGATACCGCGAGGGCATAGGCGAAAATCGTGCTGATGCGCTTTTCCACTCCCGACGAACGTTTCGCGCGGGCTATATAGGAAGAAGCCTTCCTGACGAGCTTCAGGCTGCCCGGCAGCACGCCTTCCGCATCCAGGCCTTTTTTGACTGTTGCGCTCATTTGAGCCCAGCACGCCACCAGATGCGCTTCTATATCGTTTTCATATTGATACGCAAACTGCCACACCGGCTTTCCCTCGCTCTCGCACCAGGCGAGAATATCGGCCATGGTCGACAGGGGATAGGGAGGAACCGTCTGTCCCTCGTCGCTCGAAAGGGCGCCGCCGCCGGTGCTGTACACATCCCGGCACGAGAGTTCGCGTCCCGAAGCGTCAAAAGCCCGGAACTGCATGGCATTGGGATGGACGGGGGAGTGAATCCCGGGGGCCCAGATAATTTCAAGGCTCTCTCCCAGTTGTTCGTACAGCACTTTGTCGGTCAGATGGCCCCGTCCCGTCAGGGCAAGGCTGCCCGACAGGGTGACCGAATAACGGACGGCATCGGGAAAGTCCTGCCTGAAAAGGGAAGCGGCCCTGAGCGGACCCATTGTATGGCTGCTGCTCGGTCCATTGCCGATGCGGAATAGTTCTTTTAGTGACGTCATGGTGCCCATAGGGAAAGAGTGTACCGCGGAAAGACCGTGAAAGGCTACAAGCGGCGCATTTTCCTTGCCCTAAGGCACTCCCGTACACTATACTTTTTCTCAGGGTGGGCTATGCTGAAACACAAAGGCTTGATGACAGCAATGATCGTGATTCTCGCAGCGGGATTTATCGCGACGAGCCTGATCGGTTATACCGTATCCCGCGCGGCCATCAGGTCCGAAATCACCTCGAGCTCCCTTCCCCTGACAAGCGACAATATCTACTCCGAGATACAGCGGGACCTGCTGCAGCCGGTCTTCATCAGTTCCCTGATGGCCCATGACACCTTCGTGCGGGACTGGGTTATCAAGGGCGAAAAAAACGAGCCGGAGATAACCCGGTATCTCCAGGAAATCAAGCTGAAATACGGCACGATCACCACCTTTTTCGTGTCCGACCGAACGCTGAACTATTATCATGCCGAAGGCGTCCTGAAAAGGGTCAGTCCCGATGAAAAAAGAGATGCGTGGTACTATCGGGTCAAGGAAATGAAAGATCCGTACGAGATCAATATCGACGCGGATATGGGCAACAAGGACACGATGACAATTTTTATCAATTACAAGGTTTTTGACTACCAAAACAGGTTTATCGGCGCCACCGGCGTCGGTCTGACGGTTACTGCGGTAAAGGACCTCATCAACAGTTACCAGAACAAATACAACCGGAATATCTTTTTTGTCGATACGAAGGGGCTTATCACCCTCAGAAGCGAAGCGTTTCCCGAAAGCGCGGAATCCATTCAGCAAATCGAAGGGATAAAAAACCATGCCTCCGAGATCCTCTCATCGGCGGGAGGGACCTTTTCCTACAAACGGAAAAGCAGCGGCTATTTCCTCAATACCCGGTATATAAAGGATTTCAACTGGTATCTTCTCGTCGAGGAAAACGAGGAAGAATCGGCCCAGATCCTCTTCCGCACGCTGCTGCTCAACATCCTCATCAGTCTGATCATTACCGGAATTATCTTTTTCCTGCTGCGGAGGCAGATCCAGGCCTACCAGTACCGGATAGAGCACCTCGCCTCAACCGACAAGCTCACCGGACTTTTCAACAGGCAGGCCTTTGACGGCATCATGGAGCAGGCCTTGAAAGAGAAAAGAAGGACACATGGGGATATCGCGCTGCTGATGCTGGACCTTGATTTTTTCAAGAGAATAAACGATACATACGGACATCTGTGCGGAGATTCGGTGTTGATCCAGGCAACGCAGCGAATCAAGACCGTGCTCAGGGAATCCGACCCGCTGTGCCGCTGGGGCGGGGAAGAATTTTTCGTGCTGATGAAGGGCTGCGGCAGGGAGGACGCCCGCTCCATGGCGGAAAAAATCCGATGCGCTTTCGAGGCAAAGCCCTTTATAGTAAAGGCGATATCCGTTACCCTTACCGTCAGCCTCGGCATTACCCTTTTTTCCGAAGAAGATACTTACGAGACGGCGGTAGCCCGTGCGGACGCGGCCCTTTACATTGCCAAGGAAAGCGGCCGCAACAGGGCGGAGTTTGTCTGATCCGGAATCTGGAGGAATTATGCGTTTTATGTGCTCAAACTGCGGTTATGTCTACAATCCCGAAAAAGGCGACCCTTCGCAGAATATCCCTCCGGGGACCGAATTCGAGGATCTTCCGGACGAATGGATTTGTCCGCTATGCAAAAAAGGAATCGAGTATTTCGACGAAAAAAACTGAAATGCGGAAAAAAGCTCCGTGAGTTCCCTTCAGCTGCTGGGCAAAATACTGCTCTATCTCTCGGTCTCCCCCGCGCCCGGCTATCCCTCCGCATTCACTCAGGCGCTGCTGTCCCATCACCATTACCTCCTTGCGCTGCTGCGTTTCAAGACAGGGGACGAATCTCTCGCCGAGGACCTCCTGCAGGAAACTTATCTGGCCTTTTTATCCGCAAATCCCGATCCCGCGCGCTTCAATACCGACAAAAAGCTGAAAAACTACCTCATCACCATCGCGCTGAATAAGCTGCGTTCCCATTTCCGCGGCGAGACGGGCCGGTCAATGAAAAAAACGGTTTTCAGGACGAGAGAAGATCTCGATCTCTGGATTGAAAACCTGCCGTCCCGCTTCCCCGAGCCCTCTGCCGTTCTGATCGAGCGGGAGGATCTCGCTTTCCGGGACCGCGCGGTTGCCCTGGCGATGGAACGAATTCCTGACCGGCAAAGGCAGGTACTTGAGCTGAAATTTACCAAGGGTCTCGAGAATCCCGAAATAGGGGCCGCGCTCGATCTGGGCATAAAGGCGGTCGAGTCCCTTTTATTCCGCGCAAAGGCGCAATTCAAAAAAGAATTCGAGAAAATCGCGCTTTCGGAGAATGGAATGCCCTCCGCCGCGCTTGATACAGGAGGGAAAACCGAAAATGAGCACCGATAAAAAATGGGATGATTCCATATATAACGCCCTTCTCCGTACCTATTCCCGGCCGGGCCTGGATGAACAGGCGCTCAAAGCCCTGGAAAGCTCGCTTTCGGCGCATACCGCTCCGAAAAAACACTTCCATTTCGAGATGAAGGGACTCGCTCTCGCAGCCGGAATACTTCTGGTTGCGGGGACCGCATTTCTCTTTGCCGTATGGCAGACCGAACTCCCCGCGCCCTATATTATTGCCGAATCCCCGGAGGCTTCCGAAGCGGCGCACTCGGAAAACAGCATTCTGTCGACAGGGGACAGCGCGCGCGCAATACGGACAACTTCCGAAACCATTCTGATCTCGCCGAATTCAACCCTCGCCGTTTCGGGCGATCCCCTGCGCCGGCTCACGGGCAATAACGGCAACCGCTATCGGCTTGAAAAGGGCAGCGTCTACATCGACCATAAAAAGGGACTTTCGGCATTCACCCTTGAAACCGAATGGGGCACCATCCGGCCGCTGGGAACAAGGCTGGACTGCGCCCTTACATCTGACGGGCTTGTTCTGCATTGTCTCCAGGACAGCCTGTCTTTCAAGGCAAAAAACCATGCGGAATATCTGCTTGATGAAGGCAAGGTGCTGACTGTCTCCGCCGGGGGCAGGAGCGTCATCATCAGTTCGGCGAAAGATGATAATGCCGCACCAGAGGCCGCCGCTCCGCCCCCGGGCGCTCCAGCCGCACCGGCCGCACCGGCGGTCAGGGCAGCGGAAAATCAGGCGCCCCCACAGCTCTGGTCGAGACCCCTTGAGGGACCGCCGGTCAGCATGCTCCTACTGAAAGATACCGCAGTACTGGTCTTCCCGGCAAAGCTTGTTTCCGTGAGCTTAAAAAGCGGAGAAAATATTGCTTCGGCCGCTCTGGATAAAAACGCGGAAGCAACTGGTATTTTTGAAAACAGCGTAATCGTGTATGCGTCAGGCATGCTGCGCGCCTTCAGACTGCCCGATCTGAGCGAACGATGGAAAGCGGAAACCGGTACGATGGCCTTTACCTCGTTCACGATAGAGAAAGACCGCATTTACCTGCCTTCCGCAGACGGCAGTCTCTATATACATGACGCAACGGACGGGAGCCTGGTTCGCAAAATTACGATAGGGACAGGACTCTACGGAAAACCCCTTGTATCCGCCACTACCGTCTATTTCAGTACCCTTGACCGCAGGTGTATCGCCGTGGACAGCCGGGACGGCACTGTCCTGTGGGAATACCGGAGCAGCAGGCGTTTTGTCGATGACAAGCCCTTCCTCATCGCGGAGGTGCTTATTACCAATTCCTCCGACGGCTATTTTATCGGTCTTGACCGGCGTGACGGATCGTTCCTTTGGACAGTACCCTATACCGGCAGCCTGAAAGGAGAATCCAAGGCCTGGAACGGCGAAATCGCGTTTGTCGACGAGGAAGGATTGAAAGCCTTATCCCCAACGGGAAAAATCCGGAGCCTGTCGCCGCCGTCCGTGCTTGATTTCAGCACATCAGGGGCGGATCTCTTCTTTGCGGACGGAAACGGACTTGCCGTGATCAGGGGCGGCACTCCCGCAAACGAAAGCGCAAACGGAACGAGGGCGGCGGACCGGCTGCTGGAAAGAAAACTGCGCGCTGCGCGGATCGAGAACAAGGTACTGCTGACCATAGAAAATGGAAACATGCTTTCCTGCTACCGCATACCAGATTGAAACGGAGAATATTCATGCATACTTTTTTCAAAGGGCGGCAGAACGCAGTCAAATCAGTATTGATGCTTGTTCTCGCGATTGCGCCCCCCTCACACGCGGCCCCCGCAGGCAAGGATGCCGCAGGTCCCGCTTCCCTTTCCCCGCCGGTCATCGCGGTGTTCCCCTACTTTTGCCCAGACCCGGAAGAGGCGAAAAACCTCGCATGGGCGGTCTTCGCAGTGCCGGACATGGTGAGGGAGCGGCTGCTCGACGAAAACCGTTTCATCCTTGTGGAAAAAACGGAGATGGAGGACAAAGCCTCACAGGCGGCCCTTCCTTCTGATTATTATACGGGTGAAAAAAACAGGCTGTCAGTCGCCCGCTCATGCGGAGCCGATTTTTACACCTGGGGCTATATGCTCAGGACGGTGGATGGCATCAAGGTCTTCCACGGACTCGTGAATGCCTCCTCGGGGCGGACAGTGCATCTTGAAAGCGCAAGTCTCCCGGACGGGAAGGAACTGATCGGCGCCATGGAGCGTTCCGTCATCGCCTTCGGAGAATTAACCCGGCAAAGCCTCCCGGAGAAAATCATCATTCCTGCTGCGTTACCTGCGCCGGGGGCAAGCAACGGGACGCATCATTTTATTTTGTCCCCGTCGATCGGGTACCTGACGCATCCGGTCATATTCTCGGACTTATTGAAACCTTCCCTGACCGGCGGCATTAAACTTTCTTATTCTGCCGGACAGAGGCGCTTTATGGAGACAGGCATCGAGGCAGGGTTTACCATTTTAAGCGCATACTCCGGACAGGGACAAAACATCGAGATCGCGATGATCCCGATCACCGCATCGATCGGCCTGAATGCACCTCTGCTGGATTTCATGAAAAGCCGGCTTTCCCTCGCAGGAGGGGCAAGCCTGATATTCGGCCGGGTCAACGATGAATTCCTCAATTATGTCAGGCCCATCGCCGCCCTGGAAGGGGCTCTCGTGTTCTTTCCCGAAAGCCGCATCTCGCCGGAAGCGCTCTGCAGGATTTTCTACGTAGTCAACTGCTACCAAAACCAGAACATGTTCGGCGTCGAGCCTAAATTATCCGTCCGTTTTGTTTTTTAAAAATATTCGTCACAGTTTTTCGAATGAAGTCGGCGCGTAGTGCGTTGATTAAAGCGACGGCATCCTGGATGCCGAAAACACTGGAGGAAAAAATGAAAAGATCAAGCACAGCCCTTATCGCCGTCTTCTTTGCCGCCTTCCTGGCCGCCGGCCTTGCGGGATGCGCAGTGGAAAAAGGCCCGGTCACCGTCGCCCTCAAGTCAGGAATCAAGGAGAGCGCATCGCCGTCTTCCCTGCGCGCGATCGTCCCGGGGCAAAACCTCGACGCGATAACGTCCTATCGCGTCCTGTTCAAGAAAGTCGAAATCGGAAATTCCGGAACCGACAAATTCACCCTGTGGGAAAGCGCTGACGGAGAAATAAAGGACGTAGCCCATCCCGTTACTTTTGACAATGTGCAGCCCGTTATGGGCGGAACCTACAACTACGTCCGGGTGACCATCGGCGACACGCTGAATGTCGACGGCAGCGTGACCGATGCGGATACCGGGACACTGGTTACGGGAAGCGGAAGCTGCGTGCTGAACGGCACTGTCTACCTGTGGGGTACGGACATAGAGAACGAGGCAGGGGAACTTACCATCCAGGCGCCCGTCACCATTGCGTCGGGAAGCGCGATTGACATTCAGTTCGCCGTCGCCGGCACGGTGAAATACGGAAGCGGAAGTGCCGCTGAAGCAGTCCTAGCGGTGAGCAAACCGGTGATGCATCTGATCGCGGAATAAGGCAATCAAAAAAAAATCAATTATGGCGCCGGGCCTGATGTGGAACGGCGCCTTTATTTTTTTAAATATGAGCATTGATACTCATCGCTCCCTTTGATACGATGAAGCATGAGTGTGCACCTTATTCACTTTACCTATTTGGATAGTTCCCCTTCCCGCCTCGCCGAATACCTCTTCTCTGCCCTTCCCGGCGGGCTCGAAAAACTTTCTCTGGATCCCCTTATGTCAAAATCCAAGGTCCGCCGCCTCATCGTCTCGGGAGCCGTCGCCGTCAACGGAAGCCAGGCAAGACACGCGGACTTTCCCCTCGTGCGGGGAAACAGGGTGACGGTCCGCTTTGACGAGGAAAAGTTTTCCTTCGAGAAAAAGCCCGACGACATCGCCTTCGCGCTTACCGCCGCATCTATCCTTTTCGAGGATGACGACATAATAGTAATAAACAAGCCGGCCAATTTTCCGACGGAAGCGACGATCGTCGGTTCGCGGGACCACCTTCATGCCTCCGTCAAGCGCTTTCTCGCCCTGCGCGACGGCACGAGGCGCGAGGATATCGAGCCCTATGTGGGCCTGCATCACCGACTGGACAGGGAAACGTCCGGCGTCATCCTTTTTACGAAAAAAAGGACCGCGAATGCGGCCGTTCATCTCATGTTCCTGGAGCACCGGACGGTGAAACACTATCAGGCCCTGACCATCCGTCCGAAGAAGCTGCCCCCGGCTACCTTCAGCGTCGACAATGAACTCTCGCGCGTCAGCGCGAAAAGCGCGGCGGGAAAATGGGGCGCGGTCAAAACGGGCGGCGAGCATGCGCATACCGACTTCCGCGTCATGGAAGAGCGCAAAAACGGACTGCTGATTCTCGCCGTCCCCTTAACCGGGCGCACCCACCAGATCCGGGTGCACCTCGCCGGTCTCGGCATGCCCCTCCTCGGGGACGCGCTTTACGGAGGACCGGAGCGCGCAGGGGCGGCAGCCGGAGCGCGCATCATGCTTCACGCTGCCTCGCTCACCTTTCCCCATCCGGTAACCGGAGAAATGATGACCGTGAGCGCGCCGCTCCCCGACGATTTCACCGTCTGTCTTGCAGGGCTCTAAAAAGGACGAAAACTTTTTTCAGCCTATGGCTTTTTCGCCCCGCTCTCCCGTGCGGATGCGGATGCACTCTTCGAGGTGGTAGACGAATATTTTTCCGTCGCCGAGCTCTCCCGTGCGCGCGCCCGTCTGCAAGGCCTCGAGGCAGGGCTCGACATATTCCTCGTTGACGGCGATCTCCAGGCGGATCTTCCTCAAAAGATTACCGCTTTCGTGGTTGCCGCGGTACACCTCGGTCGCTCCCTTTTGGCGGCCGTGGCCGAGTACTTCGGAAACCGTGATCAGGTGAATATCGGCCGCGTACAACGCTTCCTTGACCTCCTCCAGCCGGTAGGGCTGGATTATCGCTACAATCAGTTTCATGAGGTATTCTCCCTTTATTCTAGTATCGTATAGGCGCGCTCGTTGTGCTGGGTGACGTCCAACCCCATCGCCTCTTCCTTCGCGGAAACGCGGACGCCGATGAGCATATCCAGAACCTTGAGAATGATGAGACTGCCGCCGAACGAAATGACGATGGTTACCAGGGCCGCCTGCGCCTGAACGGAAAGCAGTGCCGGGTTTCCGTACATCAGACCGGCTATACCCTTGCCGCCGTTCATCGCGAAGCCGCGCGTGATTGCGGGATTCGCAAGGAGTCCAGTCCCCAGAATACCCACGAGCCCCGCGATTCCATGCACCCCGAAGGCGTCGAGCGAATCATCATAGCCCATTTTATTCTTCACGAAAACCACCATACCGTAGCAGAAAACTCCCGCAAGCGCGCCGAGCAGGAGCGCACCGCCGAGGCTGACAAAGCCGGCTGCCGGGGTAATGACGACAAGGCCCGCGACGCCTCCCGTTGCAAAGCCGAGAATGGTCGGTTTTTTCTGGATTATCCAGTCGAGCGCGGCCCAGACGCAGGCAGCCGCGGCCCCTGCCATGTTGGTATTCAGGAAAGCCATCGCTGCAAGTCCGTCGGCCGCAAGTCCGGAACCGGCGTTGAAGCCGAACCAGCCGAACCAGAGCATGGCCGCGCCGCAAAGGGTGTAGGTAAGGTTATGGGGCGGCAGGCTCTTCAGGTACCGCCTGCGGCCCAAAAAGAGCGCGGCCGCAAGGGCGCTGAAGCCGGAGTTGATCTCTACCACCGTGCCGCCCGCGAAATCCGCGAGCCCTTCTTTCGCGAAAAGGCCGTTCGCCGACCACATCATGTGGGTCAGCGGAATATAGATGAATACCGTCCAGACGATCACGAAAAGGACAAAGGCGGAGAATTTCATGCGCTCGGCCAGGGCCCCGGAAATGACCGCCGGTGTAATGACCGCAAACATGCACTGAAACATGACGAACGCAATATGAGGGATGCGTCCCACGCTGTCGCTGACGAAGTAGGGGCTCAGATCGGACGGACCGATACCCGAAAGCATTGCCCACTTGAAGTCCCCGAGGATGCCGGGAATCAGCTCGCCCGGACTGAAAGCCAGGCTGTAGCCGAAACTTACCCAAATCAGGCTTACCACGCCGAGACTGGTAAAGCTCTGCATCATGATGTTGAGCACGTTTTTTTTCTTGACGAGACCGCCGTAGAACATCCCCAGGGCGGGGACTGTCATAAACATGACGAGGGCAGCGGACAAAAGCACCCAGACGGTATTCGCTCCGCTGATGTGCGCCGACAGATCTGAAGTCATAGAACCTCCATGGTCACGGGACATAACGAGAATGAAATATCGTCTTTGATTTTCAATTATCTCTAGAAAAGTCAATATAATGGATATAGGGCGTCCGTATCAACAGGAGGCGAGGTGATTTACCACGCTAAAGAAAGAGCAGCGCAAGTCCTCCCACCGCCAGGCAGGCCCCTGCTATCTCGCCTGAACGGATGCGCCGTCCACAGAAAATGATTGACGGCGGGATAATCAGCACGGGGGTGAGCGAGCTTAAAGTCGAAACGACGCCCGCCTCGGCGTTCTGCAGGGCGAAAAGAAGAAGGCCGACGCCGATGAAGGGGCCGAAGAGCCCGCCGAGAGCGATAAGGGGAAACCCGGACCGGTGCGAAAAGGCAGCCATTATTTCGCCGGTTTTGCGCGTGAACAGCGCGAAAAGGATAAAACCGATAAGGGCGCTGATGATGCGGATCTGGGTTGCGGACACCGCATTGACCCCGGACGCACCCGCCTTCGTAAGAAGGGTTGCCCCGGCCATGCACACCGCCGACAGAATTCCGAACATGATTCCCTTCCGGTAATGGAGCGCCCGTTTTGCCGCATGAGCGCCGTCGGCCGTTACGGACGAAGACATCAGGGCGGACGCCTCTCTCTCTTTTTTCCATCCCGAAGTGACCGTAAGTGATATTCCGGCAATGCAGAGCGCGATGCCGGCGAGCGACCAGGGGCCGAGCGTCTCGCTGTATAGTATAAAAGCGCCGAGGGCGGTCAGGGGCACGGAGAGAGACATGAGGAGCATGGCAAGCGACGAGCCGACCAGGGCATAGGCATGCAGGAGAAAATAGTCCCCGATGACAAAGCCGACAAAGCCCGACGCTCCCAGGAAAACCCAGGCGGTAGTGGAAAGATCGGTCGGAAAAAACTGCCCGTTCAGGACAAATGCAAGCAGGGCAAGATACAGGCTGCCGAAGGTTACCTTGAGGGTATTGACGGCCATGACGCCGACGCGTCTCACCGCCTGTTCCATCACGAGGGCGGCGATAGTCCAGGATGCGGCTGTGCCCAGGGCTGCCAATTCTCCGATGTGCGCTGTCATGATGAGGTAGCCTCCCGGGATTTATGCCTACAAGATAGCAGATATGAGTATACCAAGTCATTCCCTTAATAGATAATTAATCAGACTAATAATTAAACATATTAATTAATTATAATGTTGAAATTTAATTAACAAGTTTGTATCTTCTTAATATGAGGCATGACAAAATGATGAAAATGAAAAATACAATGAAAGTTACAGGTGCTTTGGTAATGGCTTCCCCTTTGCTGCGTGCAGAAGGCCCCTTTATGATCACCGGAAGCGACCTTACCCTCGGCGCACAGGCGAAAAATGTGTTCTGGCAGGTTGGAAGCGCAGCCACCATCAATGCAGCCGGTAATGGAAGCATGGTCGGTACCATCATCGCAAGCGCCGGAATCAACTTTTCGACAGCCGGAAACGGCAAGGTAACGGTACACGCAACCGGAGCCGCAGCGGTTACCATCACCCACACCGGTGATGAAGACTACACCTACCCCGCTCTGTAATTAACTACTCCAAGAAAAAACAAGAAAGGCTGTCTTCGGACAGCCTTTCTTGTTTTTAAAAGATGCGTTCTTTTAGGCCGGGGCTTTTTCGCTCAGAATAAAGCCCTTGCCGCGGATAGTATGTATCAGTTTTGTATCGGTGGGATTGTCTATTTTTTTCCTGAGGTAGTTTATAAAGACATCAATGATGTTCGTGTACGTATTGCTGTCGCAATCCCAAACCGATTTGGATATCATTTCCCGGGTCACGAGCCGGTCATGATGGCGGGCCAGATATTCGAGAAGCTGATATTCCTTTTTGGAAAGCTCGACAAGTTTATTGCCGCGGTGAACGGTCTTGGTGTTCGGCTCGATTGATAAATCGGCAATGCGCATGGTCGAGCGGGGATAGCCTTGTGTTTTGCGGATCAGGGCGCGAAGCCGCGCAAGGAGCTCCTCGTATTCGAAGGGTTTGGTCAAATAGTCGTCCGCCCCGGCCGAAAGGGCGTCAACCTTGTCCGTCAGGGCCCCTTTTGCGGTAAGGATCAAAATGGGGGCCGTTATGCCGTCGTCCCGGAACTGTGTGCATAAATCGGTGCCGTCCGCGTCGGGCAGCATAAGGTCAATGATATAGGCATCGTATGAATCTGTCTGAGCGCGGGAAACAGCCATGGCTCCGTTCGGCGCAACCGTTACGGCAAAACCGTCTTCCGTCAATCCTGCCTGGAGAAAGTCGGATATTTTGCTTTCATCCTCAACGATCAATACTTTCATATTCACCTCATGATTTCACTATATCCGGAACCGCTAAATGCTTCAAGAATCATTTAATTAAAAACTTAATTAGTCATAGGTGCTTGACGTACCGGGACAATAATCTCGAACGCCGCCCCGCCCGTTTCGGGATTAAAGGCACGGATCGTACCCTGGTGCATTTCCACTATCCTGCGGCAGATGCTTAGTCCGAGACCGAATCCGGTAATCGATTTCTCCGCCTCTTCCGCTCCGATTTCCAGAGTCTGATTCTGCATGGATTCACCCTGATAAAAGGGGCTGAACAGATGCGGCAATGAGGCAAGGGGAATGGGGGCGCCGCTGTTGATGATGACAATCCGCACCGTTCCCGCAGCGGAATCAAAATGCAGCTCGATCGCGATGCTGCCCCCGTTCGCGGTATGCTTGTATGCGTTATCGAGAATGTTGATGACCGCCTGCTTGAAGCGGAACGCGTCAAGATCGAGGATACACAGGTTGTATACCGAAGGGGGAAGCAGAGGCTCATCATCATTTTCCGGCGTAAATTCCTGGACGCTCCGGTTCCTGAAAAAACGGTATACAAAATGAATGGATTTTTCATCCCAGAGGGGAGCAAGGTCGCCGATTGTCTCTACCAGCAGAAGCACCAGATCACAGGGACTCGATTCCAGCCGCTCGATATATCCGTCAAGCTTCGCGTAGGTAAGCATGGTGTTGACCAAAGAGGTAATACGGTCAATCTCGACAATAGTGGTTTCGAGTATTTCCTGATACCCCCTTACCGAATGAGTCTTGTGCATGGCCATTTCCACGGCGCCGCGCATTGATGTCAGGGGGGTTCGTAGCTGGTGGGACAGGTCGCTGACCAGCTGCTCCTGTATCCGGTACGCGTTTTCAATCCGGTCCAGGGTCTTGTTGAAGGTAAGGGCCAGGGTACTGAGCTCGTCATTTCCCGGAAGCAGGTCAAGCCGCGAGCTCAAATTCCGTTCGGTAACCCGGTTCATCGTCGCGCTCATGCTCCTGACCGGTCTCAATATAAGGGTTGCCAGAAAAAAGCCGCTTAAGCTCAGCAGACAAACGGAAAACAGGAATAAAAGACAGGCACGCAGCAGAAAATCGGATGAAGAGCGAATCACCGGATCGAGAAGACATGCAAGCCGGATTGATCCCGCGGTCTTTCCGCCGAGTAGGAGAGGCATCTGCAGAATGCGGTAATCCAGCCCCTCATACCTGACCGAAAACAGCAGTCCTCTTTCCCCCAGGGTTTTTTCGTCGTAGATCGAAATCTTGCCGGGATTGAGCATATCAGGATCGAGGTTAAGGGCCTGGTTCGAGATTGAAATGATGTGTCCCGATGAGTCTGCGATTAAAAGGGTCGTTTTATAGGAATCAGGTTTATTGGATCTCTGGAGGAGAAAGGTGGACAAAAACCTGGCAAAATCCGCGGTGTACAGCGGGTCGCTCCTTCCCCCGGCGCTACGGTCTTCATTGGCCAAAAAGGTGATCAGCACCGCACGGGTATTCGAAGCGTCCAGCTCGAGAAAATGGTCAATCTGGTCCCTCTGGTTTCCGCGATACCAGAGCGAGGTGAGAAAATAAAGCAGAAACAGCATTGCCGAGGTAAATCCCGCGAACGAGAACACAAGACGGGTCTTTATGGAAAGCTTGGATTGCATGTTTTAAATGTACCTGTTACGAGTGATTTATTCAATTGTAAGTAGAATGATGCGTTCCTTGCCGAGCCCGCGCTCGATCTGCCGGGCATTCAGAAGCATGATGCGGTGGCCGATCGTGGCAAAATCGTGCTCAACCTCGTAGAAGGAACGCCTTACCGAAACGACCCGCAGATGCTTGTCGAGGGCGATCAGGGGTTCACGAACCGTATTGATGATGCTTTCCGCATATTCCTGCGATTGAGTGACGGTTTTTGTCCGGAACGGTATTTCTCCCGTAAAAGACCCGAAAAGAGATGATAATAAAAAAGTCTGCGGATAGGGTTCATTTTATACTGTGAGAAATTTATTTTTCGTAAGCGATCAGTTTCTTTAATATACTCAATTTTGGCAGGTTTGGTAAAAATCGTGCGGGATGCGGGAAAAGTTAATTTTTCTCAGTCGCGGCCAGACGGTACCCCATTCCCGGCTCGGTCACGATCAGATCGGGAACCGAGGGATTTTGTTCGATTTTCCGGCGCAGCTGGAGGATGTAGACCCTCAGATAGCTTTCGTCGGGAACCGAGTCAGGCCCCCACAACTCGCGGATCAGCTGCGCGTGAGTGACGATCTTTCCTCCGTTGAGCGCAAGGTAGCGCAGAATCGTGTATTCCGTAGGGGTAAGCTTAACCTCTTTCCCATCGAGAAGGACAAGATGATTCGCCAGATCGAATACCAGACCGCCGGTCCGGAAAATTCCATCCGAGGATTCATTGAGCCGGTGGCGAAGCGCCGCGCGTATACGGGCAAGCAGTTCACCCATGCCGAAAGGCTTGGTCAGGTAATCATTTGCCCCGGCGTCAAGCAGCCGGATTTTTTCGGCTTCGCCGGAGCGTATTGACAGCACTATGACCGGGGTAACGCTCCACTGCCTTATGTTGGAGAGCGCCGCAAACCCGTCCATGTCCGGCAAACCCAAATCAAGTATCACCAGATCCGGATGATTGTCAGATACGTACGCCAAGCCCTCCGGGAGCGACCCCGGTCCCCCGGTGAAATTTTATAAAAGGCTGTTCGAGTATTTCCGGGGAAAAACCCGCTCCGTCGTCGGAAACGGTTATGCGTATGAAGGCACCATCCAGTGCGACATGAAGATGGATGACGGCATCTTTCGCGGTATATAAAAAACAGTTCCGCAAAATATTCGCGAATACCCGTTCCATAAAATAAAAATCAACCGCCACGGAGGGAAGGTCATCGCTGATGTCAAACACGATAGAGTGCAGAACCCTTCGCGCATTTAAATTTTTTAAGGCAGAATTAATGATATCCTGAACAGGATAGGTACGGATATCGAGTTTGAGATGGCCGCTTTCGATCCTGCTCATACTGAGCAGGTTTTCGAAAAGACCGTCCAGCTTGTTCCCCGCGGCGAGAATTTCTTCCTGCAGCGCATGGCGTGATTCCGTAATCCCGTCTACCATCTCGTCGCTCAGACTGGTAGACGCGCCGATAATAGTGTAAACGGCGTCCTGAGCTCATGGGAAACAAGATTAAGCATGATGCCGTACAGCCGGTCGGTTTCTGCGTTCAGCTTTGCGCTCTCCACAAGCCGCTGGTATTCATGGCGCGCAAGGGACAGACGGATAAGTTCCGTAGCGCTCATGGCAAAATCCTGGTCTCCCGTCTTCCGGTTTTCCTTTCTGTCTATTGTCCCTTCGGAGCGGTCAATCATCACCGGGGTACCGAAGAAATCGCTGATGCGCTTTTCTGCCGCGTCGATGCTTTCTCCCGGCGTGTTCGCCTTCCCGAGGTCGCGGGCGAGGCCATAGAGCGAATACAGTTTCCGGCTCCGGCTGATCAGGTTGCTTTCATTCTTCCGCAGTCGGGTTGTAAGCGCGCCGATAATCGCCGCGTTGACGAAATACATGACAAGAAGAAACACCTCCTCGCCCCGGTCAACTGCGAAAGTAAACTTGGGGGCAATAAAGAGAAAATTCCACGCAAGAGCGCTGAGAGCGGCGATGAAAAACACATGAGAGGCCCGCAGGTACAGGGCTGAAATCGAGATGTAAAGCAAATAGACAAAGGCGACCAGCCGGTGCCCGTCGTCGGGAATGAGCATCGAGCAGACCGCCGTCAATGCCCCTCCAATCAAAAGAACGACAATGAGCCGGGGCCATCCCCCGCTGAAAGCCGTTCGGGTCTTTGCCGATTTCGGTGTGTCTCTGCTGATAGATTTAATTATATGAATGTGATATCCCGGATTCCGCTCTATCAATTCTACCGAGAAGGGCTTTCTGAATCCCCTCCGGCGCATGACCCTTGTCGCGCCGATAAAAATATCCGAGGCTTCGGTTTCGTCGGCAACCGAAAGAATCCCGTCAACGATATGCGTTTCAGGAATACAGACCACCCGGGTACCGGAGCGAAAAGACCTTTCAAGTTGCGCGGATATATGGGACTCGGCCTAAATTTCCTGAGCCGCCCCCTCCACGAATACCGCGACAAGTTCCGAGGGAACCGACGCGGCCGACAAACATCGTCGCCGTTAGCGCAAGTTTTCCCGCCGTGCTTAAACCGGAAGTAATTCCCATCGAAAGGCCCGTGTTCCCCAGTGCCGAAACCGTCTCGAAAAGATGGCTTAGCAGGGAGAACCGCTGTCCTTCGCTGACGGATAGCACAAGCAGATCGACAAAAATGATCACAAAAAACCATATCGCTATACCTAGGGCCTTCTCGGCAGTATCCTTTCCGATCTCGCGCCGTTTCAGGCTGATCACGGTATTGCCGCGTCCCTTAAGCTGCCAGAACTGAAAAAGAAGCACGGTGGAAAAGGTGGTCGTCTTGATGCCCCCGCCGGTACTGCCCGGAGCCGCCCCGACAAACATTTGAAGGCAAATGAAAATAAGCGCAAATGGCTTGATTGCACCTATATCGATAGAATTATACCCGTCGGTAGAGGAAGCCGAAAGCGACTGAAAAAGAGAAAGGACAAGACGATGACCGTAACCGGAGTGAGGATCCCAGGGGCCGACACAAAACAGGGTAAGGGTTCCGGCAAGCACGAGGCCGGTAAAAGAAACAAACACGATCTTGCTGTGCAGGCTGATTGAAGCCCGCTGACCTTTCATTTTTTTTCTTGTAATTGATAC
>JAYVSC010000100.1:0-8259 GCA_043775705.1 Spirochaetales bacterium | reverse complement strand
GCGGGTTTCGAGCTGCCGACCGCGGGTAAAATATTGATTGGAAAAGCCGACGTGTCAATGCTCCCGCCGAATAAGCGAAATACCGCGACGGTATTCCAGAGCTATGGACTTTTCCCGCACATGAACGTGCATGACAATATTGCGTATGGATTGAAGCTTCGGAAGATTGAAAATGCCGAGTTGGAGAAGCGCGTTTCTGCGGCCCTTGCTCTGGTGGGCCTTACCGACCTTGCCGACCGTTCGCCCGGCCGCCTTTCGGGCGGCCAGCAACAGCGTGTTGCACTTGCGCGTAGCCTTATTGTAGAACCCGAAGTCCTGCTGCTCGACGAGCCTCTGTCGAACCTCGACGCGCTGCTTCGCGAGCAGATGCGCGTGGAAATAAAAAAAATACAGAGAAAGCTCGGGAATACGACTGTGTACGTGACGCATGACCGTGTCGAGGCGATGAGCCTTTCCGACAGGGTCATCGTGATGAAGGACGGTCTCATTATGCAGATGGGAAGCCCCTCGGATATTTATGAGAATCCTCAGTCGAAATTCGTAGCGGGCTTCGTCGGGAAGGTAGCCTTTTTCCCCGTTGATGTTCTCGGTATCGAGGGGGAAAACGCGGTTTGCCTTGTCGGCGGGAAGCAGGTGTCTGCAAAAAGAAGCAGCGACGCTATTGTCGCGGAGAAAAAGGCGACGCTGATGGCGCGCCCCGAATCGCTCCGGCTTGGCGAGATGGGAGAGGGTTTGATAGACGGCACGGTAACGACGAATATTTACCTCGGGTCAAGCATCGAAAGCTGGATAGCGACTCCGTATGGGGAAATGCTCGCGCAGATCGATGATCCGGCAAGTCGAACCGTGTGGGCCGAGGGAACAAAAGTTTCCATATCAGTCAAGGAATCACTCGCCCGCGTGCTTCCGGAGGAATGAAATAATATGGATCTATTTTTCAATACCGCCTCGATTACCAACCAGGTCGCCCTCGTGCGCCTGCTCATTTCTTTTTTAATAGGGGGCGTGATAGGCTTCGAGCGCTCAAGCAGGAGGCAAAGCGCAGGGCTTCGCACGCATATTCTGATATGCCTCGGCTCGACCCTGCTGATGCTTCTGTCTATCTGGGTGCCCGATGAATTCATGGGAGAGAAAAACGGGGACCCGGGGCGCATTGCTGCCCAGGTTGTTTCGGGTATTGGTTTTCTCGGGGCGGGTTCCATTATCAGGCTCGGTAATACGATCAAGGGATTAACCACGGCGGCTTCCCTCTGGTTTGTCGCCGCACTCGGTCTTGCCATAGGCGCGGGCATGTATATGCCCTGTCTGATTGCGCTCGGGGTCGCGCTTGTCGCCCTTGTCGTTCTCGAACCGATCGAGCGGCATTTTTTTCCGGCCGAACGGATAAAACATCTGGTAATCTCGTATTCGGGCAGTTCGGATTTTCCCGAGCGCGCGCGCAAGCTTGTCGAAGCCTACGGCATCCCGGTGCAGTCGGTCGATGTCGAAAAGAATTTGAGAAAGGGAGGCGCGATAGTGCGCTTTCTCGTGCGCGTCCCGGTAGAGACCGATACGGGAGACCTGTATAAGCTTATCAAGACCATAGGCGGCGTGGAAAAGGTTGACTTACGAGAAAAATTTTAACTCTTGATTTTCCCCTGCCGGAATTCGCTCGGTGTGCAACCCACTATCTGTCTGAAGCGCTGGCTGAAATAGCGTTGGTCGGCGTAACCGACACGGTCAGCAACTTCCTGTATCCGTATCGTTGGGTCCATCAGAAGTTCCATGGCCTCTCTCATGCGCACAAAGCAGAGGAAGTCATAGAAGGTTTGGCCGGTTTTTTTCTTGAATATTTTCGAGAGATAACCGGGGGAGATACCGAACTTGCGCGCGATTTCCTCAATCGTGATGTCAAAGGTATAGCGCAGCTTTATCTGCTCGATGGTTTTTTCCGTATATGAAGAGGCGGGATCCCCTCCCGTCAATAGGGGGTCGCTCTTGAAACTGCCGAACGAAGGATCCATGGAGGACAGGAATTCGAGGCGGCTGCTCCTTCCCCTGCGGTCGAGATTTGCGCGGGCTTTGTCGAGGGACGCGTAGAGCTCCTCGTCATCGAGGGGCTTCAGGAGAAAGTCAATCACATCAAGCTTGACCGCCTGCCGCGCATAGTCAAAATCTGTATGGGCGGTAAGCACTATGAACAGGGGCTGTTCGTCCTCGTTGAGTTCTTCCTTTACCAAGCGGATGAGCGAGATCCCGTCGAGGATAGGCATGCGGATGTCGGTGACCACGAGGTTTGGTTTTGTCGTGCATATCAGCGAAAGGGCCTCTCCTCCGTCCCTCGCGGAACCGGTTAGGTTGAATCCGTGCGTTTCCCAGTCGGTCGTGGCGAGGATGGCTCGCCGGACGAGCTCTTCGTCCTCGGCGAGGATTACGCGGTACATTCAGGGCTCCTGACGCAGGGGATCGACATCGAGGCGATGAGTCCCTCACCGTCCCGGGCTCGAAGCTCTATACCGTAAGCAGGGCCGTATTCAAGCTTGATGCGGCGGTTTGTGTTTGCAAGCCCTATATGCTGTTCCGTGTCGGATATGGTTCCTTCCCTCATGCTATGGTTGATCGACTTCATTTTAGTTTGACTCATACCGACGCCGGTGTCCTCTATTTCTATATATACGCACCCTTCCTTTTCGCGCACTCTGATCGTCAGCGAGGAGTGCTCGGGATTGGGTTCGATGCCGTGGATAAGGGCGTTCTCGACAAGGGACTGGATTGCCAGGCGGGGAATGGTGCAGTCTAAAAGTTTCTCGTCGATTTCCTCGTTCCATGAAAAGCGGTCTGCGAACCTGATTTTTTCAATCACAAGGTAATTTCTCGTTTCCGAAAGGCTTTCGCTGATAGTGCTGATATAGGCCTTGTTGCTGATGCTCGAGCGGAGGAGTTTCCCGAGGGCCGTCGTCACCGTCGTGATTTCCCTGCAGGCGCCCAGCTTGGAAAGGGCGCTGATCGAGGAAAGGGCATTAAAGAAAAAGTGGGGATTTATCTGTGCGCGCAGGGAATCCAGCTCGGCACGCTTCAGCAGTTCCTGCTCCTCGACCGTCTTGGCAAAAAGGGTTTGAAGATCCGAAACCATGACGTTGAAATTCTTCATCAAGAGCGCGATGTCCCCCGATTGTTCGGGAATAAGGGTAACCGACAGGTCGCCGTCCGCAACTGCCTTTGTCGCCTCTATCAGTTTCATGATCGGGGCGGATATCTTTCGCGACAGTAAAAACGACATGCCGAAAGCGAGGACGACGCAGATGCAAAAGGTGATCCCGGTGACGAACGAAATGCGTTCCACGAGATTGGCCACGAGGGCCGAGGGTTTCCGCGCGACGAGCTTCATCCTCCCGCTCGAATATTCGAGCAGCGTAGTGTCTATTCCGCCTTCCCCGGGTTTATAGGAAGTGCCCTCAAGCTCCGGGCTTGAAAGACTGAACGCGATGTAGCTGTTTTCATCAAGAAGGATCAGTTCGGGTATTTTGGGGAGGGGTGCGAGTATTGTCCTGAGGGTTTCCCTCGGTATGTCCGCGATGATGTATCCGGCAGGCTTTCCCGAGGGACCGATGATCGCCGTTCCTATGCTGTAGGAAATGTAGGAGTCGGGTGCTGAAGAGTTTTTTTGCGCGAAGTAGGTGATGCCGGCGGGGCGTGCTGATATCCTCTCGATCAGTTGTTTGATCGTTGGACTGTCTGCGCTGAACACGCCGGGAAGTGCTGCGCTTGAATAGCACAATTCATTTTTTAACGATATCAGGTGTACATTGGTCGGAGGCTCGTCCGCCCTGAACCGCGCGCGTACTATGGCGTCGGCCTTTTCCCTTTCGGTTCCGGACAGGGATAATCCCCTTTCAACCATCGCCAGTATCTGGAGATTCGCCGCTACTGCGACAAGGCCGCGCCCGGTACGCTCGTTGAAATCAGCCAGTTTCAGCCCTGTCACTTCCAGGCTGTCCGAGACATTCGAGCTGATAATTGAATCCACCAGGGAGGTGGAAAGGCCGGTGGTTACGACAGATAGTAAAAGGATGGGAAAGGTAGTCGCCGCAAAAAAAAGAAGAAACACAGTTTGAAAATAAGATGACCGGTTTCTTACCATTCCGCGCGTGCCGTAAGGGTTTTTTGCATAGCGAGCAGCGTGGAAAGTGGAATGGTAAACACCGCGGTTTTGTCGAGCGTTGCCGCATTTCCGCCGCCGTTTATCGAGGCGTCCGTAACGTCTTCGGGGCAATGGACTGTAAGCGAAAACACTGTTTTCTTCAGCTCGTCGGCAAGGGTTTTTCCGTAGGCCGCGCCGATTAAGTCCTCATATTCCTTCGCCGTCATTTCCTCGCCGGTAAAAATAGGCGCCATCAGAAGATCCATATAGTCCTTTGTGTTGGGGGGCATCAAATCGATCGCCGCGTTGACGGAGTCTGCCGAAAGGGTGACGGCTATCGACTTTGAATCCTTATTAAGGACAACAGCCTGATTCAGCAGGCCGTCCAGCTTCAAGAACGAGAGCGCCAGAATGATTCCCGTTCTCGTGGGGAAGGTCAGTGAATCTACCTTGAATCCTGCGCGGGCCAGGCTGATTATTATTTTATCCCGGTCAAATATTTGCGTTTCTGTCCCCGCATTGCCCGATCCCATAAAACGGCGGACAAGGTTCTCCGAACTTGGACTGATTTCCGCGTTGAAGCGGGCAGTCCCGGAGGCATCATCCTTGATCGTCAGGACGACGGAGGGGGAACATGCGGTCAAGAAAAGAAGCGCGGTCATGGAAACGAGGCAGATTCTCATCAAGCCCGGCAGGTGAATTCTCATTTGTTGATCCTTTATTAAATGTCGCAGCTTACGGTCATTCCCGTGTTAAACCGCAATGAACTGCTGATGGTTTCATTTCCGAAGAGAGAAAACTCGATACTTTGATAAAACCGCAGCTTTTGGCCAAAAACGTCAGCTGGGGGCGAATTCCATGAAAGCCCGATAATTCCCGGCAATTTGGGTGATCTGTCCAGGGATGGGTCTGCAGCGACATGAAGCTGGGTGCCGATAAAAAAGCGGAAACCCTGGGCCGATGCGATGGAAATCGTGACCGGAAAGCTGAATGACGCGCTTCTTGTGTCCCAGGTAAACCCCGCCCCGATCCCCGGATATATCGAAGTATCCTTCACCCAGCTGAGTTCCGCGCTGAATGTTCCTCCCCGAAAAGGGAATTCTCCGGGCATGATATCCCACAGAAAGCCGCCTGTATAATTTGCCCGCAAGCCTATGGCTCCCCCCGAAGGGAAGGGATTGATGAAGGGAGCCGGCACATTTTCCATATCGGGAACATTCAAGCCTTCCTGGGTAAGAATCCGCCCGGCGTACCGATAAGCGTTTTTCCAGTAGGTCTCGGAGAGGCTCGAAATAATGACGCCTTTCCGCGGTCCGTCGGAAGCCGCATGGATAAATGTTCCTCCCCCGAGAAAAATGGCGACATGCGATATGCGGCCCGTCGTGTTGAAGAAAAGAAGGTCGCCGGGTTCAAGGGCGAGGTCCGGGATTTTTTGCGCGCTTGAGGATATCGACAGCACCGTGCGGGGAATGGAAGCCTTCAGCCCGTCAAGGGCGGCGCGGTACACGAGCCCGGAGCAGTCCATTCCCAGCTCTGTAGTTCCGCCCGAAATATACGGCGTTCCGAGATAGGTGCGCGCTGCCTGGATGAACAGGTTTCTCTTTGATTCATTGATGTCCCTGCCGCGCGTCGCGATCATTTGAGGATAGAGATAGGGATAATTGACGGAGAACAGGAGAAATATGCTGAATATTCGTACCTTTATCGTTGTTTTATGCGCCATATTCCAATCAGTTTAATATAATCCTGACTATATTAGAAGGGGATATTTTTAAACGCATGGAGAGCGCGATTTCCTGCAACCTTCCTGCACTTTCCGGGTCGTTATAGAAGCTGCATGAATCAAATTCCATTGATATAAGAAGAAGAGGTTTTTATGAAACAGATTGAAAGAAAACCCTGGGACTTTCTTGACTCCTGGCGGGGAACGCTTTTTAACGGTGAATGGCCTACTGTTCCCGAAATGTTCCGGATTTCCGCAGAGCGTTTTCCCGATCGGCCCTGTTTTACCGTATTTGAGAGCGAGCGGGTGACCCTGACTTATAGGGAAGCCCTGGAAAAAATCGATGCTCTTGCCGCTTGGCTCTACGGTCAGGGAGTGCGGAAGGGCGATCATGTCGCCGTGTCTGGAAAAAACGCGCCTGAATGGGCGGTCGTGTATCTCGGAATCCTCGCGTCCGGCGCCGTCGTCCTTCCGATCGACTACGGTCTGCACGATGCGGAAATCGAGAATTTGCTGAAGGCCGGCGAGAGCAAGATTTTTTTCGTTGATGAGGAAAAATTCGATTTTTTCAAAAAGGTGAAGGCTGCGGGAAAAACAATTCTGCTTTCCTCCGTGTACGGCCTTAAAAACGAAAAAAGCGTCAAGATTATCCCGGCCGTCGAAACGGATCTCGCCGCCATAATGTTTACGTCCGGCACCACGGGTCATCCGAAAGGCGTAATGCTGACCCATCGAAATTTGGTAGCCGACTGCTATATCTCCCAGTTGAACCTCGATATTTTTGAAACTGACGTTTTTTACGCGCTGCTTCCGATCCACCACGCCTATACGATGCTTGCGGTTTTTCTCGAGGCTATCGCCGTCGGCGCCGAGGTGGTATTCGGCAAGAGCATGGCCATCACGAAGATGCTGAAGGAACTCCGGGAGGGAAAGATAACCATGCTTCTCGGCGTCCCCCTTCTCTTCAACAAACTGCTTGCGGGCATCATGAAGGGCATCAGGGACAAGGGTCCGGTCGTCTATGGCCTGATGAAATTCCTGATGGGCGTTTCGTATTTGATAAAAAAGATTTTCGGCGTGAATCCCGGAAAGAAGATATTTCGCGCAGTGCTCGAAAAGGCGAGCATTTCAACCCTCCGCATCGCAATCTCGGGGGGCGGTCCTCTTGCCGCGGGCGTATTCCGGAAATTCAACGAGCTGGGCATAGATTTTATCCAGGGCTACGGGCTCACCGAAACCTCTCCCATCATCGCGCTCAACCCGAAAGAACACTTCAAGATAAAAAGCGTGGGAAGCTATTTCGCGCCGTTCATGGAAATGAAAATTCTTGATGCGGATGAAAAGGGAGTCGGCGAGGTATGCGTCAGGGGTCCGATGGTCATGAAGGGCTATTATGGGATGAAAGAGGAAACGGAAGAAGTGCTGAGCGCCGACGGATGGCTCAAGACCGGGGACCTCGGCTGGCTCGATGACGAGAACTATCTCTATCTCTGCGGCCGGGCGAAGAACATGATCGTCACCGAGGGCGGGAAAAACGTCTATCCCGAGGAAATCGAGAATGCATTTCAGCTCTACTTTAACGAAATAGAACAGATTACCGTGCAGGGTTATATTATGGATAAAGAAACCGCGAGCGAGGGCATTGAGGCTCTGATTTATCCGGCTGACGAACTTTTGAAAAAATTGAACGTGATGCGCGGAATGCCCGAAGCCTTTGATCCCGTGTGCCTGTCTCTTCAGGAGATTGTCGACAGGGTGAATAAGGGACTGCAGCCGTATCAGCGCATCTCGAAGGTGACTCTGCTGAATGAACCCCTCGAAATGACCACCACGCGGAAGGTCAAGCGCGTCTACGCCAAATAACCAGCCTTAACAAAGCTTGCCTTACTATTATCGGGGCCGCCTCTTCAGGGCGGCCTTTATCGTTTGCATGTCCGCCGACCCGTCGCTCAGGCAGAGCTTGTCGTCCGCGATATCAAGGTCAAATGAGCGCCGGCCGATATGCTCGCAAAAGTGCGCGTCGCTCGAAGTGATCAGGGGATACCCCCTCGTGTCCAGGGTGTTTTCGGGAACCGAGCGGTCCGGCATGCGGGTTACCTCAAGGGCGGCCCAGGGGCCGTCGACGATAAAGCCGAGCTGGCTTGAGAGCGAGAAGGACGGTCTGTCCACATGGGCCGGAATGACGATGCCTCCGAGCTCGATCACCCTTTTCCCCAATTCCTCAAGCCCAATATCGGCGCTGGTAATCAGGTACTTGTCTACCTCGCCGATGATATCTTCGTTCTCGTCCACGTATACCTGGTCGCCCATTTTCTCGGGCCGGTTCATCACGGGGGGCATAAGCTCATAGAGCTCGGCTCCCAGCTTCAGCGCGTTCTCGATACCGGCAAAGAGACACAGGATATGGCATTCCTCC
>JAYVSC010000099.1:0-13131 GCA_043775705.1 Spirochaetales bacterium | reverse complement strand
CTGAAAAAGCAATCGACTTAATGTTAGGGAGATAATTACAATGAATAGCTTAATATTTGTTCCGTACCTACTTTTGCTTTTGTTTATTTTAATTTTTGTGATTCTTGAAATTATACTTTTTAAGAAAGCTCCTTTGAATTTTTCAAGGTCTGAGTTAATAAAGCGAATAAAAGATACAAAGAGGAAGTTAATAATCTTTTCTTTATTAACACTATCGGTTCCTTTCGTTAATCTTCCAATAAGTTTTATTTTTGTTCGTCCAATCCCTTTAATAGGATTTATAATTACTTTTTTCACTGTTTCTTTTGCACTAGCTTTATCAACTCAGCAATTAATGTTCTTTGGATTAAAAAAGAATTTGAAAAAAACTTTATCAATTGATAAACAAGAAGATCAACTCCCCAGCCAATAAAATGACTAGGTTAACCTGCGAGCCGCAGGCGAGTCAGGTTGAACCTCCTATTTTATTGCTGAGCTAAACAAACGCCTAATAAAGCTTCAACTTGACAATGATTACATTGCAAGTTAAGCCGGTCATTAGGCTTCTGTTTTTTCCGAATGTGTTCAGCGTGGACAAAAGCGGAAAATCAAACCGGCCTTGATGCATTCGCCTTCGGAGTTGGGGTAGCGCGCGACCGAAGTGCGCGCGAAGGGGAAGACGCGTGGATACAAAAATACCCCGCGTGTGTTGAGCTTCTTCCCCTTATCTTGTTGTATTACGATTTGCCTTAAAACTGGAAACTTGATTTCAGCGTCCATTTTAAATCGGTGTCGTCCCGAACGGGCCTGAATTTGATTCGGCCCAAAAACGAGACCGAAAACATCCCGAATTTATATTCAAGAGTTGCCTGGAATATGCTGTTGCGTATGGAATTGAATTCCATCCAGGGTTCTCCGGTGAGGCACAGGTAATATTTCTGGTACGAGGCGGTCATGGTGAAATGGCCGGGGCGGGCGGGCCCGGTTCTTAGCGAAACAGTCAGATGCATATAGTCGCTCTGATCCAAGGAAGGCGTTTTGGGAAAGGGTGCAAAAGGTCCGTCAGCGCTGACGGCAAAAATTAAGGCATCATGGAACAAGAGATAGTCGGTTTTGGTATACCAGGTTAAGCATATATTGCCGCTAGAGGGCATGGCGCTGGCGGTAATCCGATCCCATCGGTATAGGTCATAAGACGAATCAAAATAGGAGGGTAAGAAACCATCCTCAATAAAACGCAGCTGGGCATTGTAGCCAAAGAAATCGGCAGCCCTTCCGGAGAAACAGGCCATTCCGCTGGTACGGTTTCCTTCCTGAAAGCCGATGTCGCCTATCGCGAGCAGCGTATAGGTTTCGCGATCTATTAATGGTATACGGGTATCTATTCCCCACACCCCTGCATACTCTAATGGGCCGACTCCGCCGTACCGGTATGGTTTGCGGTCAATAACCCCCTGGATGCCGATATCGGTATTCTGTATGGAATAGTCTGTGCGTCCGGACACAGGCCAGCAGTACAGGCGCGCTCCGGTAACGTCAAAAGTAGCGAGGTCGCCGACAACGGCCTCGAACCCGAAGTAGGGATACGCACGCATTCCCATGGTGCCGCCGACTATACGGTCTTGCGGCATAAAACAGCTATTCGAGTAATCGTTCATGATAAAGCCGTTGCCGAGAGTGAGGTCATCGATAGAACCGATTTTTATGAAAAATGGATCTCCTCGTTGTCCGTACCGCAGATAGTTCAGCTTGGGCAGATACACATCCAGAAAAAGTTTTTCCATTACCCAGATAATACGGTATCCAGTCGGGAAGGTATATTTTGAAGATATCATTGTCGGTGCTGATCAGTTTGATTCGTAGAGCCAGGTTGAGTCCTATATCGAAATTTCCCAATTTGACATCCGGGGTGAAGCCGATATGCTGATACAGCTCTGTCTTTCCAGTGCTATCTCCCGGAACCGGCAGGGTATCAATACCCAGATCGAAGCCGTAGATCAATAAAAAAAGGCTCCGTCCATTGATTCGGCATAGAGCTCATCCGGATTATCTGGAATGTAATTCAGCAGGTTTTGGGAACCGAGACCTGGTATAATAAGCATGAAAAGCAGTAATACAGCGGAACGTCGTAGCCTTGACATAGAGGCCTTCTTCGAGCGGTTCCCTGATTATTTTGGAACAGTATTCACCTTGAAGATACTCAAATCAGGCAGTTTCCCCTAATTATAAGTGAAAGTAACACTCATTCAGGGATACAATGTCACCTTGATCCATAACGTTTTCGCGGGATGTACCCCTATGAAAGTCAAGATCTGCTCCCTGGGTGTGTTTTTCTGCATCTTTATCTGTTCACTTTCCACTCTGTCTCCCGATAGCCCTTCTGCCTCATGCACTCTTGGTGCCTATGGTAAGGGCAAAGCTCCTCTCGGCACGTATGCAAAGATAGTCAAAGCCTCTTTTGGCGGCAGTATCTCGGGAGAGTACCGGATGAAAGCCATTGAAATGCTTTCGCTGTCGGGCCGCATCCAGGCCAATGCAGCTATTCCTGCCAGCAGTGCGATAGCCTCCTACTGGAACGCAGCGGCGTTTGTCGGTGCCGGGTGGCATATTCCGCTGGCTTCCGGTTTTGAACTGGTCTCGGAAGCGTCATAAGGTCTGTGGCTGCATGTGCTGAAGGACGACGGCTCTTCGGGCAGCGGTTTGTCCGATACCGTATTTATCGATCAGGTACTTCTGCTTTCGCCATGCGTGCGCTGGTTCAAGGGAAACTTCGGCGTTGACGTCGCGCCCACCTATACTATGCTCCCCGAAAAATCAGCCCTGTTCCAGAACGTCGGAATTCGTGCGGGAATCCTGTATCAGTTTAAAATGGAGAATAAATAACATGATGATGAAAAAAGCTCTCACCCGTTTCGGTCTTGCAGCCGCTGTCGCCATGAGTCTTGCGCTGCTCTTTTCCTGCAGCGACATGTACGGGAATTTTTTGAAGCTGGAGAATAAAAAAAGTTCGAACGCCGACTTGACCAGTTTGTCATCGGGAAGCGAAGTTCTGTCCCCCGCTTTCGAAGGCGGGACAACCATCAGTTCTCAATAGATTTTTTTCTAACTCCAGGTGATTAAACGGCATCCGATAAACGGGTGCCGTTTTTTTACCCTGCACCGGCTTTAGTGCACGACTGCTTCCCGATAAGCGCCCTTGCAAGCGCTTACGCGCCGGAATCGCCCTTATCTCATATAAATTTTTTCTCGCTTTTTCCGTACCAGTCGATTGCCCCCAGACAAAGATTTTATTCATCTTTTGTTTACTCTTTCTTTTCAATTTTTTATTTTTTTATTAATCGTGAATGAACCTTAAAAAAATTCTTGGTTCCATCGCTGAATAAGCTATATTCAGATTTTGATTTATTATTTCTAGTAATTGATTTTGCATTTTCTGCTTTCCAGTTTTCACGTTTTTTTATATTTCAGCTAATGCGACTTCAAGTGTCGAAGAAAGATTGATTTTCATATTTTTTGTCTGCGGTAATAAGCCGCTATTTATACTAGGATTTGTTGGTTTTTTTCAGGGGTAACAAGGGGTAAAAACAGCGAATTTATGGTCTTGTTTTTTCACTACTCTTAAGTTCCCCGCAGTCCGAGTAATTGCTCCACCAGACAGAAAGGGAATACAACAAGGCGAACAATGGAACGCCATTACCGCTAGCGTGAAAGACCCGGTACATGGGTCGTCCCTTTTCCAGGTACTCAAGTTTTCCAACCAGCCTGAACTTTGTCTGTACACTTTCAAGTGTACACTGAAAGCTTTACCGGTTTACTGACAGCCTGGAAATAAAAATGCATTTATGTACAAACCTTGTACACAAAAATTGTGCACTTTTTTACAAAAACTCACCCTTTTTTTTCTCTTTTCACATGAGCTAGTGTGTTCTTAAAAATAGAAACAAGATATAGTAAATACCAGAGCGATTCTCTATTTCAAAGAGGTAAATTTCTGTGAGACCCCGAAAACCTTTCACACCAAATACCCGGGCACTGGCTCTTTTATTTATCTCCGCACTTTTTATATCGTGCGTTCAGGGGGGCTGGAACACCGATCTGGTTGCGTTCGTGGAAACGGGGCTCTCGATTGTCTACCTGGATTCATCCTCCTACAGCCAGGCCGGGAGCGCGGTGAATGAAGATGTCGCGTCGGGAACGCCCGTCACGGTAAATCTGAAAATCAGAAACCCGAAAAATATCGGGGTTTCCTACAGCCTGAGCTGCGACGCCGCCCTGATTACCGAAACGGCAATGCCTGTCATCGCGGACACAAGTTCCGCGACGGACGGAATTACGGACGTTTCCTTTACCTTTACCCCGAGCGAACTTGCCGAGCATGGGGACATTGTGTTTACCCTGGGGATGTATTCCCCGACCCTCAATAAATCCTTCAAGAATGATTTATTCACGGTGCGCTGCGATAGCGTTCCCGGTCCCGTGGAAAATCTGGTTTCGGGAATTCGTCTGGACAAAAGAGCCTGCATCGGCTTAACCCTGGCGGAAGGCTATAGGGACGAAGATATTGCACATGTTGAAATATCCTATGTCAATACTGCGACGAATGTCTCGAAGACCGTAACCGAGCCGGTGAGCCGTGCCGGAACCGGACTGACGGCGATACCCGAACCGGCCCTGCTCAATTCGGACGCAGGTCTGTTTGTGCGCTACTTCCTGCCGGACGACGTGGTGCCGGGAAATCCCTATACCTTCACCGTGGTCACCATCGATGCCGGCGGGAAGCGTTCCCGCCTAAAAACAAATCCCGAAACCGTAAGCGTTACCGGCACCGAGCAGATACTCGCCTATGATGCCAACGGCGGCACAGGCACAGTCGGCGCGCAATTCGGCTTTAACGGAGTCACGACGACCTCTATTTCGAACGCGGCCAGCTTGACAAATACCGGCCACAATTTTACGGGGTGGAACTCGAAGGCAGACGGAACGGGCACGGTATATGGAGTCGGCGCATCCTATACCTTCCCCAACGCGGACTTGACCATGTATGCGCAGTGGCTTCCGTCGGGTTCGGTGGACGTGACTGTGTCTTTCGGATACGAAAGACTGACATTCCGGCGCAACGGGCATATTCTTACTGCCACAACGATGGACATAAGGGCCACCTTACGCCTTGCACTGGAAAACGGAGCCATTATGGCAGGCACTTCATATAAATGGTATGTAGATGGAATCGAGGTTACAGACGAAACAAGTTCATTCTTTGATTTTAAGGTTTTGCCGCCGTATACCCCTGGCACGCATATCGTGACCGCCACGGTCAATGTCGGCACCACTCGCTATTCGAGGGACCTGACGGTAACGCTGTGCGACGACTATATGGTTCCCGTAATACACACAGGCGAAACGGAAACATTCCTGCAAGGCTCGGTTTCCAGCAACCCGGGCTTGTTAGCCACCGATTCGTCATTTCGGAATACCCTTTCAGGCTACAGCATAGGAAAATATGAAGTAAGCTACAAACTTTGGTATACCGTAAAATATTGGGCCGGCAGCAGGGGTTATGCTTTTGCAAATAACGGACGACCTGGAACTTCCGGGATTGACGGAGAGGTATTGATTTCGAGCAATTCAGACCAACCGGTCTCTGCGTTGGCTTGGAGTGACTCCATGGTCTGGTGCAACGCATACAGCGAAATGATGGGACTTACTCCCTGCTACACGTATGGCGGCTCGGTTCTGAAAGACAGTACAAACATTGCACATTGCAATGGCGCAGTCTTTACCCGCGCCAATAACGGATACCGGCTGCCCACCGAAAGCGAATGGCAATATGCCGCCAGCCAGAGAGGCGCCATAGCGGCAAATGAACCAATCGGTGGTGTGGGAAATGAAGGTGACTATTCCTGGTATAATAACAATCCGCCATACGTTTCTCGTATTATAGGAACGATTCCAATACCAAATACTCTGGGTTTGTTCGATATGACCGGGAATGTATGGGAATGGTGTTTTGACTGGGTTGCGCCATATCCAGCTGGAGACCGAGTGAATTATTTCAACTCAACTAAAGTACCCTATGATACCTATTACTATCACGTTACACGAGGGGCAAGCTATGGCAGTGCGTCTGCCGCGCTGGTGGTAGGGTGGCGTGCCTTGATGTGGCTTCCTGTATTTCCTGAAAATGATCCTTCCCAGGGATTCCGCATTGCAAGGAGTTTGCCAGAATGATGAAAAAAATAATTACAGCCGTACTTCTGTGCGCAGCGCTTGGCGGAGTTTCATCATGCTTTCTCCCCTTTAACGAAATTTCGGCGGCCAAAAAATCGGGAAGCGCGGGAACGCTTACGGTAAATATTGCGGACACCCCTGAGGCGAACGCCGGGCCGCGGACCGTCGTGCCGGGCCTTTTGGGCATTTCGGGGCTTACCCTTACCGTCAAGTTAACGGACTCCATGGGCGTCGTCCACGAGCTGGGCGGCATACCGACGGCAACTGCGACGCTTCCAAACGTCTTTTATGGACCGATAACCGTTACGGTAGACGCATACAACGCATCGTCGGTAAAAATTGCCGCGGGTTCGGCCAGCATGATTTTCAGCCCGGGCGGATCTTCGAGCATCGCGGTTAAATTGACCCTGGCTGCACCAGCCGGCATCGGTAACGGCGGCTTTTCCCTTGAAATAAGTTGGCCGCGTTCTGTCGGCGCGAATTATGTGGTAGGGATACTTGATACAGGATCGATGTACCTGCCGGCAATTATTTCGGGGACTGTTAAAAACAGCGCAATCATTTCTGCGGGCGGTATAATACAAGGAGCGCATACGCTCAAGATATTTTTTTATAATGATTTTAGTAAATCTACATCATTCGGTGTTTTTACCGAGGAAGTGAACATATACAACGGCTTTATCAGCAATAAATGGATAGGCCTTGACGGCAGCACACAGGACAAACGCGCGTTTACCCTGGAAGATTTTGCAAGTTCGGCGACGGAAGCGAACCTCACATTTATTCTGGGAAGCACGACACAAAACGTTGCCTTCAGTAAAACAGGAAGGACGCAATTCCTGATCGATCCGCTGACAACCGAAAGCGCGCTTACCCTGTGCATCGGCGAAGGCGTGGAGGGACAGACGGTCGAGTATAAGCTTAATGCACCAAGTTCATTCGAACCAATAAAAGCAGGATCTCCGGTCAACCTGCCACTGACTATCGGACGCAACACTATTTCAATCCAGGTTACGCCTCCCGATTTAGTAAACAGCGTGATATATACCGCGACGGTAAACAGAAAATCTGGTGCAGCAATCATACCAATTTATGGCGGGGCAATAAGCTCTGCGGGGTTCAAGGGTTACTTTACTGATCTTTCCGCTAACTACGAACTTCTCGGGGATCTCGTTATAAGTGATTCGGCACCAATTTACCAAATCGGGTATTCTGGTGGAGGTGTTCATGAGTTTACCGGAACTTTTAACGGAAACGATCATACCATTACCGGGCTCAACATTGAAGGTGCTTATAATGAACAGGGATGCGGCCTATTTGGAGCAACATTTCCTGAAACGGTTATCAGGAATGTTAGTCTGAAAAATATTACAGTTCACCAATCTAATGTTGATAATGGTGGATACTATAACGGTTCTTTGGTAGGAAGAAATTCCGGAGTTATTTACAGATGTGGGGTTTCCGGTTCAGTGTCTGTTGATTCGGGAATTGGCGCAGGCGGTTTTGTGGGCGCTAACGAAGAATCCGGTGTTATCCAGGAATGCTACAGTGTAGCCAATGTTATTTCCGGAGGCACCTATGTGGGAGGCCTTGTCGGTAGAAATTATAGCCTTATCGAAAACTGTTATGCTCGGGGCAGCGTAAAAGGCTATGAGTTCGTTGGCGGTCTGGTCGGTTACAACTTTCTGAAAGGTTGTATTTTAACCTCGTTTTCTACCGGTTTGGTAGCGGCGTCGTCAAATGGAGGAGGGCTTGTCGGTTTAAATAACGGCGTTATACAGTTAGCACCTTCCTGTTATTATGACAGCAATACTTCGCAAATGAACGACAACGGTACGGGGGGGGTAGGAAGAACCACCACAGAAATGAAAGGGGCGGTATTTCCGCTCTGGGATACATCTCTATGGGGAAGCGATGCTGCTATCAATACAGGATACCCGTACCTGAAATATTTCGGAGCCCAAACCATGATCCCTCCCGTGCAGATGAGCTCTGCAGATCTACGCGCAGCGATAACCGGCGCTCCCGGCGGAAACTACATAATGACGGACGACATAGAACTGACGGATAACTGGATACCGATTGATATTGCGTCCCCTTACTATCAAGGCACCTTCGACGGAGATGGTCACACAATATTTAATATGAAGATACCTATTGTAACATTCAATAGAGGTTTTATTTCTGTTATAGGCGGCGGCGGGATCGTCAAAAATGTGACGCTTGAATCTGTACGCATTTCGAATTCCGAAGAGTGTACCTCAGCAGGTGGTATCGTAGGACGAAACGAAGGAACAGTTGATAACTGTTCCGTGACGGGCTCAATAAGCGCAAGCCAACACAGCGGTGGACTCGCGGGAGAAAACACGGGAATAATCAGCAGATGCTGGGCTGCCGTTCAAGTTACCGCGGATAACAACAGTGCAGGCGGCTTGGTCGGACAAAACGGGGGTACTGTTCAAAACTGTTTTGCCCTTGGCAAGATAACGGGTTACGCCTCTGTTGGCGGATTGGTAGGCGAATCTTGGACAGACTCTATAATTATAAACTCCTATGCGACAGGAAATATTTCGGGTACTGGGAATTTAGGCGGCTTGGTCGGTTTGAACCTGTCGCCTACTACAATAACTTACAGCTATTATGATAAAGGCACTTCGGGAATGAGCGACTCCGGTAAGGGATTGGGCTTGAATACCGTTGCCATGAAAATCCCGGCCAATTTCATCGGATGGAACTTTACTGACAGATGGGGAATATCTCCCGCGATAAACAACGGTTACCCGTACCTCCGGTAAGTCAGGAGGGGATAGACCGGGACCCCGCCGCGAGAGACGGACGAGGGGAAACGGCACAGTGCTTACGTGAGGAACCAGGCGCGGGCCTGGGCGCAAGGGGAGACTTCCCCTTCCATAATATTGATAACATATTTTTGAGGGAGTCATGATTTGAAAAAAAGCGCACCGGAGAGACGACGCGTACAATATCCGCTGGTCGTCAAGCTGATCGGAATCATTTCGATCATCGTCGTGCTCACGATGGCGACCATCACTGGAATATCGTCCTGGTTTTTTTCGGAGGACTCGCGCGCGCGCGCGGAGGAAAACACGCTCACCGTCAGCCAGGTGCTCGCCGCGCAGATAGAGGGCAGACTCGACTCCACGCAGTCGGGAGCCCTGTCCCTTCTCGACATGCTCCGGGAGAATCCGGGAAACAAGGCGCTCGAGAAGTCGGCCATCTCGAACTGGTTTGCCCGGAACGCATCCATCGCAATGATAGTGGTACCCGGGCAGAAAGAAATAAAGAACGACAAATTTTTCAGGGCAAACGAGCTTGACGCCGAAGCGCTTACTCCTTTTCTCGCTTCGAGCAGGGATTTGATAGACCGCGCGAAAAAAGGCGAGACGCTCGTAAGCAACGCAAGCCCTTCGATAGGAGTGCCTGCCGCGGCCCTCTTCGTTCCCTATCGCGACATGGGCACTAAGAATGCCATGGTTATCATATTTTCGACCGAGGAATTCCAGGCCATGGTGCAGACCAACTCCGCAGCCCTCAATTACGTGGTGGGCTGGGACGGAAGCCTGATCGTGCATCCTGACTTCGACCTCGTGAAGATGGGGGTCAATTTCGGCGACAGGGAACTCGTCAAACGCATTCTCTCAAGCCCGTCGGACAACCTCCAGATAAAGTACCGGGACATCGATAAAAAAGAATACCTCGGAGCTTTTCGCAAACTGTCGTCCGGGTCGCTCACGGTCACGAGCAGCACGCCCACGTCCGTCGTCTACAAGGCGGTCACCGACGTCATGAGGCGCGACCTCTATCTTACGGGCGTCGTGCTCCTCCTTTCGATACTGGCCGTATGGTTTTTCTCGAAAACCGTTTCGCGCCCGGTGCTTTCCCTCGTTGCCGCGTCACGCCGCATCGAGGAAGGCGAATTCAATCTCGACATCGTGCCCGAGACCAAGGACGAGCTTGGCCTCCTGACCGAAAGCTTCGTGCACATGGGCAGGGGACTCGCGGAGCGCGAGCGGGTCAAAGAGACCTTCGGTAAATTCGTGAACAAGCAGATAGTGGAGCAGGCCCTGAAGGGCGAGCTTCAGCTCGGCGGCACAAGGAAAACGGCTACCATATTCTTCTCCGACATACGGTCGTTCACTGCCATTTCAGAAAAACTTTCTCCCGAGGCCGTCGTCGAGTTTCTCAACGACTACATGACACGAATGGTTGACTGCATAGAGAAAACGGGCGGCGTCGTCGACAAGTTCATCGGGGACGCGATCATGGGCGTCTGGGGGACGCCGCTGTCCGCGGGAACTCCGCGAGACGACGCGCTTGCCTCGATCAGGTCGATGCTGATGATGCGCGAAGCCCTCCTCGATTTTAACAGGGATCGCGGAAGCGAGGACAGGCCGGTCATCCATAACGGCGCGGGAGTCAACACCGGACCCTGCATCGCGGGGCAGATCGGTTCCCTCAAGCGCATGGAATACACCGTCATCGGGGACGCGGTAAATCTCGCGAGCCGCATCGAAGCGTTAAACAAGCCGTTCGGCACGGATATACTGATCTCCGAGCATACCTGGGCTCTCGTCGGCGACGCGATCGTCGCGGAAGCGATGCCCGCGATCTCGGTCAAGGGAAAGACGGAGCCGCTCACGTTATACGCGGTCATTAAATTCAAGGGAGAAGACGGGCCTGAAAATCTGGCCGAGCTCCGGACCTTCCTCGGCATCCCGGTGCCGGACTTGAAGAGGGAAATGGGCAAGGAAGAAGTAAAATATGAAATTCTCGGTCAGTGACACCCTGGTAACGGGCGCAGTCATTGCCCTGTCCTGCGGACTTCTATATCTCTTTATTCTCGACATGAACACCGTCACCGGTCGGTCGGGCCAGGCAGTGCTCGGCACCGTAGTCTTCAAGAAACTTTCCGCGACCCGCCATCCCGTCGACGGTTTGAGCTGGGAACGCATGCACAACAACGGCCCAGTCTTTGATTCCGATACCCTGCGTACCGCCGATTCCTCCGAGGCGGCGATATACTTCGAGGACGGAACGTCCCTCGATCTCGGCGAAAACACGATGCTCAAGCTCAGCTTCGGCGGACCGGTCAAGAGCCTTGAATTCCTCGAAGGCGAGATTACCGTCGGAGGTTCGGCTTCCGAATCGAATTATTCTATTTCATCGAGGGCGGGCTCGATTACCGTCGGCAAGGATTCCCTCGCCACATTCAGCCGGGACAAGGACACGGTAAGCGTCGAGGTGAGCAGGGGCGAAGCGACGCTCGTTGCCGCAAACGGATCGACTCAAACCATCGCCCAAAAACAGGAGCTCGCCGTCAGTCTTTCTGACGGCAAGGCAACTTTCGTTTCCCGTCCCATCGTCCCCCTCAAGCCCGAGCGCAACGCGCGCCTTCTCGATCTGAAGACCGCCCGCTCCGATGCGCCGGCCGAGCTTGATTTCGCCTGGCAGAACGGGAAGGCGGACGGGGCAGGGGAGTCCTCCCCCGAATTCACCGTGGAAATATCGAGCGTGAAAAATTTTACCCAGGACCTTTCGGAATTTTCCGTAACGGGACTGTCCGCACGCATCCCTGTCATGCAGGGCTCCTGGTATTGGCGCGTACGCGACGCGTCCGGGAAGGAATCCCCCGCGCACAGGTTCAGCCTGACGGGAGCCTCTCCTCCCGTTCCGGCTTTTCCTCCGGACAGAAGCGAATATCACTACCGGAAAATAAAACCCGAGGTGCTCTTTGCCTGGACGGGCATGGAAGAGGCGAGCGCATATCTTTTTGAACTCGCGCTTGAACCGTCCTTCGACAAACCGTACCTTAAAACCCGCGTCTCGGCTACGAGCTTTTCGGTGAGCGATCTTGGCGAAGGGCTCTGGTACTGGCGTGTAAAGCCCGTTCACGGCTTTACCGAAATTTCTTCCTCGCCCGCAATCGAGTGCAGAAGCTTCAAGATAGCGAAGAGCGGCATGATGAAATCCCTCGACGTCAGCACTCCCTTTGCGGGCCTGCTCTATCAGATTCAGGAACTCGACGGCAAGGGTATTTCTTTTGCCTGGATACCCCAGACGGAAGCGGTCTCGTATGAACTGTCGCTTTCTTCCCCGGGCCTTTCTGCCCCCATCCTTACCATACCCTCCACGACGCCTTATATCCGGTTAGTCGGCGCCCAATGCGGTCCGCTCTTGAAAAGCGGTGTCTGGAACTGGACGGTAAGATGGATTGACAAGGAAGGAAACCGCTCGCCTGAAAGCGCCGTCCGAAGACTGAACGGCGTGGACGGGTCAATCGCAATCCGCGCGGTATTCCCGCCGGACGGTTACCGCATCGCGGATTCCCTCGCGTCCAATACCCGCTTTTCCTGGAAATCGAACATTGCCGCGCGCACGACCTTCGTCGTTTCGCGCAGCGCCGATTTCTCCGAACCCGTGTACCAGGAGACGGTCACCGCCGAAACGCTGCTCGGCAAGGCATGGCTCCCGGGCGATTATTTTTGGAAAATCCGCACCATGAACATTGACGGCTCTGTTTTCATGGAAACCTCGGCGCGCTCATTTGCCATAGTGAATCCGCTTCCGGGTCCACTTCTCCTCAAGCCGTCCTCCGGCGTGCAGTTCTATCTGCGCGAAAGGGATGCCCTCACCATAGTATGGGATCCCGTCCCCGGCGCCGATTACTATACCCTTGGAATCTATTCGCCTGCCGATAATTATGCCTCGCCGGTTTTCGAGCGAGGCTTTCTCGAGAAGACGGAAATCTCCTATCCCCTGGGCAATTTACCCGGCGGCAAGTACCTGGTCCGCATCCAGGGCCTCGCGGCGGAAAGCGATATGTCTACCCGCATAATCGGATACATCGGGGAGAGCGAACTGGCCTACAGACAGCTGACCTATCTTGCGCTTCAAAATCCGGAGAAC
>JAYVSC010000098.1:0-35548 GCA_043775705.1 Spirochaetales bacterium | reverse complement strand
GCCGAGGGCTCCGACCGTGCTGCTGCCGTAGGAGGCGCTCATCGAGTTGATGACTACCTTCCCGAAGCTGAACACGAATTTCTCGAGGAAGATGGGAAGGGACAGAACGAGGATGGGCTTGAGCGTCCGGATTGAAAAATCGATGGAACGGAACGAAAGGGCGAACGAATTTTTTCTGCTCGTCATATTTGCGAGCGCGATCGCGGTGAGCGTGGTATGCGCGCACAGGGATGCGACCGAGAGCATGATGATGCCCGCGTGGAATACGTACACGAAAAGGCAGGTGAGCGCAAACTTGATCGAGAGTACCAGAACCGTGCATGCGAGAATGATCCTGGTATTGCCTTTGGCTTTTTCTACCGCGAAGTAAATCGTATTGACGAAAATGCATACGATCATGGATGTCTCGAGAGCAAAATAGGCCGTGCCGCCCCTTACGAGGTCTTCGGGCATCCCGAGGAGACGGAGAAAGACGACGGGGAAGGGAATGACGGCGGCGAGGATGAAAAGGCCGATGCCCAGGGAGAGAAAGACGAGTGTGTTGATGTGCCTGTTGACCGCTTCAAAGTCGCCGGCTCCGTAATACCGCGCGATGATGATGCCTCCCCCGATCGCGAGGCCCGAGCCGACCGCCGAGAGCATGCTCTGGATCTGGGAGACAAAGGCGACGGTGGATACGATGCCGGCGCCGATGTTCGCGGCGATAAGAGTGTCGAAAAACCCGAAAAACTGGCTGATGCTGTTGTAAAAGACCAGCGGCAGGGCAACCGAAAAGAGTACTTTCCAAAGATCGCCTTCCAGGATGAACTCGCGCTTGGCGCTGTCTTTTTTGCCGAGGGTGTGGGTCATAAAGCTGTTTTATCATGCATGAATAAAAAAAACTGTACAGAATTTGACTTTCAGCATATGATATATGCATATTTTGCCATGAATACACACGATTTCAGGATCCAAGACAGTGAAGCCGGATTTACTCTTATCCGCAAGTCCCGTGCGCCCACCAATCCGGAGCGGCATTTTCATGGAAGCTATGAGCTTTTGTATATAATTTCCGGTGAACGGACGTTTTTTCACGGAAAGACAACCCTCTTCATCAAAACCGGCGATTTTCTGTGCATCAAACCGGAAGTTCTCCATCGGGCGCTCAACCGGAACAATGAAGTGTGCGATTTATTCAATATTTATTTCGATGACCCCGCATCCCCCTTTTTTAAGGAATTGCTTCCTCTGTTCTCTGCCTTCGGGACGCCGGAAGAGCCGGTGCTTTCGATAGGAGCGAGCGACCGTTTCCAGATACTCAGGCTTTTAACCGGGGCCGCGCAGGAACTTGACGGTAAAAAGAGCGGCTATATTCTTCTTGCGCAAGCGCTGCTTACCCAATGTCTCGTTGCCCTCAGCCGCTGTACTCCCTCCCTTTCCGGGAAGACATCGGGGCTTCCGATGAACCCGAAAATAAGGGCGATCCTCGATTGGCTTTCGCTTGAGTTCCGGAAGCCCGTAACCCTTGCCCGCACCGCCTCGAAATTCGGTATAAGCGAAACCTATCTGAGCCGTCTGTTCCGCCATACGACGCATTTTTCATTCATTGAATATCTTACGAGTCTCCGCATCCAGGAAGCATGCCGCCTGTTGTCCTCGTCGCGCGATACCGTTTCGGATATTTCGTTCTCCTGCGGTTTTGGCAGCGTCACCCAGTTCGGCCGCTGCTTTCGGAGAATCACCGGAGAGGCCCCCCTTTCCTACCGGAAGAGGGAGGCCTCTCCGCAGTGAATGCATATCCAGTTGATACAAAAAAGATGCACCTGTACCTTGATGTCCCCGAGGCGGCGCTCGCCCTCGCCGGGAACGAAAAGATCCTTTCGCTCCTGTTCAGCGCCCGCGGGTCCTATCAAAGGGGGGGCTTCGCCCCCTGGCCCCTTTTTGAATGCGCGTGGAATGACGGCTTGTCAAATTTCCGGATCGTCCATAACACGACAAACCAGATCAGGATGCGTATCGGGCAGATCAATCTTGACGCCACTCCCTTTTCCGCTATCGGCGCCTGGCATCACTATCGCCTCATTTTGTCGCGGTCCTCTCCCCTTCTTGTCCATGCCCGGGTGTATATTGACGGTACTCTGGTTTGGGTGAATGAGTGCGCGTCGGAAGCACTGGTTGTCTCCGCCGCTCCCTCTTTGCGTTTTCGCCATGCCTTTGAGGGCAGTTATCCCCATGCCTCATTCGGCTATATTCTTGCCGCGCCCGGCATGGATCTTGCCCTGACGGGTCTTGACGAAATCGGCGCCTCTGCGCATTTTGATCCCTTCCGCATACCCCCAGCCGATGAAAAGTCCTTCGCTTTCGAGCGCCTTCCTCCCGTTCCGAAGGGATGGACCTATCGCGGCGATAAATATCCCTTCCGCGTATTTCCCGACGGCAAAATCGGTCTTGATAAGGAATCGCTGCCTTTCAGCAAAAACAGGGTATTGAAAGCAACACGCACTGCCCTTACTGACGCGGACCGCTCTTCTTTCGACGCATTGGTAGATCCTTCTCGCGCCGACGGGAAAAAAACGTTCGCGACTATTGCCGAGGCGGCGGCCTCTTTGAAGGGCGGGCGGGGCCGCATATTTCTTTCGCCCGGCATATATGCGGGAACGCTGGAGTTTACCGGCGATGAAATCGCGCTTGTCGGCGGGGATCCTTTCACCACGGTCATTACCGGTTTCGCTTCCGAGACAAACGGGATAAGGGGGAATGTGCTGGTCCGCTGGTCTGCCCCGGCGGGGGCGTGCCTTTCGTTCACGGCCGAGAATATATCCTTTTACAACCGGGGCGCGGAGTGGAACGAGTCCGTCGGATACGGGGAGAGAAGGGGAGCGGCCCTCTGTGTGGAAAATATCTGGAACGGGCAGTTCACCAACTGCCTTTTTCTGGGCCGTCAGGATACGCTGTACCTAAAGAGCGGGATTATGCGTTTTGATCATTGCTATGTCGAGGGGGATATCGATTATATCTGCGGGGGCGCGACGGCATTTTTCTCCGAATGCCATCTGCATTCCCTTTTAAGCCCGGAAGGCTGTATTGCATCCGTTTCGCCCCTCAATGAGGGCTCTGCCGCGGGGGCAAGGCCGGCCGGGGATGCCGCTTTTTTAAAGGGCTTTACCTTTTACCGGTGCATCCTTACGATGGATGCACTGCAGAAAACACCCCTGCATCTCGGCCGGGGCCCCTGGCTTGGGGGGAGCGGATTGAATGAAAGCGAAAAAGAAGTCACCCGGTCGTTCTGTTCCTTCGTTGAATGTGAAATCGGCACAAAAGAACGGCCTTTTCTGCTGGACGGGGATTGTCCCTGGAGGGGAATGGACCGCGATTGGACGGGGGAGTGTTACGGTGAAAGGAACAATCGGGAGAACGGCGAAATCCCGCCCTCTTCATCCGGTCGTCCGCAGCTTGGCAGTGCTTGTCCGGAATAATCCAAAAAGAGCGCTGTCTCCTGTATTGAGATATCGTTCCCCCCGGAGCACAATATGAGTGAGAAGATCAGACCGGCTTTTCGTCCGTGGTTTCCCGCGCGAGACGGCGTACAAAGGCAAGGGCATCGGCCGCGTTGGAGGGAAGGGTATTTTCGAGGATGACATCGATATTGGGCTTGCATATCTGCAGATGGCGGAACAGGGACGCATAATCGAGATCGCCGGTTCCGGACGCGAGCGTGCCTTTTTTGATGCCGCTTTCCATCCGGAAATCCTTTACGTGAACCGCCGCGATTTTTTGTCCCAAAGAAGCGAAAGCCCGCGCAAAAAACGCTTCCTGGCTTTCAGAAAAACCCGTGAGCGGAATAAGGTTGACCGGATCGTAGATTACTTGCAGGTTCGGCGAATCCAGGCGGCGGAGAAGTTCCTGCATTTTTTCGATGGACGAAACCGTATGCGTTCCCGCTACCGCTTCCACGCCGATTATACTGGCGCATCTTTCGGCTGTTCTGATGAGGCGTTCGAGCGATAGGCACAGCAGGTCGAACGTTTCCTTTTTTTCGGTATCGGGATGGAAAGTGCAGTCGGCGCCGCGCGATCCCGTTTCGGTTCCGACGATGGAGCAGCCGAAATCGCGCGCATAGCGGAGGTGCTCTTCGAAACGGAGGAGGCCCCTGTTCCGCTCGTTGGGATCGGGATGAACCGGGTTGATGTAGCAGCCGAGAACCGATACGGCTATTTCGCGCTCCGCGAATATATCGCGCAAGCGCCGTGCGTATCCGGGGCTCATGAATCCCGCAGCCGTTGGAGAGCCGGAGACGGCTTTCGACAGGGCGAGCTGGATGGAAGAGGGGTGAAAAGGGGCTAGGGTGTCAGCGAGAAGTTCCGCGGGAAGGGTTCCGAAATCGTGTGCGCGTAATCCGAATTGCAGCATGGAAATGAGTGTATCCGGTTAAAACAGGTATGTAAAGAAGGGAGCTTGAATGCTTATGAAAATACTGACTCTCGAATCTTTCGGCGGAAAGGCTGCCGTCTCCTTTGACAACACCGTTCCCTTTACGTTGGCCCTTGAAGCTCTGCGGGACTCGGGCGGCGGCATCCTCGATGTCTCGCCCGGAGTCTGGAGCACGGGACCCATTCAATTATATTCGAATACCCATCTCCGGCTTTCCGAAGGGGCCGTGGTGTTTTTCATACCGGAAAGCGAATTGTACCGGCCGGTATTTACGCGCTGGGAAGGGATCGAATGCTGGGCCATGCACCCCTGCATATTCTGTTCGGATCAAAGCGATGTCTCCATAACCGGAAAAGGCTGTATAGACGGAAACGGCGTATCCTGGTGGAATGCCTTGCGGACAAAGATAGAATCCGCCCAGACAAGACCCGAATGGCCCATCGAGCTCGAGCTTGCCCGTCTCAATCCGGGATGGGAAGACCAGCCGGGAGGGGGCGGCGGGAGGAAATTCCAGTTTTTGCGCCCGCCGGCAGTGCAGTTTTATAAATGCCGGAATATCCTCGTCGAGGGGATTACCATCCGCAACTCGCCTTTCTGGACTCTCCATCCGGTATACTGCGACACAGTAACCGTCTCCGGCGTGACCATCAGCAATCCGCATGACGCGCCGAATACCGACGGAATGGATATCGACTCGTGCTCCAATGTCCTTGTTACCGGCTGCACCATCGGCGTAGGCGATGACGGCATAGCGCTCAAGTCCGGTTCCGGGGCCGACGGCATCAGGGTGAACAAGCCCACCAGAAACGTGACGGTGAGGAACTGCACGGTGGGAGACGGACACGGCGGCATCGTCATAGGCAGCGAGACGGCGGCCGGCATGCACGACATCCTCACCGAGAACTGCGTGTTCAAGGGAACGGACCGCGGCATCAGGATCAAGACGCGGCGGGGCCGCGGCGGCGATATCTACAATCTGACATTCAGAAATCTGGTGATGGAAGACAATCTCTGTCCCATCGCGATCAATATGTATTACCGGTGCGGTGCGTCTTTTTCCGAGAAGGAGCTCTTTTCGCTCTCCATGAAACCCGTGTCCGACGTGACTCCCCGTATCCGCGATATTCTCATCTCGAACGTTCGGGCCACACGCTGCCGTGCCTCCGCGGGTTTTCTGGCAGGGCTTCCCGAGTCGCCCATACGGAATCTGAGGATGGAGGACTGCGTATTCGAGACTGATGAGGAGAGCGGAATAATGCCGGGGGAATCCGAGATGTACCTGGGCATACCGGAGGTGAGCGCGAAAAGTTTCAGGGTGCTCAATGTCCTCTCTCCCGTGTTTACGAACGTGACCGTGACGGGACCGGAGAAACCGTTTACCGGTTTGTGAGACCGTACGGTTTCCCCTCTGCGCATCGTGTCCTTGCTTCGCGCCCTTACTTCGCGCGCACGAGATGAATGGCGAAGCCGCCGATTTCACGGTCGAGGTAGATGACGGTCAGGACGCCTTTTTCCTTTTTTGCGGTTTCCTCGAGACCGAGGATTCCGAATTGTCCGAGATATGCGAGGGCCCGCTCGATGTTCCAGCACTTGAGACCTATGTGTCCCATCGTGCCTCGGAAGGGAGACTTCATCACCTCGATGACGGTGTCGCAGAATATCGAAGACGTTCCGTTTTTTTGTCCGAAGTCGAAGAGGGACAGAAGGTTCGCGGTTTCGGCGGCTTCCTCTCCATGCTTCTGGTTTATGCCGAGATGCGCGAAGGCGAATCCGTGAACGGCGGTGACGGCTTCCCGGCAGAGCGCGGTTATGGCGTCCCAGGAACCGCTTTCGATCAGGTCTGACCTGACCATCCAGCTTCCGCCGACGGCGAGCACGTTGGTTTTCTTTGCGTAGTCGCCCAGGTTTTTCAAGTCGATCCCCCCGGTCGGCATGAACATAACCTGGGCGAAGGGACCGGAAAGGGCGTCAAGCATCGCGGTGCCGCCTGATGCCTCTGCGGGAAAGAACTTGAGAACCTCGAGACCTTTTTCGAGACCTGCTTCGACGCCTGAGGGATTGCTGACGCCGGGGACAATTGGCACGTTTCTTTCGAGGCACCAGTCGACGACGGAGGGATTGAAGCCGGGAGAGACTATGAACCTGGCGCCAGCGGAAACCGCCTTTTCGGCGAGGCTCACGTTGATGACCGTGCCCGCCCCGACGAGCATGTCTGGGTATGATCCGGTCATTGCCCTGATGGCATCGGAAGCCGCTTCGGTGCGGAACGTCACTTCGGCGCAGGGAAGGCCGCCGGAGATCAATGCTTTGGCGAGGAGCGGGGCCTTTGCCGCGTCCTCTATTTTCACCACCGGTACGAGACCGATGCGGCCGATTTTTTCAAGAATCGGATTCATGTATGGCTCCTTTGCGTTAATGTGCTTTGCGGCATCAGTATATCATAAGAATTATATTATTGAAACTATGTTTCATTTATATTGACCGTATAAATAATAAGGGATAAGATCAGGGAGGAGAAAACAAATGGATAGAATAATTTCTTTCGGCGAGATAATGCTGCGTCTCAAATCTCCGGGGCACGAGCGCTTTTTCCAGTCGCCGTCTCTCGAGGCTACCTTTGGGGGAGGGGAAGCCAACGTGGCGGTTTCTCTTACCCTTCTCGGAAAGCAGGGCGTCTTCGTGACCGCTCTACCGGCCAATCCGGTCGGCGACGGGGCCGTGAACGAGCTTAGAAAATACGGCGTGGATGTCTCCCATATCCGCCGGACGAAGGGACGGGTCGGTCTTTACTTTCTGGAGACGGGGGCGAACCAGCGTCCGTCACACGTGGTGTATGACCGCGAGGACAGCGCCGTCTCCCTCGTCAAGAGCGGAGACTTCAGCTGGAAGGAAATATTCGCCGATGCGTCCTGGTTTCACATCACGGGAATCACGCCCGCCCTGTCGCAAAGCGCCGCAGATTCGGCGATAGAGGCCGTGATGGAGGCAAAAAAGGCAGGACTTACGGTATCGGTTGACCTCAACTACCGCAAGAAACTCTGGAACTACGGCAAGACGGCTCCCGAAGTGATGCGCGCTCTGGTGAAATACGCGGACGTTATCATCGCAAACGAGGAAGACATCCAGAAGTGTCTGGGCATCGAAGAGACGCCGGTAAACGTGTCTTCCGGAAATCTTGATATTGACATGTACCAAAAACTTACCCGCAGGGTGAAGGAGGAATTCCCGAACCTTTCGCATGTCGCGGTGACCCTTCGCGAATCCCGCTCCGCGGACAGGAACGGATGGTCAGCGGCCATGTCGGGTAAGAGCGGTTTCTACCGTTCTCAAAAATATGAGATAGACGACATCATCGACCGGGTCGGAGGCGGGGATTCCTTTTCGGCCGGACTTATCTTCGGTCTTCTCGAGTTTCCCGAAGACGAAAAATACGCCCTCGAGTTTGCCGCCGCCGCCTCGTGCCTAAAGCATTCGATTGACGGGGATTTCAACCTGACAAAAAGGGCCGAGGTGGAATCCCTCTGCAAGGGCGACGGCTCGGGCCGCGTACAGCGATAGATAATAATATTGGAGGCACACGGAATGGAACTTGACAAACGGTGGGCGGAGCATCCTATGGACGCCAGGATGTATGATACGGATTCCCTGCGCGAGCATTTTCTGTTCGACAGGGTTTTTATTCAGGACGAAATCAGTCTTTGCTATACCCATTCCGACCGCGTCGTTTTCGGCGGCGCGTTTCCGGCAGGGAAAAAACTTAGACTGGAAGGCGGAAAGGATTTCGGCAGCGATGTTTTCCTGGACCGACGGGAGCTGGGCTGCATCTGCGTAGCAGGAAGCGGAAGCGTATCCGTTGACGGCACGGAGCATCCCATGAAAAAGGGAGACGGCATCTATATCGGAAAGGGCGTCAAGGACGTTGTCTTCTCGTCCTCTCCGGGAAAGGACGCATCAGAGGGTTCCAAATTCTATCTCGTAAGCGCGCCCGCACATACTCCGTATCCGACGGTATTTATCCCGATTGAGAAAGCCAATCCGCGCAAGGTCGGGAGCCCGGACTCCGTCAATGCGCGCACCATTTACCAGTATGTGCATCCCGCGGTTTGCCAAAGCTGCCAGCTCGTGATGGGCATGACGGTGCTCGAGCCGGGTTCGGTTTGGAACACAATGCCCTGTCATACGCACGAGCGGCGGATGGAAGTGTATTTTTACTTTGACTTGCGGAAGGATTCCGTCGTTTTCCACATGCATGGACAGAGCGGAGAAACCCGGCATCTGGTAATGAACGGCGAGCAGGCGGTCATCTCGCCGTCCTGGTCCATTCATTCGGGCGTAGGGACTTCCTCTTATTCGTTTATTTGGGGAATGGCGGGCGAGAATCAGACATTCGACGATATGGACAATGTGGGCATGAGCGACTTGAGATAAGGAGAACACAAAATGGGAATACTCGATACTTTCGGTCTTAAGGGAAAAGTGGCGGTGGTAACCGGATCAGAGCGCGGTCTTGGACAGGGTATGGCAATCGCCCTCGCGGAGGCAGGCGCCGATATTTTCGGAGTCAGCTATCCTCCGGATGCGAACGAGACAAAGGCGGCGATTGAGAGGACCGGCCGGCGGTACGTTCACTTTCAGGCCAATCTGCTCTCGATAGAACCGGTTGATGCGATAATCAAGGCGGCCATCGAGGCTTACGGACATATCGACATACTGGTCAATAATGCCGGAATCATCAAACGGAACGATGCCCTTGCTTTTACCGAGGCTGAATGGGACGATGTAATGAACATCAACGTAAAGACCGTGTTTTTCATGTCCCAGGCCGCGGCCAATCAGTTTATAAAGCAGAAGACCGGCGGGAAGATAATCAATATCGCGTCGATGCTTTCGTTTCAGGGAGGTTTCCGGGTGCCTTCCTACACTGCCTCGAAAAGCGGCGTGAAGGGGATTACCATGTCCATGGCCAACGAGTGGGCGCAGTACGGCATTAACGCCAACGCAATCGCCCCGGGCTACATGGCGACCGAGAACACGGCACCGCTTCGGGCCGACTCCAAGAGGAGCGGCGATATTCTTGACCGTATTCCCGCATCCCGCTGGGGTACTCCCCAGGATATCGCGGGCGCCGCGGTGTTTCTCGCTTCATCAGCTTCGGATTACGTCAACGGAGCGACGCTTGCGGTCGACGGCGGGTGGCTTGCCCGGTAGCAGTATTTACGTATAACCGAACAGGCGCGAGATGACGAGCGCGGTTTCTTTGATGACCGCGACGTAGCGCGTTTGCTCGGTTTTCTCGAAGCGGAACATCGGCCAGGACACGCTGAGGGCGGCTATGACTTTATTGGTATGGTCGCGTATGGGCGCGGCGATGCACGCGATTCCCTCTTCGTGTTCTTCCCTGTCCATCGACCAGCCCTTCGATGCGATTTCGGCAAGCTCTTTCTCAAGAAGCGCGGCGGTACGGATGGTGTGGGGCGTGAAGGGCACGATTTTTATCTGCTTCAGTAATTCCTTCCGCTCTTTTATGCTAAGATCGGACAGCAGGGTTTTTCCTATTGCGGTGCAGTACAGGGGCATTGATTTTCCGACGCGGGAATGCATCCTTATCGTGTAATGAGACTCGACCTTCAGCACGTAAATCGCGGAGGAGTCCTCCCGGATTCCCATGTGCACGGTTTCCCCAAGATCTTCGGCAAGCCTTTCCGCGATCGGCCGTGCGGCGCTGATGAGATCCATGTGCTCGAGGCTGCGGGAGCCGACCGAGAACATTTTCAGCGTCAGAGAATATTGGTCATAGGGATTGCGGTACACATACCCGAGGGCGCAGAGCGTCCCCAAAAAACGGAGCAGCGTCGCTTTTGGAAGATTCGTTTCCTTTGCGAGCTGCTCAAGGTTTATCAGTTTATAATGGGACAGAATTTCGAGGACCGTGATTGTCCTGAAAACCGCGCTTATCTGCTTGTCGCCTGAATCTTCAATTTCCATAATAAAGGTAGTATAACAATCTTTCTCTTTATTTGAAATACCGCGAGGCATTTCCGAAAGAGACGGCGCTCACTATTTCGGCGAGTTTCTCCCTGTCAGGGGGGAATTCCCCGTTTTCAACCCAGGTACCGATCAGGTTGCAAAGTATGCGCCGGAAATACTCATGCCGGGGATAAGATAGAAAACTCCTTGAATCGGTGAGCATGCCGACTGACGCGGAAAGCATGCCGATATTTGCGAGCACCTTCAGCTGTTCCTCCATGCCGTCCCGATGATCGCAAAACCACCATGCCGACCCGAGCTGGATCTTTCCGGGTATATCTGGTTCTCCCTGGAAGCAGCCGCCGATGGTCGCGAGGGGATAGTAGTCTTTGGGATTGAGGGAATAGAGAATTATTTTCGGAAGCCGTCCCTGTGAGTTTATTCGGCTTAAGAGAAGGGCAAGCTTGCGGCTTATCTCCCTGTCGGCGGATGCGTCATAGCCTGTGTCCGGACCGAGAGTTTCAAACATACGCGAATTGGTGTTGCGGAGCGCGGCGAAATGCAGCTGCATGACGATATCCCTCTTTGCATATTCTCCCGCGAGGGCGACGAGTATTTTGGTCTTGTATGATTCCGCCTCTTCCTTCGTAACTTTCTCCCCGGCGAGGGCTTTTTGGAAGACTGCCTCGATCGTGCTCTCTGAAACGAGGGCGAAGGGAGGCGACTCGAGGGCATGGTCAGAGGCGCGGCATCCCTGGGAGACGAAAAAATCGAGTCTTTTGATGAGGGCGTCAAGCACAAGCGCTACCGAGGTGATTTGTATGCCGCTCGCCGCGGACAGTTTTTCCATGTATTCGACGAAGCCGGGAAGGTCGACGTTCAGCGCCTTGTCGGGCCTGAAGGAGGGAATGATCCTCGTCGCGATTTTTCCTATTGGAGCGGTGCCCGACGCGATGGCCTCATGAAAGGCGAGTGAATCGGCGGGATCGTCGGTTGTACCTACGGTATGCACGTTGAATTTCCTGAATATGCCCCGCACCGAGAGTTCCTCGCCGGAAAGAAGGGCGTTCGCCTTTTTCCAGATTGACGGAGCCGATTTTGAGGTGAGCGTTTCTTGTATCCCGAAATACCGCTGCAGTTCGAGATGGGTCCAGTGGTACAGGGGATTTCCTATCAGGTTTTCCAGAGTCCGCGTCCATGCGAGAAATTTCTCGTACGGTTCGGCGTCACCCGTGATGAATCGTTCGCCGATGCCGAAAGCGCGCATCTGCCGCCATTTATAATGGTCTCCCCCGAGCCACGCCTCGGCGAGATTGTCGAATCTTTTATTTTCCGCGATCTGGGACGGAATAAGATGACAGTGAAAATCGTATATCGGCTCGGATGCCGCCGTGCGGTAGAGCTCCTGCGCGCTCGCGCTTTCAAGAAGAAAATCTTTGTCCATGAATTTTTTCATAGAGTTACTCCGTTTTTAAGGATTGCAATCTCGCGGTATCCGTTTGTTTCGTTTTTTGCGCAGTATGAGCCTGAAGCCGTATCGAGGACCAGGGCGAAGAGCTCTTCGAGCAGATCCCCTCCATCCTCGGCTAGCAGGCGCCCTGCGTCGAAGTCTATCCAATTTTTTTTATGGTCGGCGAGTGCGCTGTTGCTGGCTATCTTCAGCGTGGGTACCGGGGCGCCGAGAGGGGTGCCGCGGCCAGTCGTGAAAAGGATGAGATGGGCGCCGGATGCGGTCAGCGCCGTCGTCGAAACGATATCGTTGCCCGGGCCTTCGAGGAGAACGAGACCCGTGCGGTTAGACCTTTCGCCGTATTTTAAAACGTCCCTGACCGGCGCTTTTCCTCCCTTCTGGACGCAGCCGAGTGACTTGTCCTCAAGCGTCGTGATGCCGCCTTCCTTGTTTCCCGGAGAGGGATTTTCGTAGACTGTCTGGTTATGGGCGGTAAAGTAATCCTTGAAGCCGTTGATAAGCGAAACGGTCTTGTCAAAGACGGCCGGCGTTTCGCACCGTTCCATGAGAATCCGCTCTGCGCCGAACATCTCGGGCACTTCGGTGAGAATCGCGGTGCCGCCCATGGCGGTGATTCTGTCGCAAAACAGTCCTACCAGGGGATTGGCGGTAATGCCGGAAAATCCGTCGGAGCCGCCGCATTTCATGCCGACTACAAGTCGGGACGCGCTTACCCTTTCGCGCTTAAAGCGGGAGGAGTATGCGAAAAGCTCCGAAAGCATTAATCGGCCTTCGGCGATTTCGTCTTCCGCCTTCTGGGTGACGAGAAAACGGATTCGGTCTGTGTCATAGGCTCCGAGAAGCTTTTTGAATTCGTCGACGCTGTTGTTCTCGCAGCCCAGAGCGACGATCAGGACAGAGGCCGCATTGGGATGCAGAGCGAGGTCGGCGAGCATGAGCCGGGTCGTTTCGTGGTCATCTCCCATCTGCGAACAGCCGTAGGGATGGGTCCATGCATGTACGCCGTCTGCATATACAGTGCTGCCCCAGAGGGCAAGGGCTTCGGCCGTTTTATTCACGCAGCCGACTGTCGGGATAATCCACACCTCGTTTCGTATTCCTATTTTTCCGTCGGCCCGCTTGTATGCCTGGATGTCCGGCGCCTGTATTTCCGGCGGCCTGTATTGTTTTGCTTCTGCGCCGTCATATGAGTACTCGAACGATTCGGAAAGCAGGGTATGGACATTGTGTGTGTGCACGTGCATTCCCGCGGGAATGTCGCATGAGGCCTTCCCTATCGGGTATCCGTATTTTATTATTTTTTCATTCGCCGAGATATGAACGAGCGATGCCTTGTGACCCGGCCGTATATCCTCGCCCAGCAGCACTTCGGTTTCTCCGACCCTGATTCGCTCTCCCTTAAGGAGAGCCGTTACCGCGACGGCGACATTGTCGCTTTTGTGAATCTTGATCAACCTTCGTTCTGTTTCCATCAAACTATCCTTTTCCGTCGCCGGTTATCGCGAAGAGCAAACCGCTTGAAGGGCTGCTTTCATTCCCTTTGTCCAGATTGATTCGAGGCCGCTACGGACGGCGTCTTCGAGTCCCGCATGCAGCGTAAGGTCTTCGCCCCACCACTCTTTTTCCATGAGAACGGCCCTTGCCGCCCTTGCTGCTTTTTCTTTATTGTTTCCATCCATCTGATAGAGTGCTGCGAACTTTTCCAGAACGGCCTGATCATCCTTGACCGGGTAGGTGACTGAATTGCGCGTACCGTCAAGCTGACCGTCGTGAAGGCGAGTCCCCTCGTAAAATGCGATCAGTGCGGACAGGGAGAAGGCGAGGGCCGGCGGCACCTTTTTGTTTTTGGCCATATAGGAAAGAAGGGACGGCAGGTCCCGGGTCTTGAATTTTGAAACCGTATTGAGGGTGATCGAAAGAAGCATATGCCTGATATAGGGATTCGCGAAGCGCTCGAGCACATCGGCGGCGTACCCCTTCAATTCCAGCGCGTCTCCGTCCATCGAGGGGATGATCTCTTCGAAGATGCCCTTTTTCATGAAGGAGAGAAGGAGCGGATCCTTGATGCATTCTTCCACCGTGTCTACTCCCGCGAGAAAGGCAGCCGGCACCGTCAAGGTATGAGCGCCGTTCAGTATGCGTACCTTTCGCGTGCGGTAAAAGCTCATGTCTTGCGTCCATATGACATTGAGTCCCGCCCCGGCGAGAGGGAATTCGCGCGAGTAATCGTTTTTTGTCTCTATCACCCAAAGGTGGAAAATCTCGGCCGCATCGAGGAGCTTGTCCTCGTAGCCCGCCTTCGCGCAGATCTCCTCCGCTTCCTCTTTTGGATATCCGGGAACGATGCGGTCGACGAGGCTGTTGCAGAAGTCGCAGGACTGCGCAACCCAGGCGATGAATGCGCCATCCAGATTCCACTCTTCGGCATAGCGGAGCACGATCTCCCTCAGCTTGTCCCCGTTTTTGTCGATGAGTTCGCAGGGGATGAACACCAGCGCCTTGGCGGGGTCTCCTCCGAAATGCGTGAATCGGCGATGGAGAAATGCCGTTACCTTGCCGGGAAAGGATGACTGCACGCGGTCATCGAACTTGTCGGACGCCTCGTAGGCAATGCCCGCTTCGGTGGTGTTCGATATGATAAAGCGGAGATCAGGATTTTCCGCGCATGAGAGATATGCCTCCCTGTCCCGGTAGGGATTGAGGGCCCCGCTTACCGAGTTGATAACCCGCAGCTCTTCAACCGTTTTTCCGTCCTGCACTCCGCGGAGCACGGTCGTGTACAGACCATTCTGGCCGTTGATCATATCAGCTAGTCCCCGGTCGAGCGGCTGTATAAGCACCGCGTTTCCGTTGAAATTTGTTTTTTCGTTCGTTATATCGATCATCCAGTCCGCAAAAGCCCGGAGAAAGTTGCCCTCGCCGAACTGCAGTACCCTGACCGGGCGGCTGACCGGATTGCGCACGTCTGAAATTGATTTCATATTGTTCTCCTGTATCTCCATAGTAAAGGGTGATAACGCAATGCGCCATGTTCATTATCGCTCTGTTTTTGGATAAAAACGACACTAGTGAGGCAACTTTCATAATTTCGCTTGCAAATATGGGAAATTTGGTGAAACAATGAGTGGAATGAAATCACAGAAAAAAAGGCTAGGGGTTATCCTTGCTTCAATACATACCGGTTCTGCTCTGAATCTGTGGACGTCCCTTGCATCCGAGGCGGACCGTGCCGGGGTTTCTTTATACGTTTTTCCCGGAGGCCGTCTTGACTCAATGCCCGATTCGGAATATTTGCGCAACAGCGTGTACCGGCTCGCGAATGAGGAAAACCTTGACGCGCTCATCAGCTGGGGGTCGAGTATAGGCGGTGCGGTGCCTATCGAGGAACTCGACAGCTTTCATGCGTCGCTCGATCCCCTTCCCTACGTGACCATTGCCCATAAAATGAAGGGACATCCCTGCGTCCGTTTTGACGCTTATACCGGGATGAAATCCCTCGTCACTCACTTTATCCGCGTCCACGGCGCGCGGAAGATCGCCTTTATCCGGGGGCCGTCCTCCCATGCGTCGGCGGAAGACCGCTACCGGGCTTACAGGGACGCCCTTTCCGATGCGGGCATAGCGTGCGCCGATGCATCACCCCTTATCTCCGATCCGTTCCTCTGGTCCGAGGGCGGGAGCGCCGCGCTTCAGTTCTTCGAAGAGCGCCGGCTCATTCCGGGCCAGGATTTTGACACCCTTATCGGTACAAGCGACATGATGGTTTTTTCGGCGGTGCAGTATCTGCAGAAATCGGGATTCAGCGTTCCTCGCGACTACCGGTGCGCCGGATTCAATAATTCTTCCGAAAGCAGGATACTTTCGAGTCCCCTGTCGACCGTCCACATGCCGTACGCCGAAATCGGAGTGTCAGCCTTTAAAATGGTCAGAACCCTGCTTGCCGGGGAAGACACGGCCGACTGCACCCTGCCGGCCACGGTTGTGCTCCGCGAATCCTGCGGCTGCAGAAAAAACCTGAATGTCTCGCCCTCTCCGCGTAACACTCTTGCGTGCGCACCGGGGGTGGAGACCGAGAGACTGTTTCTGCGTCTTGCAGAGCTCTTTCATCTCGACGAGACCGGGCAAAATGCGGTGCTTCAGCCCGTGCTCAGCGCCCTTTCCTGCGAGGACAGCGATCTTTTTTTCAATCTGCTCGAACGCGTGCTCGACCGGTTCTTCGACGCGGACCGCGAGACCAGTCTTCTGTTCGACTGCATCAACCTTATAAAAGGTTCGGGATGCTTCAGCGTCGCCTTTCTCGAGAGCCTTGAGCGCCCCGTGCTCCGGGCCATCACCCGGATACAAAGCCGCGTTCTCGCCCTCAAGCGTTACGAGACGGGAACGCTTTACGCGATTCTCAACTCGCTGAAATGCGATCTACTGTGCGCCCGTGACCGAAAATCCCTGATGAGCATTCTCTCGAAACATCTGCCCCAGGCCGGGATTCACAGCGCGGCGATAGCGCTATGCGAGAATGACGGGTATTCGAGGTTTATCGGCGGTTTTTCCCCTTCGGGAGAATATTCGGAGGAAAGCGAACTCTTTCCCTCAAAGCACTTGCTGCCTTCGCATCTGAAAGATAATTTCGAGAACGGCGTTTTTCTTGTGCAGCCCCTGTATATGGAAAATCAGCCCCTGGGCTATGTCGTCTGCAGCGTTCCTTTCCTGGATGGAACCGTTTTTGAGGAATTGCGCTCGGCCGTGAGCAGCGCGCTGAAGGGGATTTTTCTCTTCGAGGAGACAATCGCGGCAAAACAAAAGGCAGAGCAGGCGGAACGGGCAAAGACTGAATTTTTCGCGAATGTGGGCATCGATCTCTGCGACCCGCTCTCCGAAATAGCGGACAGCCTTGTCCAGATGGAGGGCGAACTCGGCGGCATGCAGAACGCCTCCGCTCCGGACATGAGAGTTATTGCCGACCGCGTCAATCAACTGCAGTCCCTGGTTGCGGCCCAGACCCAGAGGACCAACCGGCTCATCGACCTGACTCTTTCCCAGATAAATGAACTGACCTTCAAGAAACGCCTCTTCTCCATTCAGGAAGTGCTTCCTTCTTCGCTTGCCTCCCGGTTGGACGGATATCCGCTTCTCCATGGAGATCCCTTCCGTCTCACCGAGGCTTTTTCCTGCATTATCGAGAACTGCCGGGAAGGTATCGAAATATCGCTTACGAGCGCGGGTCTTTTTTTGACCTTTACCTCTTTTTCGCCTCTTTCTCCCCCGATATGGGAAAAAAACGAGATGCTCCTCGCAGAAAAAATCATCCTGCTTCAGTACGGCGATTTCCGAAGGGAACTCTCCGCTTGCTCTGTCCTTCTTCCCTGGCCTGATCTCGCGGGGCTTCCTCCTCTCAAGGATGCCTGCACCGTCTCCCGCATTCTCGACTTGTCCGGCGATTTACCCCTTTCCTCGTTCGGAATACCCGTCCAGGCGATTTCCCGGGATGAAAGTCTTTCGCAATTCGGATCATCCGGGGAAAACCTGCTGCTTGCCTGGAATCCCGACACCGCTTCCTTGTCGGACTGGATACGGGTGTATGCGCTCAGGCATCATCCGAAATTGTTTCGTGCGTCCTTTCTTTGCTACGGCAGGGACTTTGCCGGCGAGAGCCTGATCGGCACGATAGAAAACGCGGTACGCGAGAAAAAACTGGGCCCCATCCTTTTTATCGGAGAGCCGGGCGACTCTTACGGGTTGTGGGCAGGCGCTGAAAATTCCATCCGCATTCCTTCGATGGCAGATTTCGCCTCGGCGGTCTCGGAAATCCCTCCCTGCCTTATTGTTTTCGCAAAGATCGACATTTCCGCGATTCAGGAAGTGCGACTCAATCCCGCGACCGTCCTGGTTCCCCTTCTAGTGCTGCCCGAGAAAATTAGCACTGAGGAGGAAGTCTCCTCGCTGAGCGCGCAGAGTCATATTATACTGTGCAATTCGAACATCGCTTCTTCGCCTGAATTCGCCCTGCGCGTACGCGCCATTCTTTCAGGAGAGGAAATACTGCCCCCTCATACGGGGGCCCTGGTCAAAAAGGCGATTCTGTATTTCAACCGCCATGCGTCCTCGCAGATAGCCCGCTGGAAACTCGCGGATTCGGTGAACGTGAGTGAAGACTACCTTACCAGAATTTTCCACAAGGAAATCGGGCTCTCCCTATGGGAATACCTGAACAGCTACCGGATTTTTCTCGCCGACGGCCTTCTTCTCCGCACAAACGATTCTATTTACGAGATAGCCCAGCTCACCGGATTTCAGGATCAGGCGTATTTTTGCCGTGTTTTCAAGAAGATTCACGGATTTCCCCCGGGAAAACTCCGAACGAAAAACTGATCTGCCTGCGCCCCCCCCCTCGGAATGCTTTTCGGAAAAAGTCGGTAAAGTGCAAGAAACTCACTGCATTTTACAGCAGATATACGGTAATCTTACAGTGAGGTTACATTATGCTGAAAAAAGGAATTGGCGTTCCCCGCAGGGATCTTATCCGGGATATTCGCCGGCACAGCTCCGTCTATATTCTTCTGCTCATCCCGTTAGTGTATTACGCCATATTTAAATATCTTCCCATCTGGAACGGACAGATTGCCTTCAAGGATTTTATGCCTTTGGACGGCGTTATGGGCAGCCGATGGATCGGTTTTGACAATTTCATCACGTTTTTCAAATCATTCTATTTTTGGGAACTGCTGCGGAATACCCTGTTTTACAGCTTTTCAAAGCTGATTGTCAGCGTTCCTGTCTCCATCATTCTCGCGATCGGCCTCTATGAATGTACCAGGCCCATGCTCGGAAAGATCGTTCAAACCCTGACCTATCTTCCCCATTTTTTGTCCTGGGTTATCATGTACGGCATTCTCCTCGTGCTTCTCGCACCCGGCGACGGAATTGTAAACGACGTAATCAAGCTGTTCGGGGGAACGCCGATCGATTTCATGACAAACACCAAAACTTTTCCCCTGATCGTAATACTTTCTGATACCTGGAAAGAGATGGGTTGGAGCGCGATCATTTTCATCGCGGCTCTCATGGCCATAGACACTTCCCTGTTCGAGGCCGCGACCGTCGAGGGCGTCAGCGCCGTGCAGCGCGTCTGGTACATCACCCTTCCCTCGATACGTCCCGTTATCGTGATGGTCGTCCTTCTCAGGCTCGGTACCATCCTTGACGCCGGCTTCAACCAGATGTTCATGCTTTATTCAATACCGGTGTACAGCGTCGGCGACATCATTGATACCTGGGTGTACCGGCAGGGACTGCTCGAGTTCCAGTTCGGCCTCGCGACCGCCGTGGGAATATTCAAGGGAGTCATCGGACTCCTTCTTCTGACGGCTTCGAATGCCCTCGTCCGCCGCATGTCCGATTCATCATTAATATAGGAGAAGTGCAATGGCCAACATCAAGGGAACGACGATACGCTTTACCGCTGCCGACCGTTTCTTCTACTCGATAATAGATTTTCTCATGATAGCGGTGCTGATTATAGTAGCCATCCCGATGTGGAGCACCATCACGCTGTCCTTCCGCCCGAACCACTTTATCGGGACGAATCTTGAAGGTATGTTTCTGATGCCCTGGAAATGGTCGACCGCGGCCTACAAAGCCCTTCTCGGAAACAGGGGCTTCATTCTTTCCTTCGTGAACAGTTTCAAGATCCTGATATTCGGAGTAACGACCTCGCTCTTCCTCACGATTCCCCTTGCCTACGTTCTGTCCGTAAAGACTCTGCCGGGACGGAAACTGCTGAACGTATTCATCCTTCTGCCCTATCTTTTCAACATAGGGATGATCCCGGCGTACCTGGTCGTCACGAAGCTTGGCCTTACAAACCACCTCGCCGCGATTTTTCTGCCCGCCGCGATCAGCACCTATAACTGCCTCATCATGCGCGGCTTTTTTGAGGGGATACCCGATGAGCTCAAGGAGTCGGCCCGGATCGACGGCGCGCCGGAGTGGTATGTGCTCTTGCGGATTATACTGCCCCTGTCCAAGCCGATCATCATGACGATAGGCCTATACTACGGCGTCACGTTCTGGAACGACTTTTTCCACGCGATGCTCTATCTCAACGACAACAAGCTTCAGCCACTTCCCATCCTTCTCCGGAACATCTTGATGGCGAGCGGCATGAACGAATATGTGGAGGCAAACGCCTTCGGCGAAGCCTCGGTGCAGGCGATCAAGGCGGCAAGCGTGTTCATGTCGGCCATACCCATGATCATCGCCTATCCTTTTATCCAGAAGTATTTTACCCGCGGTACGCTGCTCGGCAGCGTGAAAGGGTAACGTACATAAAAATAATGTTCGGTGTATATTTTTTAGGAGGTTGATGATGAAAGCAATGATGATGAAAACGGCTGCGGCCATTTTGCTGGCTGCGGGGATTTCGGCTCCCGTTATCGCAAGCGGAAAGACGGACTCCGGGAAAGACAAACAGGGTTCCGGCACGGTTACCCTTCAGTTGTGGTACGGTGCCGCCGTCACCGAGGCAGGGCCGCCGCCAGCGGACTGGAAGGCCCTGAAGATCATCAGGGAAAAACTGAACATCGACCTCGTCCTTACCGCGCTGCCCTCGAACGAAGGCGACCAGGACGTCAAGGTGAACGCCGCCGGAGCCGCGAACGTGCTGCCTGACCTTTTCATGGTCCGCCGCGATGCATGGCTCAACCTCGTCAAGATGGGCCTTGTCGCTCCCGTTGATTCCCTCTACGCCGCGATGCCCAACCGCACGAAAATACAGTATGACGAGGACAGCCGGGCTTTCACTACCATTGGCGGAAAGTCTTATGGCCTTGCGTCCCCGGGCTCCATTGCCAAAAATGAAGGCCTCTTGATCCGCAAGGACTGGCTCGACAAACTTGGCCTCAAGGTACCGGTAACGACTGACGACCTCCTTGCGGTAATGAAGGCGTTTACCTTCAACGACCCCGACGGGAACGGCAAGGCCGATACCTACGGGTACGGCGCTTTCATCGAAATCAATAATTTCGAGGAGGGACTCGGCCGACGGTTTGACCCGATCATGGGCGCCTTCGGCGTTGCGGGTACCTGGAACATGACGAAAGCAGGGGCGGGCCTCAATGTCCGCAAGGCAGAATACTTTGACGCGATTTCATATGTCAAGAAAATGATGGACGAGAAGGTTATTGATCCAAACTGGATGAGCTATAAAAAAGACGACTTCCGCGGGGCATGGAAACAGGGCCGGTTCGGCGTGATGCGCGAACAGAACGCCGCTTTCGCCGCCGAAGCCAATTATGCGCCCTTTGACAAGAATTTCCCGAACGGCGAATGGATCGTCATCGATCCTCCGAAAGGCCCAAAGGGAAAGATGTCGGTCGGCGTCTATACCCAGGCTTACCGCATCTATGCGGTCTCCGCGAATGCCGCCAAACAGGGAAAGGGTCCGGCCATCGCGAAACTCCTTGAATGGATGTCCTCGGATGAGGGCTACTTCCTTCTCGGATGGGGCGAAAAGGACGTGAACTACGCGCTTGACGCAAACGGCGTGCCGACTCCGACGGGCCTTGCCGATCCGAACCTTGCCTGGACAAAGCCCGAGATCCAGACCATCACCCAGCTGCGCAACATGGTCTACTACAATGGCGAGATCGAGCTTCTTTCGAGGTATCCGACCTATAAAGCCCCGACCTCCGGAAAAACCATGAGCGCCCTTACCGTCATGCGCGATATGCAGAAACGGGCATGGACCGTGGCTATCGGATCGGACGCACTGGTTCCCCCGAATGCGGACTTGAAGCGTTTCTATGAACAGGGCGTGCTCGAGTTCCTTACCGGAAAGCGCGAGCTGACAAAGACTGTCTGGACCGACTGGGTAGGCGAATTCGACAAGATGGGCGGACTTGACTGGGAGAAAGCCGGAATAGCCAAAGCTACCGAATCGGGTTATCTCAAGTAAAATAGAATAGAGGAAGGCACCTGAGTGCCGGGTATACAAACCGGATGAGTTCCCGGAATGGGGCTCATCCGGTCTTCTTTGCAGAACCGCAGGTCAAGGACAGGATGATGAACAAAAGTGAACCGGCGAAAACCCTTTCCGGAAGAATGGCCCAATCAGTGACGAACCGATACGGACCCGCCCAGATGCTGTGGCATTATGAGCACGGCCTTGTTCTCCAGAGCATATATGCCCTCGGCAAGGCCCTGCGGAATGATGAGTACCTTTCCTGGGTAAGGAAAATGTACGACACGAAAATAAACGATGACGGCTCCATCAATACATACAAAAAAGACGAATTCAATCTCGACCAGATCAATCCCGGCAAACTGCTTTTCGATCTCTATCAGGATACCGGGAATGTGAAATATAAAAAAGCCATAGAAATTCTACATGCCCAGCTTCTGAACCATCCCCGGACACAGTCAAACGGTTTTTGGCACAAGCAGATATATCCATGGCAGATGTGGCTTGACGGACTTTATATGCAGGGACCCTTCTATGCCCGCTGGGCTGCCGAGTACGGCACCAGGGATGAATTGGCTGATGTCGTCGCGCAGCTCGTCCTCGTCGAAAGCAGGACACGCGATCCCCGCACTGGCTTGCTCTTTCACGCATGGGACGAATCCCGCAAGCAGCTCTGGGCGGACAGGCAAACAGGCTGTTCCCCTCATTTTTGGGGCCGTGCGATGGGCTGGTACTGCATGGCAGTAGTCGACGTGCTCGATTATATTCCGACAGGCGGAGACTGGGAAAAAGAAAGGGACATTCTCATCGCGATTGCGCGTCGGCTTACTTCCGTCCTTCTCAAATACCAGGACCCTAAAACCTCCCTATGGTACCAGATTCTGGATCAGGGCGCACGTGAAAAAAATTATCTCGAAACTTCAGCCTCATCGATGTTCGTCTATTTTCTGTTTAAGATACTCCGAAAAGGGTATGTGAGCGAGCGTGATATTTCTGTTGTTGAAGAAAGCGCGCGAGCGGGCTATCAGGGCATTGTCGGCAGAATGCTGCGCGAGGATGCCTCCGGCTCTCTGCACCTGGGCGGTATATGCAGCGTCGCGGGTCTGGGCGGAAATCCCTACCGCGACGGATCCTTCGATTATTATGTGAGCGAGCCTGTCGTCGAGGATGATTTCAAGGGCGTCGGTCCCTTCATTCTCGCTTCCCTCGAGGCCGAGAACGCGCAGATTTCAGAGAAACTGAAATCTGTCAGTGCGGCAGTGTGAACGAGCGGCAGCAGACATTTTTCCGCTTCCGCTTCCGCTTTCCCTTCCTGTGAATTCCTTGTTATATGTGATATAATATTTTTATGTGTATAATGAAAAAGAGCTTTTTATTTTTATTGATGGCCCTTGTGTCTGCCGTCCCGTATGCGCAATCTGCGGCACCCGGCCAGGCAGGATATGAAGACCAGAGCGCCGCGAAAAAACAGGAGATACTGCAGGGTCTTATTGAAGCGTCCGAATACAAGGCGCTGCCGCAATGGACAGGACGCGAGCCCCTTTCGATGTTTCTCCTTGCCTTCAATCCCTTTCGGAGCGTAGTGCGCGCGTTTTTCAATGTGACGCTCGAAGTCAACTCGGACATACTCCCGGACGGAAGGAAAAAAGGGATACACACGTACGGCTCTACCGCTGCGTTTGAATTTGTCCCGGATCCGGGCAGTCCCTTTACCGGCCTCTATCAGGGCGCGAAATACGGGTATCTCCGACTTTCGCTCGCGGCAAAACCGGACGGCGTTTCGACGATTCCCGGAATCGGCGTCAAATTTTTAGTCGACGGCGCGCCTTCGCTCAACTTCGTCGCGATGTATTCCCTTGACGGACAGAAAACGTATAATTTTTTCGCGCACGGTTTTTCGACCTTCATCGATGCCCCTTCCTCGGGGCCTTTGAAAATTCTTGCCAAAGCCTTCGGCACCGCGACCGCGGATCCGACGAAGGTAGATTCTGCGTATCTCGCGAACATTCGCGCGGACGGCACTTCCGTTGCCTTGCCCGTCGCGCCCGAGCGCCTGCTTCTCGTTCCCGAAAGCGGCTCCCTTGCATTTTCCGATGCCCCCCATGAGGTCCGCGATGACCTTTTCTCGATTCCATCGGGCTCGACGCTCTATCGGGTATACGGCATTAAGGCAGGCGCAAGCGACAAGGTGTTCATAGGCTCAATCGTCACCACTTCGCGCTTTGTCTCTTCAAAGTTCGGAGACGAAAAACTGTTTTTCAGGCATCAGCGGTTCAACGGGAAGTAGGGCAGTCCGGTCGCAATCAAATATAGACCGAATCCTATCGGAATGAGCGTGTACAGGAGAAAATGAATGATCTTCCCCGCCCTGTCTCCGTAGACGCGTTTCATGGATTCAAGCTTGCCGAATTTTTCAGGCGATTTTATCTGTACATACGCGGTATATAACCCGTATCCAAGGGCGAGGATGCCTATCAGGACCTGAACCATATTTGTTTTCATTCTGCGCTCCCCATTTCTTTTCTGTTTATTTATACGTCAGTATCGGATACAGGTTTTCGTCATCCCGGCTCATGGCTTCGTTCAGTATCCCACTCGCTTTCACCGTGATCGAGTCTTTCTTCGCGAGGGTCGCCGTGAAGGCGTACGGATACGCTTCGTCATTCACGTAGACGCTCGTCCCGGTAAACTCGAAGTCATTTTGGCTGTCATTGATGATGATGAGCGAGAAGGTATAATCCTTGACGTCAAAAATCTGGGAATAGGTTTCTTTCACCCAGTCGGATATTTTCCGCAGCTCGACGGCGTGGTAGCGGCATGAAAGGGAATTTCTGCCGTTGATTTTCGATATGACCAGATGGAACGGCAGGTGTCCATTCCCGTTCGCGACGGGGTATTCATCCGGAACTATCGGGATGCGGATGTCGAATGCCCATGCGTCCGCATACTCGCTTTTCTCCATCCGCTCGTTCGTCATCGTCGGGAAGACGCTTTTGATGAAGGCCTTTTCCTCGTCCTTGGAGACGTTGCCCGCGATGATCGTCGCCGTGGTGTATGCGATTGAGGCGCTGTCCCTGACTGCAAGCAAGTCTTGGACGCGAATGGGGGTTACGATGTCCCCGTCGCATCCGTTCAGGATGAGGGCGACTCCCGCGCACAGGATCATTCTGATTTTTTTCATACCCTTTCCTCCAGGCGGATTACTTCTTTTTCTTCTGTATCTTCGGCTTCGGGTTTATGCTCACCGGAAGCCCCAGGGGGTCAGCCATGAGAATGATATTGTTCAGCGTCCCTGATACCGTGTCGATCAGGTGCTTCAGGTTCTCTTCCTTGTATTTTTCTTCGTGGGTTGTTATCCGTTTCATGGGATCGCCGAAAGGAAGCCCGTTATAGTACATCTGCAGAAGATAGCCCGCATCGGCGGTCTTTTTTAGAAAAGTATCCCTTATTTCCACAAAGGGATCATAAGACAGCACAAATTTGCGCATCGCCCTTTTTTCGCCTTCTTCGACTCCTTTCATAAACTGAACTTCCAGCAGCGATTTGAACTCTTCCGTGTTCTTGTGAGTGATGATTCCTTCTAATATATCTGCATGCCGCGCTTCCGAATTTTCCGAATGTTCGAGTTTTTTGCCCTGCTCGATATAATGCCTGCTCAAAAAGAGTTTGACAAAAAGGTAGGTCCCGAGCGAACCTGAGAAAAACCCGATAAGGATTCCAAATATACTTTCCTGAAATGGTGCCACAGCCCCTCCCTTTTTATTACTGCTTTTTTATCAGCGACCATATAATGACATAATATCACCAAATGCGCTTCATTACCCTGATTTTCCTCCGTTTTTCCGGTAAAACCGAATTTCCCGCCCCCCCCCTTGCTTCTATTTCAGAAGCGTGCTATTAATTACATAGCGCGCTACAAAAACAGAAGCAGAAGCAGAAGCAGAAGCAGAAGGAGTTATTATGCCGGTAATCAGCATTGCCATGCACAAAGTCGAGGATCAGGTGAAGACCGATCTCATCCGCAATTTGACCGCAAGCGCGGTCGCGACCACGGGTCTCGCTGCCCAGTCCTTTATTGTCCTGATCAACGAAATGGATGATCAGAATATAGGACTCGGGGGGAAAACGCTGAAAGAAGTGAAGGCCGCGCGGTAAGCGCGGTCCGGCTTTTCAGACAGGGCCATCCCGGGGTAATATCCAATCATGGCATTACCAAAACCGGGAAATAAAGTTCGGGGGTCCGAAACGGGATCCCCGATGAACGCTCTTTTCGATCTCCTCGGGCGGAGATGGGCATTGGGTATATTGTGGAATCTGGGTGACGGGCCCGCCACCTTCCGCGACCTGCAGCAGCGCTGCGGCGGCGTTTCGCCGTCCATTCTCAACAGCCGCCTGAAAGAGCTCAAGGATTCCGACATCATCGAGCGTACCCTTGAAGGCTACTGCCTGACCCATCGCGGCAGGGAACTGCGCGAGATTATCGTTCCGATAGGCAAATGGGCCGTTTCCTGGTCAGAAGAAATTTTTCAATACATAAAGCCGGGGCGCGAGCGCGTCCTGAATGACCATTTTAAAGCGGGGGAAAAGCCATGATGAAGAAATTCTTGCTTGCGTTCGCCTTGATGGCGAGTGCCGCACTTGCCTTTTCGCAAAACGCGGACGGTCTTGCCGCCGCATCCATCCCCGATCCGACAAAGGCGGGAACGGGATACGTGACCTCGATCGGGGGATACCTTACCGATGCCGAGATTGGGCGGATCAACGCGCTCATCGTCAAAATAAAAAATGAAACGACGGCGGAGATTGCGGTTGCGGTCGTCCCCTCTCTGAAGGAAGATATTTTCACCACGGCGCAAAGCCTCTTCGATGCCTGGAAGATAGGCAAGAGCGATAATGATAACGGTCTTCTCATCATTGCCTCGATCGAGGACAAGGACATCCGCACGCATACCGGATACGGCATGGAAGGTATTTTCACTGACGCCCTGATTTCCTTCATGCAGAACAGCATCGTCGTTCCCGAATTCAGGGAAGGAAACTATGGTGCGGGCATTATCAACTACCTCGACAAAATTGATGAAATACTCCGCGACCCCGCTTCTCTCGAGGAAGTACGTTCGTCCTTGACTGACGCCGGCGATAGCGGAATCGCGGACTCTGCCGACAGAGTCGCGGAGAAGCCGAAGTTCGGCGAGGTCGCCCTTCCCTCATTCATCTTCGGGGGAGCGGGTCTTCTTGTCCTTATCAGCGGCCTCCTCTCCCTGATATCCGAGATCGGCGCGGTTCAAAAAAATAAAAAGAAAAAATATGACTCCTACTCGAAAATCGCTGCGCTGGAGACGAAGGGACTCGGCGACAAGGGTTTCTCCGCCTCGGCTTTTTTCTTTCCCTTCGGCTCGGTCTTTTTCTCGGTCGGTCTCGGTATCAGCGGACTTGCCGGCGTCAAGGGCGTGCTGCTGATCGGAATTTTGCCGCCCGCAGCAGGGCTGCTCTGTTCGCTGCTGGCAATGCTCTGGAGCAATGGAATCAGGAAGGGCATCATGCATCATTGGCGCAACGACGGGCGCCTCTGTCCCGAGTGCGCTCACGAAATGGCCAAGCTCTCCGAGAAGGGCGATGACAAGTACCTTTCGCCGAAAGAAATTACGGAAGAGAAAATAAAAAGCGAGGATTACGATGTCTGGCTCTGCGCCTCCTGCGGCGCGAAGACGATCGAAAAATACCGCGCGGGACGCTATTCGCTGTATATACCATGCCCCTCGTGCAGCGGCCTTACCGCGCACCAGACAAAGCGCGAAGTCGTTGCCCGGCCGACCTATGTCAGCGCGGGGGAAGCCCTTCTGCATTTTGGATGCGTCTCCTGCGGCAGCACATTCACCAAATCTTCCGTAATCCCCAAGTTGACGCGCTCATCAAGTTCAAGCGGTAGTTCCGGAAGCAGTTCGCACAGCAGCAGCGGCTCCTCCTTCGGCGGAGGCAGCTCCGGCGGCGGGGGTAGCACTTCGCACTGGTAGAGGGCGGCTTTTTTTTATTTTCTGCCGGCCATGATGTTTTTTTGCGTCGATTGACGTTCACGTCAGGAGTCATTTTATTCCAAGGTGGCGGCGAGATGAAACGGGAATAACAATTCCCGAATGGAAATTAATTTGCGTATACAACCTCTTCACCGGATTTGCCTGCACGATAGATTCCCTCAATAAGTTTTACGGTTTCCCTGCCGTCCCTTCCGGATACTCCGGTTCGCGCCCTGTCCGGATTGCATCGGAAAAATCGTCGATCAGGCGGGAAAAAAACCAGTTGGTCGCGTCTATCGTCGCAAAAAAATCTTCGTCTTCCTTTTTCCATTCCTCACGAAGATTTTCCTCCCCCGGCACCGTCCAGATATCATTATAGGGCACTTCGAGGACCCCGCTCATTCCGGCGATAAACATCGCGCCTCCGTCAGTCTGAACCCCGAGTGACGCCGCGTTCGAGCCGTGCACATGCACTTTGGCGTAGATTCCCGGCTTTTGGGAATTCGATACGAGAAGGGAGGCCATTCCACCGTTCCGAAACGTATAATGGCGGACGCGGTATCATCGACCTCGATGTACGGATGGTTGACATTGCCCCAATAAGCCTGTATGCCTTCCACCAGTCCTATGAAATGATGAAGGATATCAAGCTGATGCGGAGCCTGATTGATCAATACTCCACCTCCCTCCGTATCCCACTTTCCTCTCCAAGGATCGCTCAGGCAATACGCTTCGTCGCGCCATCCCAACAGGGTTACCTGCGCGAGGGAAGGATTACCGATTTTCCCATCCATAATCGCCTTTTTAATTCGCTGGCAGGAGGGATACCAACGACGCTGACTGACGACCCCGAGTTTGAGTTTCGTTGCTTGCGCGGCCGAGATCATTCGGTCGCATTCCTCCACCGTCAGAGCCATGGGTTTTTCGACGAGCACATGGCAACCCGCGGAAAATGCCTTAAGGCTTTCTTCGCAATGCGACGGATGGGGGGACGTGATTATTACCGCGTCCACGCCGTCAAGGGCTTTCATTTCATTCGCGCTTTCGCGCGAGGTTATGTTCCATTCGCGCGCGAACTGATCTCGTTTTTCGCGAGTGCGTCCGGCAACCGAAATCAACGTGCCGTTCGCCGATCCGGCAATCGCCAAAGCGTGTAGCCGGGCAACCTTGCCATAACCGATCAGGCCATATCGAATCTTTTCCAATATTACCTCTCGAAGAATTTTCAGGGATGAAGCACCACTTTCAGCTGTCCACTTTCCTTGGCATAGAGACGTTCGAACCATGCCTGCCCATCCCCCAGAGATCCCGTGCCGGTTAGCAGTTTGCCGATGGCTATTTTCTTCCGCGCGATGAGATCGAGTACCAGTGGATATTCGCCGCTTATGGCGCATGAGCCCAGGAGTTTCAGTTCCCGGGTGATGATTTGCTGCAGGGGCATTTCGACCGTCTTGCTCAGGTTCCCTATAAGGGTGACCGTGCCGCCCTTTCGGACCACCTGGATGGAAGTGTCGATGGAGGAAGTCACGCCGACGGCCTTGAATACGCGATCGACGCCGAATCCATCCTAAATCCTCATGACGGTCTGGACCTTTTCGGAATTCGCGGGATCGAATGCGGCGTCCGCACCGAACTCCAGCGCTCTTTCCCTTCTCTCGGCGAGTGTATCAAAAGCAAGCACACGACCGGAAGTAGTGGCCTTCAGGATCTGGATCACCAAGAGTCCGATCAGGCCAGTACCGACCACCGCAATCGTTTCGTTCATCTTAAGGGGCGTGATGGCGATGGCATGCGCGGCGACTCCCGCGGGCTCGACGAGCGCGGCTTCGTCATAGGTGATATTATCGGGAATCTTGAAGAGTATCCGGTCCGGAATAACCACATATTCGGCGAAGAATCCGTCCCTCCGGTACTCGGCGCAGGAACGCCCAGGACGGTCCGGTTGTCGCAGAGGTTTACCCTGCCTTGCCGGCAATAAGCGCAGGTACCGCAGAACTCCGTCGAGTCAAAGGTGACGCGATCCCCGACAGAAAATTCCGAGTGTAGGGAGATTTGAACATGAAGAAAACATCATTCCCGAGCTATTTGCTTATTGTCGCCCTGATCATCCCGGTGCTTTTTCACTTCGTTTGGATGTTCCTTTCCGCATTCAAGACACAGCTTGATATTATAAGCTGGCCGCCCAAGTTTGCATTTGCCCCGACGCTTCAGAATTTTCAGCGGGTTTTCGGCGAACAATCGTATATGAAATACTTGATTAACTCGAGCATAGTGGCGTTTTCCGCGGTTGCCTTCTCCCTCATGATTGGCCTTCCCGCCGCATAGTCGATTGCCCGTTTCGCCCAGAAAGGCTTATCGCTGATGATTCTCATCGCACACCTTATGCCCGGAATCTCGTTCCTCATGCCATGGTACATCGTTTTTTCTCGATTGCGCCTGATGGACAGTTACGTGGCGCTGATTCTGTCGCACATTCTTATCTCGCTGCCGATCGTCGTATATAATTTCATGTCCTACGCCGAAGTAGATTGGGGCGGGGTAATGGCCGCCGCCGTCGCCATCATGGCCCTAGCCATCATCTTGACCATGATCTTCCAGAAATACGTTACCATGGGACTCACCATGGGCGCCGTGAAGGAAGCAGAAAGCGAGTCAGGTGTAATCCTATGGCAAGAGTTAAATACGAAGTAACTCATTAAAATTATCTTTTAATTTGATATAGGGTCTGTAACAAATTTTGTCGAAACGATAATTCTGGGCTAACAAGGAATCTATTGCTAAAGATCATTTTTCAAGGGTGGAATGCTTACATCCATATGAGATTTCCTGTATTCCTTTGGGGTCGTATGGAAATACCACCGAAAATCCTTGTACATATGACTTACATCGTAGTACCCAACCATTTCGACGATATCGAGCATGTTCAAATTAGGGTTTTCCAGTAATTTAGCCGATCGCTTGGCTTTCAATTCTCTGACAATTTCCATAAAACTTTTTCCGGTATGTTTTTTAATCTGTCGTGATAATTTCGTTATTGAATAACCGTATTTGATGGAAAGACTCTCGAGCGATACTTTATGAAGATTCGTCTGGATGTCGCGAAGAATTGGTATCAATCGGAGATTTTTCTCATTGCTGATGTTCTCGATTATTTCGGCGCTTTCCTGATGATTACGAAGTAATAGAAGCAATAACCTCGTGAAGAGGTTGCTCAGCATCAAGTCATAAAAATCACCTTTAATCGACCGTTCATATTGCATCTCAAGAATTGTCGACGCGATTTGCCGATCATCGTCCGTTTGGAAGAGAATACCGCTTTGAGCTAACGAATTGTAAATGCCTTTTAAAAAAAAGTCGGATAAAATATCATTATGTGATAATATGACTGAGAGGGTATTATTGAAAGTATCGCATTTGATGGCGATAAGCAGGATAATGCTCGTGTCGTCCATCACGTTGTGATCATGCCTGAACGCAGGTGAGACGATGCAGAAATCGCCCTTTTTCAGCAACGTGCAGTTTTGGTCGGTTATGAGAGAGCATTGACCTTCATAGACATAGATGGCTTCTATGAAATCATGTTTATGGGTGTAAACCGGAAGATATCTTGATTGGTATATCGCGGTAATCTCGGATTTATCGGTGTAGGTAATGAACCCATCCTGGATGTCGACAGGTTCATATTGCTGCGCGTACAACGAATATCCCTCTTCAATTAGTTCCTTTTTCGCGCCCGCTATCAGCTCTGAAATATTGAGCTCTATAATTTGCCCTCGGCCCTGAATTGCTTTGAGTTTTTTTTCCAAAGGAGTCATTTCATGCAGACTTTTTTCAAAGTCCTGAAGACTAAGAGTAACATCACTCATCTGATCGAAAAATTAACATATAAGTATCATTCGCACAAGAGTGCAAAATTTTACAAAAAATTCTTTACCTGCTATACATTGGCAGGTAAAAAGTCCGGTGTTACTATTTTCATAGGGTCTCCGGAAAGGAATGGCCCAGGAGGAAGACATGATAAAAACCGTGCTACGGTTATGGAAAGGTATCCACAACGGCAGGAGCGCTCGTGCTTTTGTGGCATTGGCGGTATTCGCTTCACTGTTCTTGGCAGGGTGTTCCAGGGTGGATCCTGAACTGACCTTGGCCGCCGGCAACGCGGTACCCTTGGATGGCATGAAGGCCGTGATCGCGGCATTTACTGCCAAGACCGGAATTAAGGTTAACCTGGAACTGATGCCCGGTGGACAGGAGGGGGATAACCTTCTTAAAACACGCTTGGCCTCTGGTGACGCCGCGGACATCAATTTGTATAATTCCGGCTCGCTTTTTCTTGCCCTGAATCCCGCTGAGAACTTTGTCGATCTTTCCAAAGAACCTTATACGGGTTCGGTCATCGATTCGTACAAAGCAACAGTCAGTACCGGCGGAAAGGTTTACGCGGCTCCTGCCCAGGCAATCGCTGGAGGTGGCTGGTATTATAATAAAACCATCTACGCAAAACTGGGGCTCGAGGTTCCCAAGACCTGGAATGATCTCATGGCGAACCTGGAAAAAATCAAAGAAGCCAATATCGTTCCGGTTATCGGTAGTTACAAGGACTCCTGGACTACCCAGATGGTTCTGCTTGCAGACAATTACAATGTACTTGCGAATTCTCCTGCATTCGGGGAAGACTATACGGCCCATAAGGCGACTTTCGCAAATACGCCCGCGGCTCTTCGGGGATTTGAAAAACTGGCAGAACTGTACGCCAAGGGTTATGTGAACAAGGACGCAACCAGCACGACTTTCGATATGGCCCTCAAGATGCTTGCGACTGGAGAAGGCGTACATTACCCGATGATCAGCTTCATCGGTGGTTCACTTGCGGGGATTAACCCGGAGACGGCAAAGGACATCGGTTTCTTCGCCCAGCCGGGTGACGATCCCAACTCCAATGGGCTGACCATCTGGATGCCGAACGGTTTGTCCGTCTACAAGCAGAGCAAGAATATCAGCGCCGCCAAGAAGTTTATTGCCTTTTATATGTCCGCCGAGGGTTGGGCGGTCAACTTTGCGGCTCTGAAACCTGAAGGACCCCTGGCGATTAAGGGTATCAAGCTGCCCGAGGGCTTGTTGGCTTCCGTGATGGACATGCTTCCGTATGTCGAGTCCGGTAAAACGGCTCCGGCGCTGGAATTCATCTCGCCGATCAAGGGGCCAAATCTTCCTCAGATAGCCGTCCAAACGGCGCTTGGGATGAAGAGTCCCCTTGAAAACGCCGAGGAATATGATAAGGATGTTCAAAAACAAGCTAAGCAACTGGGGCTTGCCGGTTGGTAAATAGTTTGGTTGTTGCTGACGGGAGGGGTTCGTGTAAGAGCCCTTCCTGCCGGCTTTTAGGAGTCGTAATGAATTTTTCAATTAACAAATCATACCCACTTTGGTTCCTTTTGCCGGCGGGGCTTATTTATTCGGTTTTATTCCTGGTTCCAACATTGATGTCATTTGTGTTCAGCATGACTTGGTGGACCTTAGTCGAGGCGAAGTTTATCGGCTTTGAGAATTTTGTCATGTTCTTCTCCGAGTCGTCATTGAATATTGGACTCAGGAATACATTGATCTATGCCTTTGTGAGCAGTGTGGGCAAAGTCGTTATCGGTTTTCTTTTAGCAGTTTTATTAACCTCCTCTTTACGTACAAAAGATTTCATGAGAGCAATGATCTTTTTTCCGACATTGATTAACACGATTGCGGTCGGCATCACATTTTCCATCCTCATGCATCCTTCGATGGGACCGATCAACCGCTTTCTCGGCATGTTTGGAATCCAGGGTCCCAATTGGCTGGGAGACGTAGACATGGCTTTGCTTTCCGTTGCCCTGGTCGATGTCTGGAAAGGTCTTGGGGTTGCCCTCGTCATTTTCATCGCGGGTATTCTCGCGATTCCCTCCACATACTATGAGGCTTTGGCTATTGATGGGGGGAACGGTTTGCATAAATTCATCCATTTGACGCTTCCTCTTTCTTGGCCGGCTACCAGCGCGGTGATTCTTCTTAGTTTTATCGGAGGACTGCGGTCTTTCGACCTAATTTGGGCAATGACTGGGGGAGGGCCCGGTTTCGCGACCGATGTCGTCACTTCAATTATTTATAAACAATACCAGGCAGGATTTTATGGACTGGCTACCGCCGGTAACGTTGTTCTGGTTGTCTTGGTGCTGATTCTTGCCTTGCCCTTACAGAAGCTCCTTTCGCTTCAGGAGATCGACCTATGAGACGCACCAACAGTCAGATAATACTGGAGATTTTTATCATAGCTGCCATCGCGGCTATCTTCATCGGACCATTGATGTATGTGATTTTTTCTGCCGGAAAAACCGTTGCCGAGGCGGCAGACATGTCATTCCTTCCTCCGGCGAAACCGCAATACCTGGAAAATTTTGTGACTGCCGTACAGGCTTCGAATTATATGCTGCTCCGGGCCTTCTACAACAGTATTCTCATCACTGTACTCTCACTGGTAATACTCGTAGGGGCGAGTTCTCTCGCAGGTTTTGTTCTTGGCCGTCGGAAGGCCCGCGCGGTTTCTGTTGCCAATCTTCTGATACTGATTGGTCTGATGCTGCCTCCGTCCGTCATTACGACTATTTGGGTACTCAAGACGGTCGGTCTTTATAAGAGTGTTTTAGGTTTGGTGCTTGTCGAAGTAGCCTTGGGTTTTCCATACACGGTTATCCTGTACAGGGCATTCACTGCGACGATTCCCCGTGAACTTGATGAAGCCGCCATTCTTGAGGGAGCGACACCGTTGCAGTTATTCATCACCATCGTCTTCCCTTTGTTGAAATCGGTCACCGCGACCACAATCGTTTTATCCTCTGTCGCTATTTTCAATGACTTTGTGAATCCCTTATATTTTCTCCCCGGCTCCAAGAACGTAACCGTACCCTTGACGTTATACAACTTCATGACGCAGTACTCGACACGATGGAATTTGCTTTTTGCCAATGTGCTGCTCATCACCATTCCTCCTTTCCTTTGTTTCTTGTTTTTCAACCGAAAAATCGTCGCGGGTATGACCGCCGGGGCGATAAAAGGATGAAAATTTTCGATTTGCATATCGAGGGACAACGGAATCCGCTAGGCATGAAATTGTCATCCCCCCGTTTTTCCTGGAAATTTCTCGATACGCCCCGGGGTTTTACCCAGGAGACTTTCCGCATTCAAGTTTCCGGGGATTTGGCGTTTCACAACATGATTTGGGATTCCGGCGTAGTCAGTGACAGCCAGTCTCATCTCGTTGAATATCGTGGAGTATCGTTGCATGCGGGACGCCGTTATTGGGTAAGGGTCCGCGCAAGCGGAGGCGGGGAAAAGACGGAGGAATGGTGCGCTCCGGAGTGGTTCGAATTCGCTCCGTCAAAATGGCGTTCGGCTTTCATTGCCGTTGAGTCAGATTCAAGCGCCCGATCGAGCGCAGTCCGCTTGGTCAGAAAGGACTTTTTTTTGCCGTTCGCGCCGAAAACCGCGCGATTGTACGCCACCGCGCTCGGAACCTACCGTGCCGATCTCAACGGGAAGCCGGTTTCGGACGCAATTCTGGCTCCGGGCTGGACTTCCTACGATCAACGCTTGGCTTTCCAATGCTACGACATCGGTACTTTGGTCGTCCGGGGCAACAATGAAATCCGCTGTCTTGTCTCGCCGGGCTGGTACAAAGGCTTCCTGGGTTGGCGGAAGCAGCGC
>JAYVSC010000097.1:0-4385 GCA_043775705.1 Spirochaetales bacterium | reverse complement strand
CAAAGAAGTGTGCGGCATTATTTCAAGAACTCCAAGCCCGCGGACAGGCATCAGGCATATTGACAAATCGAATCCCCTTCCCATGCCTGAATGCCGCTTGAATGAATGGGTCGCGATGCTTAATGCGAATGAATACAAGAAAATAACGATACCCAAAGGGAGAATAACTCCGTTTGGCAAAATGGGATTTGATATTGCCACTGATTTCTACCGCGAAACAAAACTTGCCGGGTATTCATATAAAAACATTGATATTGCCTCTTTCTCGACCCATGGATATTTTTCGCTCGGCTGCGGCAACGCCGCGTTATTTGATAACGAAAAATATCAATTTGAAGAAAATGCAGCAAAAGTATTTCTTGACGAGAACTTCCCGGTAGAATGATGAACAAACCCACACAGATATCAATTGCTATGGCAACTTATAATGGCGAAAAATTTATCAAGGAACAGCTTGAATCAATCCTGAAGCAGACAGTTACCCTTCATGAGATTATTATCACGGACGACAATTCGCAGGATTCTACCAGAAGAATACTGACGGACTATAGAGATGCCTATCCTGAATTGATCAAACTCTTTTTCAATGAAAAAAATCTTGGTTATATAAAGAATTTTGAAAAAGCAGTCTCACTATGTTCGGGCGAATATATCGCGCTTTCCGATCAGGATGATCTTTGGGATGCCAATAAAATAGAAGTATTGCTGGATAAAATACAAAACGCTGATCTTGCGTATTCCGACGCCCGCTTGATTGACGGTCTTAATAAAATACTCCATCCATCTTTCACTGGTTTTTCGAACAAACAGGTACAAAATACCGGCTTCATAAACCTTTGCATCAACAACACTGTTACCGGCTGCACCATACTGGTCAGAAAAAACATTCTTAGCAAGGCAATCCCTTTCCCAACGGTCATACCCCATGATCACTGGCTTGCCCTGGTAGCAAGTGATGGAAACGGCATCAAATATTATGATCATCCCCTAATCTCTTACAGACAGCATGACAACAACGCACTGGGTGCCAAATCATCAAAAAAAGTTCCGAAATCATTGCAGATTCCAAATGAGAGAGATAAAAAAGCGATTTATCAAAGTCGAGCAAACCGCTATGAGGTTTTACTCGCTTTTTCCGAGAATAAATTCCAAAATAAAAACAGAAGAAAACTGACAGGACTTTTTGAATACTACACTTCTTTTTTCGCTAAAAAAATCAGAATCAAATCTTTCTTTTTCCATCTTTTCAACATCCGATCATTGAGCTACAGAAAAAGTGTAATTCAAATAATTTACGGGCTTTTTTTCACTTTAGCTGGAGAACTCTGATGCCCGAAAGCACCCATTCCCTCTGCACTATCATGATCCCCACGTTTAACCAGGCGAGTTTTCTCAAAAAGGCAATCGACAGCGCGCTTGCGCAGGATTATCCCGATCTGGAGATAATTGTCGGCAATGACTGCTCGACGGATGCCACAATCGAACTGCTCGCCTCGTATGACGATCCCCGCTTGAAATGTATTACCCATCCAAAAAATATCGGCCGCGTCGCCAATTATCATGACATCCTATATAACAAGGCCTCCGGAAAATGGGTGCTCAACCTGGACGGGGATGACTTTCTCCTTGACAGTCATTATATCAGCGCGGCGGTTCGGGCCGGAGAATCGAACGACGCGATCCTTCTCGTGTTTGCTGACCGTTACGAGATGAAGGATCCCATTCCGGAAATTCCCTACACGGATAATTCAAGGAACGCTGAGGTTCGATATTTTGACGGGCTTGAGTATCTTCTTTCATGGCCCAGAAAAGGCGAGCGGATTCATCATTTAACCACGCTGTATTTACGCGAAAAAGCGATCGAGACCGGTTTTTATACCGAGAACATAATCAGCTCCGATTATGAGTCCCTTTTTCGCTTGCTGCCCTTCGGATTGATTGCATATATTCCCGTAAAGGCCGCCGTATGGAGGCATCATGAAAGCAATGCGTCAGTATTGAAGAGCTCAAAATCCAAGATTGAGGACCTGCTCTGCTTTGAAAGCATTGCCGAATATGTATCGGGTAAGGCCCCGGCATTAAGAAAAAAAATGATGAAATGGATGATAAAAAACATCTCGAACAAATATTACGGGTTTTTGCTTAACTCGTTTAGAAACAATAATTTTTCCGCCCTGCATTTCATCGACAAGGAAATAGACGAAAAATATCCTGCACTTCGCTTCCGGCTGTGTATAAATCCGCTAACCTGGATTAAAATAGTCTACCATATGATCGGAAATAAAACGCACAAATGAAAATCCTGGGTATTTTTCTCAATAATGAACTCCGCACAGGCGGACATAAAAGATATCTTGAATTGATGGAAGGCCTGTCTCTCCGGGGGCATGAAGTCTCCGTCTACCTGAATGAGGATCTTGCGTGGGCACCGAAAGAATTTACCGCCATCAGAATTTCGGCTCCCTATATCCGCGGGAAAAATCTTTTTCTGGGAAGCCTCTTCCGTTCCGCGCTTGCCCGACAGATAAAAGGTGACATGACGGCCGCCGCCGACTGGATACTCATTTTCGGAGAGACCCATTGGAAAGCGGCCCGTTATATTTCCGGTAAGTTCTGTATTCCCGTTCTTTTCGCCTACAGAAGCGATTCCATCCAGGAAAACCAATTATATCTGGAAGGTCCGACGGTATCTCTTATCAGAAAAATTCAATTGATCCTGGAAATTACGTTTGAAAAAACGAGAGAAAAAAAAATCACAAAACATGCTTCTATTATTGCCTTCCAGAGCCCCTCCGACAGGGACCGATACATTACCAGAAATCCTGATGCAAATGATAAAACTGCCGTCATACGCGGGGATATTCGGCAGCCGCGCTTCAAACCGGAATTCGCCCTTAAAAATACGTCCTCCCGATGCGAACGGCTCCTTTTTGTCGGAACTCTGGGAAAGCGCAAAGGGCTTGAATTCCTGCTGTATGGCCTTGCACACGCCCTTGGAAAGGGCTGCGCCAATATCCATCTCGATATACTTGCGGCCGGGATTAACTTTGCTCCCTTCGAAAAAATAATTCTTGAAAAAAACCTGAGCGCTCACGTGACCTTTCACGGAAAAGTGGCAGAACCCCTGCCCTTCATGGTCCGCAGCGACCTGCTTGTCGTTCCTTCGCTTTTCGACAGCTATCCCAATGTCGTGCTTGAAGCCCTCCATACGGGACTCCCCGTAATCGGAAGCAGATCCGGCGGCATTCCCGACATGCTCGCGGAAGACACACTGATGTTTGCCCCTTCTTCCCCGAATGAAATAGGGACAAAGATCACGGAGCTGTATATGTCTCCGGAAAAATACAGTGAAGCACGAAAGCTATGCTCATCGCGCAGAAGCTATTTCGATTTTGACTGGGCCCAGGAATGGGAGAAAATATTGAATGCATCATCTCTTACTAAAGGTAACATGCCATGAACAACAAAAGTCAATGCTATTCCCTCAATCCACGTGCCCTCGTAACCGGCGGTGCCGGATTTTTGGGAAGCCATTTATGCGACAGACTGATCAAGGAAAAATATGATGTCATATGCCTTGACAATTTTTTTACCGGACAGAAGCGAAACGTAGCCCATCTGGTCGGTAATCCCTATTTCGAGCTTGTCCGGCACGATGTGACTTTTCCCTATTTTGTGGAGGTGGACCGAATATTCAATCTAGCTTGTCCGGCAAGCCCGCCCCACTATCAGTATGACCCGGTGCAGACAACCAAGACGAGCGTGCACGGCGCAATCAACATGCTCGGCCTTGCCAAACGCACACATGCCCGAATACTGCAGGCTTCAACCAGCGAAGTGTACGGAGATCCGGCGATTCACCCTCAGGTCGAAACCTATTGGGGCAATGTAAATCCCATCGGCATCAGATCCTGTTATGACGAGGGCAAGAGATGCGCAGAAACCCTGTTTTTCGATTATCACCGTCAAAACGGGGTTGAAATCAAGGTAGTGCGCATATTCAATACTTACGGTCCGCGGATGCACCCGAATGACGGCCGCGTCGTGAGCAATTTCATCATGCAGGCGCTTCGCGGAGAAAACATCACAATATACGGCGACGGTCTTCAAACCCGCTCTTTTTGCTATGTGGACGATCTTATCGAGGCTTTCATCCTCATGATGGATTCACCGGCGGAATTTACCGGACCCGTCAATATCGGAAATCCTGGTGAATTTACCATGCTTGAACTTGCAGAAAAAATCCTGAATATCGTCGGCGGAAAATCGGGAATCATACACGCAGAGCTTCCCGCCGATGACCCGAAACAACGTCGGCCCGATATCTCACTCGCCAAGACAAATCTTGGTTGGGAACCCAAAGTCCCCCTTGACGAAGGCCTTAA
>JAYVSC010000096.1:0-16254 GCA_043775705.1 Spirochaetales bacterium | reverse complement strand
TTCTTCACCACAAGAACAGGATTGGCCGGATTTGAGAGGTCTGTTGAAACTGACGCGCCCTTTTTCACGAAAGCGGCAGAAGCTTCCTGGAATTGCCCCTTTGTCACGGCGGCAAGATCCGTTCCTGTCAGCTTCTCGAGATAGCGGGCAATGTCGGTATTCTGTATAAGGCCGAATGCGGCGGATGTTTTCGGATTATAGACATAGAGGGGAACATCCTCGCCGGTATGCCCGGTCGTGGTAAAGCCTATCCGGGAAGCCTTGGCCATAAGGGTACCAAGAAAGACAATAGCGTCCGAGCTTTTTTTCGCGTCGAGAGAGGCTTTCAAAATTTCAACATCCTTGTCCGCGAGGTCAAGACCGTAGTTTGCAGCGACGATTTCCTTGATGTTCGAGTTATCGGAAGAGACAAGGGCAAGAGTTCCCTGGGCGGTGTGCTTTGCCTTTCTGAGTGTATCGACCAGGGTCTTCAGCGGGAGCTTATCGTAGTCCCCGTTCGAGTCGCTGTTTCCTATATTTATGCCCGAGTTTCCATGATCGGTCAGAATGATGATTACGGTATTCTTGTCCTTTTTGGCGAAATCCAGTGCGGCGGTTACCGCCTTGTCAAACGCGTTTATATCGCTTACGACACCGACAGGATCATTGGCATGGGCTGCCCAGTCTACCTCCGAGCCCTCAACCATGAGTACAAAGCCTTTTGCGTTCGATGAAACGATCGACAGCGCCTTGACCGTCATTTCCTCGAGGCTCGGCTCCTTTGCGGTATCGCGGTCGATGTCATAGCTCATTCCGACCGGGGCGAAAAGACCGAGCAGCTTTTTGCCCTTGTCAGCTTTCATGTCGGCGGTTGACTCAACATAGGAATAACCCCGGGTTTTCGCGATGGCTGTCAAGTCTTCCTTGTCCGCTCGTTTGGTGAAGAAAAAATCCGTTCCGCCTCCGAGGAGAACGTCAAAGCCGGCGAAGAGCATCTGCTCTCCGATATTGTCTTCCTTTTTCCGGCTGATGTCGTGAGCGCCGAAGTCCGCAGGTGTCGCGTGGGTAATCTCGCTGGTCGAGACAATCCCGGTCGCAAGTCCCTTCGCGCGCGCCGCCTCCATTATATTGGCAACCGGGGTATAATTGTTGATCCCGTCCAGAAGCGGGCCGCCGGGCAGGGTGGATACATTCGGCATAACGCCGATGTTTCCGGTCTGAGCCTTTACGCCGCAGGCATAGGCGGTTGCCGCCGGGGCCGAGTCGGAGATGATCGCGTCGGAAGAATAGCTTCGAACCATACCGGCTGCAAGAGCGTCAAAAGCCAGCAGTTTTTCGCCGCCATTATACCAACGGGTGATGGTAGACCCGGCTACGCTCATTCCGTCCGGGATCATGATGATCACGTTTTTTACCGGGACAGCGGAAGCGATGGACGCAGGCAGTACCGGTTCGGAAGCGAATGAAAATGAAATGCAAAATAAAAACAGGATAAAAGCGGCCCCAAGTGAAGAACGATTACGAATCATAAAATACCCCTTACACAATAAATATATTATGCTTACTATAAAAAAAAATTGTTACAAAAGTATTAAGAAATGATGTAATCTGCGTTAATTGATCTCGCGCACCCCTTCCCGGCGTTCCACGTCAAGAAGCAAATCCAGCAATCCCGTTCCGAGCTGCCGGTCCCTTGCCGCCATGATTCTCGAAGTCATCGCAACCAGAATGAAAGATAGCCTCCACATACATGCGTAGACATACGGCAGCGATCAGACTATCTTTCTTCCGGACGCTTCATCCGTCGTCCGCCTCAGCCAGGAATCGAGCAGCTGGGCGTCAAGAGGGATAATCCGCAAAGAGGGATTGCATTCGATAAAGTCGATGATCCTGAGCACAAGCCGCTCCGTCCAGTCGTCTTTCTTGATGGAAATCCAGGGAAACTTGACCGGACCCGGGCAGACCTTCATTTCTATGTTTTTCACGAAGCGCATAAGCTGGTCTGTAAGATATCTCATGCCGCCGCGCATCCCGCAGCCGCTCGACTCCAGCCACTTTGCGTTCAGCCGCTGCTCGTACTGACCGCGCTGGGGCAGCGCGAAGACGGGCTTTCCCAGATAGATGCATTCGCTCAGGGTCTGGTGCCCCGCGCTCGTGATCACTGCCCTGCACGAGGCGAGGGCTTCTTCATAGCTTTTGGTATTCGCGGGATCGGGGTACACGAGGAAATTTCCAACGCCGATCTTGGTCAAAGCCGAAAGAACCTGTTTCCGGTATTCCTTTTTTATACAGACCAGAATGCTTTCGCCCTCGACCACCTTTTGCCGTCTGATTTCTTCCCGGATCAGAGGCCCTATGTCGCCGTCGTAAAAACTGACCAGCAGCCGCTTGGTATATACGCCCATCATGAGAAACGCGGTAAACTTCGCAAGCAGCGCGTCAATCTGTATTGAATTGCTGCGCAATACCACCCCGGGGTGGTTCAGCTGCAGAACGGGAATATTCAGCGCCTTGGCGGCCCAGGTGGAAAAAGGCTCAAAGTCGGATATAAGGGCATCGGCTTTCTCGTATTTCAGCTGAGCCCTGATTTTGGCGAGGGTTGTCCGGACGGTGAGCAATGTCGGCAGATTATTCTTGATTGTCCGCCAATACATTATCCGGTCCCCCTGTTTTGCCATTTCAAGGCACGGAATGGTATACATGCGCAGGGGCTGCATAGTCCTGCCGTCCAGCTTTTCATGAAGAAAAGTCTGGATGGTCGCGGGCGCGAATAAAACGAGGCGGTATCTGCCGTCGAGACTCTGCACGAGACTTACCATGCGCGATGCATGGCCGAAGCCCTCACCGTTTGCGGCCAATACTATTGTTTTCATGACTGAAGGATATAACATCCATGTTAATCCCCTGTGGGAGTCCTGTTAATTATTGATAAAAAAAATTGTTTGCACTTACTGTACACTTAAGGAAAAATGCAATAAAATAATCCTTATCACAATATGATAACGATAAAAGAAATTGCGATAGCGGCAGATGTCTCGATAGCAACCGTATCCCGCGTCATCAATTTTCCGGATCTCGTCTCCAGCGACACACTCAAACGGGTTCAGAAAACAATCGAAAAAATGGGATACGCGCCGAACAAGATCGCGCGCAGCCTCAAATCCCAGGCGAGCATGACGGTCGGTCTTATCACTTCCGATATCACGAATCCTTTTTTAGTCAAGGTGATCAAGGGCGCCGAGAAAACACTTTTCAGCGCCGGCTACACGCCCATCATCTGCGACTCCGAGGAAAACATAAAAAAAGAAGACCGCTATCTCCGCGACCTGACCGAGAGGCGCATTGACGGTCTTATCATAATCCCCGTGCTTGAGAGGCTGGAAGCCCCGTCCCTCATCAAGAATGTCCCGACGGTATTCGTCGACCGCTCGCTGAGCAGCGAGTGCGACTGCGTGAAAAGCAACAACTTTACCGGCATTTCACTTTTGATCCATGATCTTTACCGCAAGGGTCACCGTAATATCGCCTTTATCGGCGGGCCCGAACACAGTCTCGTAGGCAACGAGCGGTATGACGCCTTCCGCAAAATCTCGCGCGAGCTGGGTCTCGCAGTCAATCCCGATTTCATGATTAAAAGCGACTTCACCGTCAGCGGCGGATACAGCGCGGCACGCGGCCTGCTGGGACAAAAGGCCCGGCCTGACTCGATCATAGCGGCGAATAACCTGATGGGAATCGGAATTCTCAAGTCGCTGCGGGACATGAAAAACGCCGATACCGAAAAAATTGAAATTGCGACGTTTGACGAGCTCGGTGAGCTGGTCGGTGCCCGATACACCTATATCCGGCAGCCGGCCCTCGAGATGGGAGCACAGGCGGGCAAGATGCTACTTGACAGAATGCAGGGGGGAAACGACCTCCCCCCACGCCTGCTGCAGTTCGAGCCGGTTCTGATGTTTAATGATTATTGAACAGGGATGACGCCCTTTCGAAGAATAATGTTTCCGTATTTTATAGTCTCTCCGGTCATGACGACCGCAAATGCCTTTTTCGACCGATCATAGAACGCAAAACGCTCCATCCGGGTGAACTTGGGCGCTTCTTCCCAGTGCCGTTCGATCGCCGTGCGGTATAGCGATTCCATCTCAGGATCAAGTGAGTCCCCGTCAGACGGCCTCATGATAACCAGGGAATCTTGAACGGATTCATCGAGGTTCATCAGCGAAAGGATGCCATCCAGCAGATCGGGAATGCGGATGCCGTCTGCCCGAATAACCCGCGCTCCGAATGTGTCTCCGCAAAAAAAGGCATCTCCCAGAACTATTTCGTCTCCATGTCCCATCCTGTGCAGCACAGAAAGCAAATCGGGACTTATGCACGGTGAAATGCCGATTAGCATTTTTATCTCCTTATTTAAAAATAGATGCGGGAGATTTTTTTCAGTAAATCTCCCGCGTTAAATCCTGTTCAGCTATTGATAGAGTACGGCCTTGATTTTATCCGTGTCCATATTTGTCTTGTCGTACCAGTAGAAGCCCGTGTCGATCTTTTTGGGCAGGGTTTCGCCCTTCAGAGCCTTGACCGCCGCTTCTACGGTCTTGTATCCCATACCTACAGGATTCTGGGTGATCGCGCCTGCCATGATACCGCTGCGGATAGCGTCAATCTGCTGCTTACCCGAATCGAAACCTACGATGACGATGGTACCGCCTCTTTTCATCTCGATGACCGCATTAGCAACACCGATCGCCGCTCCTTCATTGGCCCCGAAGAGTCCCTTGAGGTCCTTCCTGGACTGAAGCATGGTCTTTGCGACGTCCGTCGCGCTGAGCATGTCGGGAGCGTACTGGATATCCACGACTTTGATCTTGGGATATTTTTCTTTCATGCGATTCACGAATCCATCTCGGCGGTCAACGTTCGACTTCCCGGTCTGATCCGCGGCGATTACCGCGACGTCACCCGATCCGCCGATGAGTTCAGCCATCTTGTCCGCGGCCAGGGCGGCTGCGTTGTAGTTGTCCGTGGCCGCGGTGGTCAGGGGAATATCGCTCGCGACACCTGAGTCAAAACCGATGATTGGAATACCGGCTGCCTGCGCTTTTTTCAGGAGGGGCGCCACGGCTTGACTGTCGAGAGCGGCCAAGCCTATCGCCGCGGGTTTTTTTCCGATTACCGCGGTGAGCATGTCGATCTGCTTGTCGACCATGGTCTCGCTTTCAGGACCCTCAAAGGTGATCACTACGTTATAGTCTTTCGCGGCCTGATCGGCGCCGGCTTTTACCGCCTGCCAGAACTGATGGGTATACCCCTTGGAGATCAATGGAATATACACGGTGCCGGGCGCGCTTTTTGCCGCGGCCTGGTCTTTTGCCGGGGCATCGGCCTTGCCGGAAGCGAACGCACCCTGTCCTATAAGGACCAGGCAAAGCGCTGACAGAATGAACAGCTTTCCTCTTTTGCTCATGATAAAACTCCTCGCTAACTATTATTCTCCCTATACAGGGCGAATTGACTATTTTTTGCGTCGCAGTATATCCATGTACACCGCGAAGATGATTATGATACCGGTTGCGACGATCTGCCATTCCTGACGGATTGACATGATTCTGAGCCCATTGGTGAGTACGCTGATAATAAACGCGCCTATCACCGTTCCGAGGATCGTTCCGGCTCCGCCGTTGAGCGAAGCGCCCCCGATTACCGCTGCCGCTATGGCATCAAGCTCTGCGCCGCCGCCAAGGGCGGGCTGCGCCGAATTCAGTCGTGAAGACATGAGAATTCCGGCAATGCCGCACAGGAAACCGCAGAGCGCGTAGACGGTAATTTTCCATTTGTCAACGTTTACCCCCGAGAGGCGAATAGCCTCCTCGTTGCTGCCGAGGGCAAAAGTGTAGCGTCCGAGTATCGTCTTGTTCAAAATAAAGCTGGCGATAAGCGCGACGATGAAAAAGACCACGACTGCGTTAGGAATTGGGAGCCACGGAAAAAACGATCCCATGACGGAGTCCATCGAGATCGAAGAGTATTCGGGCGTTTTGGAGAAATAGATAGGCTTTGTGCCGGATATGATCAGGGATATGCCTTTCGTGAACATCATCATGCCAAGGGTCGCGATAAATGGCGCTATTTTCATTTTGGCGATCATGACACCGGAAAGGGCTCCGCACAGCGTACCGGTTGCAAGGGCACCAAGAACGCCGATCCATATCGGCAGGCCGAGATTGGTGATGAAGATACCTGCCATGACGGCCGAGAATGTCATCACAAAACCAAGGGACAGATCGATTCCTGCGGTGATGATTACGAAGGTGACGGCTATGGCCAAAACCCCGTTAACGGCCGTTGAGAGCATTATCGCGACGAGATTGTCTGTTTGGAAAAAGTTGGGAGAACCGAACGAGAAAAAGATCATCAGCATCGCAAGACTCGTGAACGCGAGCATTTTCTGCATGCTGTCCGCCCTGACTTTTTTTATTTTTCCGACCGACATGCCTTTCTTGAACATATTCATACCGCTACTCCTTTATCTGATTCTCTGCTTGTTGCCAACTGCATGATCCTCTCCTGTGTCGCCTCTTTTGAGCTGAGTTCGCCTGTCAGGCGGCCCTCGCACATCACGAGAACCCGATGGCTCAGCCGGATGATCTCGGGCAGTTCCGAGGAAATCATGATGATCACCTTGCCGCTTGCGGCAAGTGCTTCCAGTACTTTATAAATTTCGAATTTTGCGCCGATATCAATTCCACGGGTTGGTTCGTCGAAGATAAGAATCTCGCTGTCCTTTACCAGCCATTTTGCTATTACCACTTTTTGCTGATTTCCTCCGGAAAGGAACCGGCAGATCTGCGTTATTCCGGAAGTTTTGATCGCGAGTGCCTTCACGCATTCATTAGCCTGCACAACGGCGGCTTTACGGTTTACCATCCCCAAGAAATTCCTGAATTTTTCCATTGAACCAATTACAATGTTGGCTTCTACGCTAAGCCCCGTCGCAAGGCCGAACTGCTTGCGATCCTCGGAGAGGTACCCTATTCCGTTATTCACGGCGTCTTCCGGGGTTTTGATCCTGACTTTTTTTCCGTGCACGAATATTTCTCCGGAATCCAGGGGGTCGGCTCCGAATATCGCGCGTGCTACCTCCGTTCTTCCGGCTCCCATGAGCCCGGCGAAACCGAGTATTTCGCCTTTCCGCGCATTGAAACTCACGTTGCGGATTGTCTTTCCGCGATTCAGATTCTTTACTTCGAGAACTATCTCTTCTGTCGAGGCAAGGCTGTCAGTTTTCCTGATTTCCAAAAGGTCTCGACCGACCATCAGCTTGATAACCTGATCGACCTTGGTCTTTGAGACTTCGAGCGTATCGATGTATCGTCCGTCGCGCATTATCGTAACCCGGTCCGCTATCCGCTTAAGCTCGTCCATACGGTGAGAGATGTATACAATGCCGACCCCTTTTGCCTTGAGGTGGTTTATTATGATGAATAACTCGGCGATCTCGGTGTCATTTAAGGCGGCGGTAGGTTCGTCCATGATAAGCACTTGCGATTCGAAAGACAGAGCTTTGGCTATCTCTACCATTTGTTGTTTCGCCACTACGAGATCTCCCATTCGAACGGTAGGGGAGAGATCCAGTTTCATCATCTTGAAAAGCTCTTTGGTTTTCTCGTTTTGCTTTGCTTCGTCGAGAACGATACCTCCGAATATTTTCGGTTCCCGACCGATATAAATATTTTGCGCAGCGGTGAGATGATTCATTAAATTCAGTTCCTGATGGATGATGCTTATTCCAAGCTTTTGCGCGGAACGGGTATCGTTGATTTCCACGGGTGTACCGCGGTACAGAATACGGCCCTCATCCTTCTGATATACGCCTGCGAGTATTTTCATCAATGTCGACTTCCCGGCCCCGTTCTCGCCCATCAGAGCATGTACTTCTCCGGCATTCAAGTCAAAATGCACTTTATCGAGCGCCTGCACGCCAAAAAAGTTTTTACTCATCTCTTCCATTTTTATCAGCTGCTCCATTTCCCCTCCTAAATGTAAACGTTTCCATTTAACACTCTTTTTTTTATTCTTATCAGATGTTACAAAACGATTTCTTTTAGTTTTGTCCGTATCGCCTGGTCATACTCGGGCAAAGCGCCGCTGCGGGAAACCACAAAATCTGCCAGATCGGTTGCAAGTTCAAGCGCGCGGGGTATGCTTTTCCCGGTAAAAAGGGAAACCAGAAAAGCCGCTGAAAAACTGTCCCCGGCACCGACTGTGTCGACAACCTTTACGTCCGAAGGCGTATGCGCATATTCCTTCCCGTCAAAATAGGCCGAGACGCCCTTTTTTCCTCTGGTAACCAGAATGCCTTTCAAAGCGAATTTCTCGATCAGCCAGGCATACAGCTCCTTTTCATCAAACACCGCTGATTCCCGCAGCAGGGAGGAAACAATGGGACTTTCCTCATCATTCATTTTCAGAATATCGCTGTGTTCAAGCGACCATTCGAGTATTTCACGGGAATAAAACTGTTTTCGCAGGTTTATATCGCAAAAAACTATGGCAGGATCGATTTTCTGCAAAATCTCACGAAGTGTTACCCTGCTTGTTTCCGAACGCTGAGATAAGGTTCCGAAACAGAATACATCCCACTTTTCCGCAAGTATCGCCTCTTTGTGCCGGGGTGCCAGAGCGATTGAATCCCAGGCACAGGGAAAATTAAACTCATACTCGGGTATACCGGCGGTCAGCTTGATCCGGGTAAATCCTGTTTCGATGTCCGGAAGTGATTCTACATACCGGGTATCAATATGGTTGGCTTTCATCAGTTCGAGTGCTTCGCTCCCCAGGGGGTCCTTTCCAAGAGCGGAGACGATACAGGCTTCAACCCCCAGCCTGGCCAGATGCCCCGCAACATTCAGGGGGGCACCGCCCAAACAGCGCGAATCGGGAAAGATATCCCACAATATTTCACCAAACGAAAGAGCTTTCATTTTTGTTCCTTTTTATGTAATCGTTTACATTATTAACCGGTAATTTCACTATGTCAAGAAAAATATTCTGAAAAAAATGATGATTTTACAAATAATCGATTCTGGTCCTCGATTCTTACTGCCAGCCGTCAGTACCGTATTTGGCGACGTTCGACCTGTCAATAAGAGTAATGGGGACGAGTATCAGGTTGCGGGGTTTCTTGCCAGACAGAATTGTGTAGGCGGCGTCGGCGGCGGCGCGTCCGATCCCGATCGGGGACTGTGCGGCTGTCGCGGTCATGCGGCCGTCGGCGACCATTTTCTTGGCGTCGGGGGCACCGTCTACACCGTAGATCAGTACTCCTTTCGCGCGGCCTGCCGCCTCGAGAGCCGCAACGGCGCCCATGGCGGTCGGGTCATTGAGACCCATGACCACGTTGATGACCGGCTGCGCCTGGATGATGTTTTCCATGACGGGCATCGCCTGCTCGATTTGACCGTTCGAGGATTGGCGGGCGACGATGATATAATTTGCGTTTCCCTTTACCGTGTCGACGAATGACTGGGTTCTGTCGATTGCGGATTTAGCGGTGGGGTGCTCGAGAAGGACGATCTTGGCCGAGGACATACGCTTCATCACGTCTTTGGCCACGAGCACGCCCGCGTTGTAATTGTCGGAAGCGACCACACAGTCTACGAGATCCGTGTCGAATACGGGAGCGTCGACGTTGATTATCGGGATGCCTGCTTTTTTTGCGGCGTCAAGGGCGGGTCGAATTCCCTTCCAGTCGACGGGATTGACGAATATGGCGTCGACTCCCTGGGCTATCATGTCCTCGATCTGCGCGATCTGCTTTGCCTGATCAAGAGCCGGGTCGAATGCGATGAGCCTGTCGCCTTTCGACTCGACGATCCCCTTGATTCCATCATTCAAATTCACAAAGAAGGGATTGTTCATCGTCATGTATGTCGCGCCGAACAAAAAATGCCCATCATCTTTTTTTTCTTTTGTCCCGCCGGCGGATATCATGCTGAGGGCAAGAGCTGCAAGTACCAAAGCAAGCGCTATTCTTTTCATATTAAACTCCTGTTGTTCTGTGATTGTCCCTAGCAGTTCCCTTTTCTATTGAACACCAAGTTTAGCTTGCTGTCCAGTTAACGGGGTCCATTATAGTGAGATTTGACAGTTGCTTTTTCGCAATAATGACAAAAGTCATGTTGCGGATGACAAAGCACACGTGGATTTATGACAATGTTCACCTTTCGCAATCCGAAAAACAGCCCGTATACTGATTTTACAAATCAAACGGAGCTGCTCCGAAATCTGATGCATACAAGCATCTTTGCAATGGCAGGGCGCCGACAGAGAATCGCAGATGACATCTGCTTGCGAAAGAGCGAGCGTAAGGGGAGCGTAGTTATGGAACATCCTGTAGTTCTAAAGATGCAAGATATTACAAAAATATTTCCGGGAGTGCGCGCGCTCGACAACGTGACGCTGGAGGTGCATCGAGGCACCATTCACTCAATTTGCGGCGAGAATGGCGCGGGGAAATCAACTTTGATGAAGGTTCTTTCCGGCGTGTATCCCCATGGCTCCTATGAGGGAAAGATCATCTATATGGGGAGTGAAATAGCATTCAGGGATATCAAGGAATCGGAGCGGGCCGGCATTGTGATTATTCACCAGGAACTGGCGATGATTCCGGAGCTGTCCATTACCGAAAACATCTTTATGGGAAACGAGATTGTAACGCATGGCTTGATTGACCGGGACGCCGAAAAGAGCCGCACGGCAGAGCTTCTTAAGAGGGTCGGTCTGACTATTGATCCCGACACCTTGATCAAGCAGCTGGGCGTGGGCCAGCAGCAATTGGTGGAAATCGCAAAGGCATTTTCCAAAAATGTCAGGCTGCTGATTCTCGATGAGCCGACTTCCGCGCTCAATGAGGACGACTCCGCGAATCTGCTCGATCTCCTGCGCGACTTAAAAAGCCGGGACAAAACCTGCATCATGATTTCGCACAAGCTCAACGAGATTGCTTCGATATCCGACGCCGTCACGGTCATCCGCGATGGTCATACCGTCGAAACCTATTCCGTCGATACGGGGCACGTCGACGAGAACCGCATCATCCGCGCTATGGTAGGGCGCTCAATCGAAAACCGCTATCCCGCTCACGAATCAAATCCCGGCAATGTCATCTTCGAGGTGTCCGACTGGTGCGTGGAAGACCCCGACGTTCCAGGTCGGATGATATGCAAAAATTCCCGTTTCTTTGTCAGAGCCGGGGAGATCGTCGGCTTCGCCGGACTTATGGGTGCGGGAAGAACGGAACTGATGAGGTCTATCTTTGGACGGAACTACGGTATCTACCATGGAGGCTCCATCAAGATCAGGGGCAAGGAGATTCGCATTCCCTCGGTTGACGCCGCTATCCGTCATGGCATCGCCTATGTTCCCGAGGATCGCAAGAACCTGGGACTCAATCTGCTGGACAGCATCCGCAAAACCACCGTGTCGGCAAATCTGAAGGCAATTTTACGCCTCTTGCTTCTTGATTTGCATCGGGAATTTCAGGTTGCCGAAAAATTCCGTCGGTCCTTAAGTTTAAAGACGAACAGCGTTGACAATTGTGTGACCACTTTGTCCGGAGGAAACCAGCAAAAGGTTGTTTTGGGCAAGTGGATGTTTACGGGGGCGGACGTTTTGATTCTTGACGAGCCCACCCGCGGTATTGACGTTGGGGCGAAGCTCGAAATTTATCGTCTGATTCAAAAGCTTACAGATGAGGGAAAGGCAGTTATATTCGTGTCCTCCGAGATGCCCGAGCTGCTTGGCATATCGGACAGAATCTACACTATTTTTGAGGGAAACATAACGGGCGAGATAGAACGCAAAGACTTCAATCAGGAAAAACTCATGAAGATGATGACAAGCACCCTGGGGTGAGCAAAATAAACACGAATTGAGGAGAAAGAGTTATGAGCTATATGAAGAAAATATTCGGCGGCGGACTGCGTCAGTACAGCATGGTGATCGCCCTGGTGGCGATTACCGTAATCTTTAATATTTTTTCAGGCGGGAGAATGATTACCTCTTCCAACTTCCAGAATCTGATATCCGGTAATGCGTATGTGCTGGTGCTGGCGATCGGAATGCTGATGGTCATCGTTATCGGACAGATCGATCTATCCGTCGGTTCGGTGGCCGGTTTTGCGGGAATGGTCATGGCTCTTTCGGCGCGGGATCTTGGATTCCCCTGGTGGCTTGCGGTGTTTTTCAGTCTTTTAGTCGGTGCTGCGGCTGGTGCGTGGCAGGGGTTTTGGCTGGCCAAGCTCGGAATTCCCGGTTTTATCACAACTTTGGGCGGACTCATGATTTTCCGCGGCGGCGTTATCTTTCTTTCAAAATCGATCTCGGTGCCGGCACCCGAGCAGCTGAAAGTATTCAGCTCGGGATACCTGCCAGATTGGGGTCCTTCCTTTACGGGAATGAACAACTCCACACTGCTGCTTGGAATCATCGGAATCGCCGCCTTCGCCTTTATTCAATTGAGCAAGCACAATCGTTCAGTAAAACTGAACGAAAAAACAGAGGCGCTTTGGCCGGTGCTGGTTCAAATAACCCTAGTCAGTGTGGTCATTGGTTTCTTGACCTGGATTTTCGGAACCGGACGCCCCGGCACATCCTTCCCCGTACCGGGACTGATTCTCCTTGTATTGGTCATTGTCTACAACATCATCACAGAGCGCACCCGATTCGGCCGCCACATTTACGCCGTCGGAGGCAACAAAAGCGCGGCTGCGCTGTCGGGTGTAAATGTCGGGAAAACATATTTCCTGACCATGCTGAATATGTCCATGCTTGCCGCTTTTGCCGGAATATTGTTTGTGGGCCGCTCAACTGCCTCCGGTCCGTCAGACGGCACCGGATGGGAACTGGACGCCATTGCGTCCGTTTTTATCGGCGGTGCGTCGGTTTCGGGCGGTGTCGGCACCATCACCGCAACGATGATCGGAGGACTGGTGATGTGTGTCCTCAACTCCGGGCTGATGCTCATGGGAGTCGGCTCTGACCTCACACAAATCATCAAGGGATTAGTGCTGCTCGCCGCAGTTGCTTTCGATGTGTTCAACAAGCAGCAGGGCCGTCAATCCATCATCGGAAGGTTGTTTCCCGCAAAGTGAAACAAATCCCAAGGAATATAACCTTTCTGCCGGCGGTCCGGACAGGCTGGCGGTCGGGTGTATATAAATTAGAGTCGATGGACTTAAAAACATAAGGAGACTGAAATGAAAATGGGAAAACGTTTATTCCTGTTCCTGACATTGGCTGCTCTTGTCGCGGCAAATGGTCTTGTTTTTGCAGGCGGTGGTACTGAAAGGAAAAGCAGCACATCTGATTCAAAAGCAGACAGCAAAACAACCGGGTTTACCGCAAATGCAACTATAGGCGTTTCGCTACCCTGGCTCGGAACGCAGAACTGGGCCGAGGCAAATGAAATGTTCAAAACCCAATTGAGCGCCGCAGGCTTCAAACCACTCGTTCAGCAGGCCGACCAGAAGGTTCCCCAGCAGCAGCAGCAGATCGAGTCGATGATTCAAAATGGCGCGAAGGTTATAATCGTCGGTCCTGTCGATGGTTCCCAGCTTGGGTCGGTTCTGGAAGAAGCGGCGGCAGCCGGTATCTGCATTATCGGCTATGACCGCCTGATTCAGAACACCACCGGCGTTGACGGCGTGGTGCAGTTTGACAGCATCAAGACCGGTGAGCTGCAGGGAAAGGCTTTATTGGAAGGATTGGCTAAACTCAAGGGCAAGGGTCCCTACAACGTAGAGTTGTTCGGCGGCGGACCCGCTGACCCCAACGCTCCGGATTTCTTCAAGGGCGCCATGTCGGTGCTCCAGCCTAAAATCGATGACAAAACGCTGGTCGTCGTCTCGGGACAAAAAGAATTTACTCAGTGCGCAACAATAGACTGGGACAACGCCAAAGCACAAGCTCGAATGGATTCCCTGCTTGCCGGCTTCTACTCAGGAAAGCAAATCGACGGCTGTCTCTCACCCAACGACGGAATTGCCCGCGCCATCATTACTTCCGCTTTGAATGCGGGACAGAAGACTCCCGTTACTTCGGGTCTGGACGCCGAGAACACCACGGTTGAGTGGATTTGGCAGGGTAAACAGTATTCAACTATAGCCAAGCCGACCGATCTTCTGGTAGGCAAAACCGTCGAGATCGTCAAAGCGCTGCAGGCAGGCAAAGGCATGCCGGCATTTGACAAAAAAGTGAATAACGGCAAGATCGAAGTAGGAACCTATCAGCTTGCTCCAGTCGTTGTCACCAAGGAAAATGCTAGAGAAGTATTCAAGAACGATGCAGGCCGCATGAAGTTATTAAAATAGAAAACGCCAATGACATGCAGTGAATACTTGTTATGAGATCCTGCATGGGACGGCGGGGGACCTTACCCTGCCGTCCGATTTGGAGACACGGGATTTTATGACCTGGAATGATAAACGCACGCCAGAGATAACCTTTGCCATCACTTGGCGAGATACGCGTTGATCTTGATGTTCAATTGGCTCAGGTAGTTTTTGAGCTGACTCGAGTCGCCGGGTATCGGCGTAATCTCTTTGTCGATAAAGGAAACCGCGGTCTGGTATCGCCTGAAATCCGGAACGATGAATGCGTCGTTGATCGACTTGACTATCGTCTCGGTGGAGATCTCGTTGCCCGCGAGAGTGATGTCCTTCAATAATATGTTTTTCACGATGTCTGTCTCGACGAGATCCTTCCGCACTGGAATGCCCTTGGACTTTTCAAAATAGAGCGTTTGTATTTTTTCGTTTGTCAGGAAAAACTCGAGGAAAAGCATGGCTTCTTTCTTGTGGGCGCTTCTGCTGCTTATGCCCATGAAAAGGGTCTTAAGGTCAGCCGCGTTTTTTCCGGACGGCCCGCGGGGCAATACGGTCGCCTTCCACTTGAAAGTCCTGTTTTTCAGGATGCTGTAGGGATAATACCCGTAAGCCCGATACCAGGAGTAGCTCGACACGTTGAAGGCAACGGCGCCCGAATCGAAGTCCGGAATTTTCTGACCCTTTGACAGGGCATCAAGATTCGAGAGAAACGTGAATGACTGATTGACCTCATCCGAATCAAAAAGACCCTTGGTCCCGCCGTATGAAAAGAGCTGAGCCCGATTCGTATACAGAGCCATTGTCCAGTTAAAGCCCTTGACCCCGAACTGATCCAGATAGCCGTTTCCGTCGCGATCGCGGGTAACCTTCCGGCAGATCGTGAAAAAATCATCCCAAGTCCAAGTAGACTCGGGGAAGGGAATACCCTCGCGCTCAAGAAGCGTCGTGTTCACGAAGAGCAGAGTGGGATCGTTCTCTATCGGTATGGCAAACTGGATATTGTTCTGCTTGCCCGCCTGCATCGCGGAAACGAAAAAATCGCACGCCTGGATGGGCGCGCTCTCGCGCAGGAAGGAATCAAGAGGATAGAGAATGCCGATGTCGGCGAAAAGATGAAAATCCTCGGGCAATATAAAGAAAAAATCGGGCTCTTCCTGCCTGAGTATTTTCGAGGCAAGCCACTCCGAATAGTCATCGCGCAAAATACCGCTCTTGTACTCTATCTTTATTTCCGGATGCTCCTTCTCGAAAAGGGCGATGGCCTCGTCGTAAAGCACATAGGTGTCGATATTGGGAACCCGCCAGGCGCTGCCGGCAAAGGAGCCGAGGCGGATGACCGTCACCTTGGGCTTCACCGCGCACGAGGGGAAAAAAACAAGGGCGCAGCATATCAGCATACCCGCGGCGAATACTCTGTCAGTTTTCATGTACTTCCAATATCCCGTTCTGCACTGCGTAGATCGCGATCTGGGTGCGGTCCCGCAGATCGAGTTTTTGCAGAATGCTGCTGATGTAGTTGCGCACCGTTCCCTCGCTGAAGTTGAGCTCATACGCGATTTCCTTGTTGGCGAGACCCCTGCTTATCAGCGTGATGATCCTGATCTCGTTTTTCTGGATTGTGTCGGGAAGAGGCTTCTTCTCCCCCTTATTGTGGTTTGCCATGGCCATGTCCGAAAAAAAGCGCAGTACTTTTTTCATTACCTCCGCGTTGATCAAACTGCCTCCCCCGTGCACCACGCGGACCGCGTCCTTCAGTTCCGCCTGGGATATATTTTTCAGAAGATAGCCGTTTGCGCCGAATTTGAGCGAATCGAACACATATTCATCGTCGTCATACGTAGTCAGCATTATCACCGGCAGCTTCCTGTTCTTTTCCTTAATCCGCTTG
>JAYVSC010000095.1:0-14224 GCA_043775705.1 Spirochaetales bacterium | reverse complement strand
TTTCTCCTTCGACAGCGTTCTGTCCCTCTATCAAGCCGCTGAGTTTCTGCGCATATTCCATCAATGCTTTTTTTCCCTTTTCGGTGAGACTGAAAAAGGTTGCAGGCTTTTTCTGCACAAAGCGCTTTGTCACGGTGATGTACTCCGCTTCTTCTAATTTTCTGCAGTGGGTGGTCAGGTTGCCGTCGGTCGCTCCGAGGGCATCCCTCACGAAGGTAAATTCCGCCTCCTCGCAGCGTGAAAGGACGGACACCACCGACAGGCGGATCCGCGAGTGCAGTATCTCGTCGATCCCCCGGTAATCGAAATTATCAGAAGTGCTCATACATGAGGGCCCGGGCGTGACTGTGTCCCGCTTCGGGACTTCTTTTCCTGTCGGTACATGAGTAGTCCCGGAATGAATTCAAAGAAGAAGGCCATTGAGCCGATCAGGGCAGGGACCAAACTGTCGCTCAGGACGAGCGCTAGCATGCCGCCGAGTCCCCACAGGATGCCGAGGATAAAGAGGGTGCGGTAATTGGTCAGCACGCTGCTTACAAGGTAGCCGAGTCCTATAAGGGTCGAGAGAAAGGCCATGCCTATCTGCAGTGAGAGCGGCGTTTTGAACAAAAAAGACACAAGCCAAAGTCCGAGACCGAAGACTGAAATGCCTCCCCAAAGGACGCTGTATATCCGGCTCGAGAAATATTTGACTTTCTTGGTCTCCTTTCGGGCGAAGTAGAATACAACAACGCCCGTGGCGCCCGAGGTGAGGATAACCCAGAGGGGCATGATGAGCCGCTCCATTCCTGAAAATCCGAGGATATAACTGAGCGCTGTCCCTGTCGCGCAGACCCCTCCCCATACAATGTAGGGAAAGCTGGTATTCCGGAGGGCATCCCTTGAATCCTGCAAAATTGTGGTGATGAGTTCGAGCTGCTCCCGTGGACTTGCGATGGTTTCGTGTGTTTCATTCATGCGGTATCTCCTGTAACTTGAGTTAAGGTTACAACAAAGTACTTTGTTTTGTAAAGCGCTTTTAGAAAGAAAAACCAGAAATAATGCATAAAATGTTATTTTTTTCGTGGAATGAGGATAAAAACGAGCAGGGCGAGGGCATAGGGTAGGCCGAGAATCATGGTTGAAGGGAGATTTCCGAAACCCTGAAGGACGGTGGTTATGTATTCCGTCGAGGCAAACAACAGGACAGCCCCAATGCAGACCAGCGGGTTTTTATAACCGAGATATACGGCGGCGAGCGCAGTCCAGCCCCGGCCGGCGCTGACATTCGGCACGAAGGCGCCGAGGTCAAGCACCAGGGCGGAACCGGCGCATGCGGCGAAAAAGGCGGCTATGCACCAGGCAGCGGTACGGTAGCGCGACGGGGAGACACCGCGGGCAGTCAGTACCGCGGAGGATGAGCCGGTGATTTTCAGGTTGATTCCCTGTTTCGTGTATCTCAGGAACAGGGCGAGGAAAACGGCAAAGACAAGGGCTGCGGGAAAAGCCAGGTGCCGGGGGAAATCGACGTGTACGTGAAAAGCGGAAAGGGCGACAACCCCGCGCGTACCGTACCAGGACTGCGAGAGCCAGGAGGTAAGGCCGCTTACCAGAAGGTTGACGGCGAGTCCGGTGAGGAAGGGATTCGCCTTTGTATACTCAGTAAACCGGGCGACGGCGAAAAGCAGGGCTACCGTGCAGACGGCGGCGGCGGCAAAGCCGGCGACTGGGCTGCCGGTGGCTCCGGTGACGGCAATGCACACGAATCCCGCGAAGGTGATGGCTCCGTCCATGAAGACGGCGAGAACCCCGGCGTATTCGGAGCAGAGGGCACCGAGGGTCGCGAAGAGGAGGGGAGATGCGAGGGTGAGTATCTCGATGATGGATGACATCAGCGGGTCCTCCGTTTCCGGGCAAAATTCGGAAAGAGAACAGGAAAGACGCGGGCTGATATCAGAAGGAAGATGACCGCCTGGACAAGGGCCGTAGAGTCAAAACTGAAACGGGTCGAGAGGACAGCCTCGTCGGATGCACTCTGGAGCCAGGCGTAGAGAAGGGAAGCGGGGATAAGGGCGAAAAGATTCTGGCGCGCGATCAGGGCGATGGCGAGGGCACTCCAACCCATGCCCGATGAAAAACCGTTATGACACATGTACCAGGTCCCCGTGATGGAAAAAAAACCGGTCAGGGCATGGAAGATGCCGGAGACGGTCATGCCCGCGACTGATGCCTTTTGAACTGGAAGGCCCGCGAAGAGGGCAAACTCGGGGGCGGTTCCGGTAAGGCGGAGGCGATAGCCCGGCGCCGTGTACTTGAAAAAAAGAGCGGTGAGGAGGGAGAGAGATGCCGCGATAAAAAAAGATACGTTGAAATAAGAAGGTTTCAAAAATGGAGCAATCCTGAAGGCGGTATCGATTGCAGGCGTGGCAAGTAGGTTTTTTTTCTGGTCGCGCAGAGGGCCGGACACGAGAAAGTCGATGACCGGAATGAGGGCGGCGGAAAGAAGGAACGAGGTAAGGAGCTCGCTGATGCGGAAGCGGGCTTTGAGTATGCCCGGGATAAAGCCGAGCAGGGCGCCCGAAGCGGCGGCCGCGGCGAGCGCGAGGGCGAAGGTGCCCTCAGCCCCCCACGGGGTAAGCGGCGATGCGGACGAAAGAATAATCGCGGTGATCAGCGCGGGGGCGTATATCTGGGCCTCTCCGCCCAGGTTGAAGGTTCCCGCGCGGAGGGCAAAAGCCGAGCCGGTGGCGGCAAAGAGGAGAAGTCCCGCGATGTTCAGCATATTGCCGAGCTCCCACCACGAAGAAAAAGGCTTGGCAAAAAAAGAGGCAAGGGAGGAAAGGGGCGTGTCGCTGGTCACGGCTATCATCACCGTGATGGTCAGGAGTCCGGCGAGCAGGGCAAGGATGGAGGGTATCATCCGTTTCATATCAGAGTGCCCTCCCTCAGCACGAGCGCGGATGAATAAAAATCCGTGTCTTCAAGGGAATCGAGGGTATCGGTCAGGATGATGACGGTCATTCCCTTTTCTGCCTCGCTTAGCAGGCGCGCGCGAAGGGCATCGGCGCTTCGTATATCGAGTCCCCACTCCGGCTCGGCAAGGATGAGCACCGAGGGCTTTGAGGCGAGCTCGCGCGCAAGGATGAGACGCTGGAGCTGGCCGCCCGAGAGGGTTCCGGCGGGACGTGATGGGTGCGCGTCAATGTGCCCTTCCGCGAGGAGGGTGCGGACAAAGGTCTGATTGGAAAAAGAAGGGAGGAAAAAACGTCCGCCCCGGTATACGGTGAGCATGTCGAAAATGGAAAGCTCGGGGTGGGACGCGCGGAAGGACCGGTCCGACGGCACGAAGGCAAGCCCCTGTTTTCGCAGGGCTGAGGGATTGATTTCCCTCGCAGTGAACGTCTTGTTCCCGATGGTCACCGTGCCGGAATCAGGGGCGCTCATTCCGCAGAGGATGTCCTCAAGGGTTTCAATCCCGCTGCCGGGCAGCCCGAAGATGCCGGTAATTTTTCCGCTTTGCGCGGTGAAGGAAATATCTTTCACCGGGTTTCTCTTCTCGCTCTTCGCGGAAATGCCCGCGAGAATACAGGCGCTGCCGAAAAGGGGGCCCTCTGTCCGCATCGATGCGCCTGTCTTTTTTTCGTCTGCCGCCTTTTGCGGGGAGGGATTGATCAGCGCGGTGAGCAGTTCTTCGGTGACAGGAATTCCGTTTTCGGGATTTTTGACGGAAGAAGAAAAAATGAGGCGGCCCTGTTTCAGCACGGAGATGCGGTCGGAAACGCGGACTGCCTCGTTCATTTTATGGGTGATCAGGATGATGCCGAGAGCGCGTTCTCTCGCCTTCCTCATGGCGAGAAAAAATTGTTCCTTTTCCTCGCTCACGAGGACGGAGGTGGGCTCGTCGAGTATCAGAAAGTCGGGTTTCCGGTACAGCGCGCCGAGCAGGGCGGTGTACAGTTTTCCCGCGGCGTTCAGGCTTTTTGCCGGCGCGGAAAGATCGACGGCAATATTCCATTCCGCCTCGAGCGCTGAAATTTCGCGTGCGTTTTCCTTCCTGCGCAGCAGTATGCCGCTCGAGCCAAGGAGGATGTTTTCAAGGACGGTGATTTCATCCGAGAGGAGGGGTCTTTGGTGCACCATCGCGATGCCGGCGGAGAGGGCTTCCGACGGGGAGGTAAAGCAGAATTCCCGGCTTCCTATGGTAATGCAGCCCCGGGACGGCTGGTGAAGCCCGGAAAGGATATTGACGAGGGTCGATTTTCCGGCCCCGTTTTCCCCGATGATCGTATGTATTTCCCCGGGCGTAAAGGCGAGCGTTACCCCGTCGAGGGCGGTAAAGCGCTCGACGTTCCCCGAACCGTCGCTCAGGGACTCAAATATTTTGTGAATATCCTTGAGTACGGCCTTTTTCATTTTACCGGAAGGACAAGGCTGCCGCTGTAGAGTTTTTTCATCAGGGCAGCCTGCGCGTCCCTCAGATTCTGCGGCACTGTTCCGGTAAAAACGGGATCGTCCGAAACAAAGTCGATATATTTTTTTGAAAGCCCTACCGTCGAGGGCTTCCCCCGCGCGAGGGTGCCGTCGATCGCGGAGAGAGTCTGCTCGTAGGCGAGCTTTTCCTGCGCCATTACCGCGCTCGAAACGACAAAGCCCGGGGCCTTCGCATATCCGTTGTCGTCAAACCAGGCGACATAGAAGAGCGCTTCCTGGGCTGCGGCTATGACGCCCTGATTGGCTCCGCCCGATATCGGCATGATGACGTCGACTCCGGCGTTTTTCATCGCCCGCGCGATCTCGGCGCCTTTCGCGGCGTCATACCAATTGCCGACGATGCGGAAGTCAACTTCGAATGCGGGGTCTACGGCGCGGGCTCCCTCAAGGTAACCGGGGAGGATGATATCCATCATTGCCGGATATTCCTGTCCGGCGATCAGTCCGATTTTTTTATCCTTGTTCGCGTATTTCATCGAACTCGAGCTTACCAGGGCCGCCATGTATCCCGAAATAAAGGCCTGCTCCCGCTGGTTGTAGCGGAAGGTGGTGATTTTGGGATTTCCCTCGTTGTAGGCGTCAAATACGAGGAATTCCTGGGCGGGGAACTGTTCGGATACCGGGGCGATAATCTCCGGGATTGCGGGATTCGACGAAATGATAAGCGTATATTTTCCCTCGGCGACCAGGGAAGTCAATTTTGTGCCCCAGTCGGCCTGTTTGGTGCCGGCTTCGATAATTTCGACTGTCGCTTTTTTACCGGCGGCAGAGGCTTCATTTACGGCCCGCTTGACGCCGGAAACGAGCATTTCGTAAACCGGACTGCCGGAGACGATGCCGGGAACGAAGACCGCTATTTGAAAGCTCTGTGCCGGTATGTCTTTTTTTCCTCCGGCGAAAATATTACCCTGGAATGTCAATGCGAGCAGCGCGATAAAAAACGCGATAGTTTTTGTAAGCTTCATGTTGATCTCCTGTACTTTCCTTATTTTATCAGTGATAGGACCGTTAATCTATAGAATAAGCCGACAAATCAGTGCTTGACAATAATTTTTGCGACTTGTACAGGTAACTGTCCTATGGTAATGTTTCCCCATGATCGGATTTTTTATAAAGAAAGCATTTTATGACGGCTGGGACAATCTTCTCCAGATTCTCCTTGTTAATGTAGTGATAATGGTGATAGGTTTCGGCGGATTCTTTTTTGCAGGCCTTGCTGCACCGATACTGCCTCTTTCGATAGTGATCGCGGCCGTCACGGTCCTGCTTGAAGGTGTGCTGCTGCTCGCCTTGTCGCTCGTCATGGCACGGGTTGCCGCCTATAAAAGTTTTTCCATATCTGAACTGATTGCCTCGATCAGGAAAACCTGGAAGCATGGCCTTATATTCGCCGCCGTTGCCGGTTTTACCGCCCTGGTTTTCTCGATTACCCTTCCGTATTATCTGGCGCTCGGGAATACGATCGGTTTTGCCCTTGCGGTGGTCATGTTCTGGATTGCCGTCACCTTCGTTTTATCCCTTCAGTGGTTCCTGCCGATACGAAGCCAGCTGGACGAAAATTTTATAAAATGCATTAAGAAATCCTTTATCATATTTTTCGACAATCCCGGATTTTCTCTGTTCATGTTTTTGTATTCGATAATCCTGCTCGCTCTGTCCGCCTTTCTTGCCTTTCTCGTTCCCGGCCTTGCCGGTCTCATTCTTGCCCAGAATGAAGCCCTCCGGCTCCGGCTGTATAAATACGACTGGCTTGAAAAGCATCCGGAACTCGACATCAAGGCCGCGAGGAAATCCATACCCTGGGCGGAGCTGCTTGCCGATGACGACGAGACAATAGGCCACCGGAGTTTCAAGAGCTTTATTTTTCCGTGGAAGGACTGACGGGGGCAATTTTGTATAGAGGGGTCTCATGCAAGCGAAAGCTCCTGCCTGTCAGAAATGCCGGCACTTTAAAATTACCTGGGATCCGCACTTTCCCCGCTCATGCCAGCTATTCGGCATCAAGACTAACCGAATTCCCTCGTGGGATGTTTTCGCGGCACCCGGAAAACATTGTCCATCCTTTGAAAAAAACGAAGATCTGAAAGAATAAAAACTACTCTTCCTGGGGCCTGAAGACGCCGCGCTTGGTATCCTTGCGCACGTCCTGCCAGATGAAGGTGCGGCCGTTCATGGCGACGTATACCCCCGGAAGCATAAGGCGCGCTGCCATGAAGGCGGTGCCCAGGTTAAAGAGGGCATCGGAGCCGAGCACCTGATAGGGTATCATCGCACCGGTGAGCACTATCGTCTTGTTGATGCCCATGGGCCCGAGATAGCGAGCGGTTTCTGCCATGCGGTCGGTGCCGTGCGTGATCACGATGCGCTTTTCGGGAGACAGCTCGCATGCTTCCCGGATTATCGCGCGGTGATCGTCGGTCATGTGCAGGCTGTCCATCAGCTGCAGGACTTCGAAGGCGACAGGAGACAGTATTCTCGCCTGCCGGATGATCTCCGGTATGTGCGATTCCTTGAACGTGAGTTCCCCTTTAAGCTCGTCGTAATGCTTGTCGAAGGTGCCGCCGGTAATGATCAGGCGGACGGGATCGTCATTCATGATTTCCTCGATGAGGGTTTGTTCTTCACCGGGATAAAGCGGCTGATGCCCTCGGGATTCTTTTCCTGTTTGGTGCGCGATCCGCGCGGGAGCGATATGAGATCGGTGATGTCCTCGATTTTTTCCTTGCGGGGAGGTCTGTCTCTCCCGTCCGCTTTCCAGCCCTTGTCGCCCGCTGTTTCTCTCTTGAATGTTCTGCCGTTTTTGGCGGTGACGCGTTCCTTGCGGGGTATATAGTTCTTGACCGCGACAATCTTCGCGAAGCTTTCCGGTTCCGGTAATTCAAAGCGGAGCGCGGCCCCGGTGAAGGGGTGCTTGAAGGCGAGGACGCGGGCGTGCAGGGCGAGCCGTCCTATGGGGCTTGCCGCACTCGGCTTGTCGCTTTCGTCCTCGAGGGACGGGTCGCCGAGGCCGTACACGTCGTCGCCGATGACGGGATGGGCGAGATGGGCCATGTGGGCGCGGATCTGGTTTTTCCGTCCGGTCTCGAGGGCGCATTCCACGAGATCGTAAATGTCGCCGCGCTCGATCACCTTGTAATGGGTGACGGCTTTTTCCGCGTCCTTCAGGTGCTTGGCGTCCCCGGCTCGGGGCACGAAAGCCACGTCGTTTTTATTGTAGGCCAGGGGCGCCTTGATCGTGCCTGCGTCCTCAAGCGGGACCGCACCGCTCTGGCGGGCGCATACGCAGCGGTAGGTCCGCTCCGTCACTATTTTCTGCCAGTCATCCATGATCGCTTTTTTAGCCTCGGCGGAGCAGGCGTACATCATGACTCCGGAGGTGTCCCGGTCAAGACGGTGCACCACCGCGATGCGCTGTTTTCCGCGGCTTTTTTTCATTTCTGTCAGCAGGTCCTGCGCGTTCGCGGTGCGCGACCCGGGGAAGCCGACGGAAAGCATTCCCGACGGTTTGTTGACTACGATCAGCCACTGGTCTTCGTACAGGATGGTAAGGCCCTTGATTCCGGGCATCTGTTTTGCTGCGGGCCCAACCGCCGCTGCGGGGGGGGGCGTCGCTGTTTTAGGCGCTGCTTTTGGCGCGGCTTTCGGCGCGGCTTTAGGCGCCTTCTTTGGGGGTTCGGTTTTCTTCATCGTTATTGTTCCTGGTATCGTTCGACTATTTCTGAGAGGATGGGCATGAGCTGTTTTTTGCGGGACACGATGTCGCGCATGACATAGACGGCGTCTTCCTGTTTGGGCAGCCTGATGGTTTGCTCGAAATTGCGCTCGGAAGCGATAAGCAGAAGGCTTGACAGCTCCGTGATGTCGGTGACAAGGAGGGCGCTGAAGAGGCGGTTCTTTTTCGCGCGCTCGCCTTCGAGGATCGCGATGAATTCGGCCTTGCGTGAAAGGATTTCATGCGGATCCTCGACCTCGAGTTGGCTCACCGTAAAGGAAAGGCTGCCCTCGGTGTATTCCTTCATGTCCTGCAGTATGAGCTGCTCGACCGTGCGCCCGGTAATGTTGCTTGCGGCGGTCAGCAGTTCTTTTCCCAGCTTTTCGATGTCGAGGTTGGTTATGTTCGACAAATATTCCGCGGCAGAGCGGTCGTGGGCCGTCGTGGTCGACGATTGCAGCACGAGGGTGTCAGCGAGAATTCCGCACAGAAGGATCGAGGCTATCTCGACCTTGATGGGTATGTGGCTTTCCTGGTACTGGTTCGTGATGATGGTGCTCGTCGCTCCGACGGGTTTGTTGATGAAGGTGATCGGATAGCGGGTCGGCAGATTTCCGAGCCGGTGGTGGTCGAGGATTTCTAGGATTCTGAAGTGCTCGATTCCCTCGATTGCCTGGGTTTGCTCGTTGTGATCCACCATGATCACTTCGATATTGGGTTCGCTGTACAGGTCGCTTTCGGATATAACCCCGATGACTTTGTTGCCATCGTCCACGACCGGAAGGCTCTTTCCCGGGGCGGTGGCGAGGAGGGGGGCTACCTTGCGCGTGGTGTCCTGGCCCCTGACCGGGCGGACCTCGGTATTGGACATGCAGGAAACCGGCATGGAGTAAATGATCAGGAGGGAAGTGGAAGCCGTATCGTAAGGACTGATGAGGACCGATACTCCTTTTTTTTCCGCCTTCTCGCGGAGGCCCTTGTCCAGCATGTTGCCGTTGGTGATGATCAGTGCGCGTACGCCCGACTCGATCGCGAATTTCTGGATGTCCAGGCGGTTTCCCGAGATGACTATCGTGTTTTCCGGTATGTGGGCGCCGAGGTGTTCCTGGAAAGTCGAATACTCCGCCGCGGCTATGATGATGGGGCTTTTCTTGATTTCCTTCTCGTTGCAGACGACGAGGGCCTGGGTGTGCAGGACCGAAGACAGGAGGTCGATGCTCGTCTGGATGACTGTTTTCTGCTTGGGATTGATCATTTTCAGGACTTTTTGCGCAAACGAACTGTAGTGGAGCAGCGAATGGTACCGTCCGTCATGATCGGTTATCGGCAGGACGCGGATTCCCGTCTTTTCGAGAATATCCAGGGCTTCCCACAGGGACGTGTTTTCACTGATGGTCCGGACGCCGGGATTGTAGTGGTAGGCAACTTTCGGCACCAGATCCGAAAGAAATTCGGGGAGTGCAACCTTGAAACGGGTAAAAATATACTCCGTTTGGGGGGTGGGCTTGCCGGCGCGGGCGGCGAAACAGTTTTTTACCCCCTGGGCCTGCTTGAGCGCCGCATAAGAGGCGGCGGATACTACCGAATCGGTGTCGGGATTCCGGTGTCCAATCACGTAAATCTTCTTTTCGTTTTCTGTTGTTTCCATATTTGTGGTGAAAGTATACCCTAATTACAGATATTTATATACAATGCGAGGCGTACAATCGATTCCAACATTCGAGGATAATCAACATGATTTCTCTGGTAGCTTTTCTGGGCAATTACGGCACACAGTATGAGGGAAACCGTCACAATGTCGCCTGGCTCTTTGCGGAGGCCGTTCCCTCCCTTTCCTCCCTTTCCTGGCAGAAAAAGTTCAAGGGCAGGTATGCTTCAGTCCAGACCGAAGGCAGTGCCCCCGTCCATTATATCAAACCCGAAACGTTCATGAACCTGTCCGGAGACAGCATCGGCGAGGCATGCAAATTCTTCAAATTGAAACCGGAAGAAGTGCTCGTGGTCCATGACGAGATAGAGCTGCCTCTCGGGACGGTGAGCCTGAAATGGTCGGGCGGACTCGGCGGGCACAACGGCCTGCGCTCAACCAAGGCCTCCCTCGGCACGGCCGACTTTTGGCGCCTCCGCTTCGGCGTCGGCCGCCCCGAGCATCCGGACGTGGCCGGTTACGTGCTGTCGGATTTTTCTTCCGACGAGCGCATCACCTTGAGCAGGGTATGGCCGCCCTCGGCAAAACTGCTTGAGGAGATACTCGCGGAGGGTCCCGAATCTTTAGTGAAGGAATGGGCAAAGAGAAAAATCGTGGACCTGGCCGAATAGGCATTATTTCAAGGAGCAATATATGGCAACGACCACACAGGAGGCTTTCGAGCGCCTCTATCAAACTATACGGACATTGCGGAATCCCGGGGGCTGTCCCTGGGACATAGAGCAGACGCCGCTTACCCTCAGGGAAACCCTCATCGAGGAAGCGTACGAAACCGTCGAGGCGATCAATGAGGGCGAGAGCGCCCACGTGTGCGAGGAAATCGGCGACGTGTTTTTGAACGCGGTAATGCTTTCCTACATGTACGAGCAGAAGGGCGACTTCACCGTCGCGGACTCCCTCGGCACGGTATCCGACAAGCTGATCCGCCGCCATCCCCACGTGTTCGGCGAGACGGCGGGCTTTGCGGGCCCGGACAGCGAAGGCCGCACCGATACCGCGGAGAAGGTGCTCGCCCAGTGGGACGTCATCAAGCGGGGGGTCGAGGGACGCGCCGGCGCTTCAATCCTCGACGAGGTGTCGAAGGGCATGCCCGCCCTCGAGCGGGCCCACAAGCTGCAGAAAAAGGCGGCCAAGACCGGCTTTGACTGGCAGCATCTGGACCATGTCTGGGCGAAGGTCGACGAGGAGCTCGCCGAGCTGCGGGTGGCGATCGCCGAGGGCGACAGGACGGAAATAGAGGGCGAGCTCGGCGACCTGCTTTTCGCGATCGTCAACATCGCGCGCCACCTCAAGATAGACCCGGGCGTCGCCCTGACGCGGACCAACGCGAAGTTTACGAGCCGTTTCAAATATATCGAGAAGGCGATGAAAGACGCCTCCCTTGCGATGGACAAGTCGAACTTTATCCAGATGGATCTTTTCTGGGACGAGGCCAAGGCGAAAGAGCGGACCTGACGCCGCTCCCTCGCAGGGCTATCGGTTTTCCAGCGGCCGGTAGATGTCGTCCGGAACGCCGGTATAGATCTGGCGGGGCCGGCCGATACGGAAGGGAAGGGTGTCGTGCATTTCCTTCCACTGCGCAATCCATCCCGGCATCCTGCCCATGGCGAACAGCACGGTGAACATGTCGGTCGGGATACCCATTTCGCGGTAGAGAATGCCGCTGTAGAAATCGACGTTCGGGTAGAGGTTACGCTCGATAAAATAATCATCCTTTAGCGCCGCTTCCTCGAGCTCGAGGGCAATGTTCATCAGGGGATCCTGGATCTTCCTTTTGGAAAGGAACTCTTTCGCCGCGGACTTCAATAGCGTGGCCCGCGGATCGAAGTTCTTATAGACGCGGTGGCCGAAGCCGGAAAGGCGGAATGCGCTCTGTTTGTTTTTGGCTCCCGCTATCACGTCCTTGATCGACGCCTTTGACCTGTTGATCTCCTCCAGCATTTCGATGACATCCTGGTTGGCTCCTCCGTGAAGGGGCCCCCACAGCGCGCATATACCCGCGCAGACCGACGAATAGAGGTTAACCCGCGAGCTTCCCACGAGGCGTACCGTCGAGGTGCTGCAGTTCTGCTCGTGGTCCGCGTGCAGGACGAGAATCATGTTGAGGATTTTTTCCGCATCCGGGTCGATGGCATAGGGATTGACGGGGCTGTTGAACATCATGTTCAGAAAGTTGTTGCAGTAGCTCAGGTCGTACTTGGGATAGACAAAGGGCTCGCCGATCGACTTCTTGTAGGAGAAGGCGGCTATGGTCCGTATCTTCGAGATCAGTCTCGCCGCCATGATGTTGAACTGGGTGCCGTCGCTTTCCTCCGCCACGACTTGCGGATAAAATATGGCAAGGGCATTGACGACGGTGCTGAGGATGGCCATCGGATGGGCCGTAGGCGGTATCCGCTCGAAATAGTGAATCATGTCCTCGTGCAGCATCGAGTGCTCGTTCAGGAGGCTGGAGAACCCCGCTTTCTGGTGCCGGTCCGGCAGTTTTCCGTTGATCAGCAGATAGGCGGTCTCGATGAAGGTGGCTTTCGCGGCAAGCTCCCCGATCGGGATTCCCCTGTATTTGAGGATTCCCTTTTCACCGTCGATAAAGGTGATGGCGCTCCTGCAGCTGCCGGTATTCTGGTACCCGCTGTCTAGGGTGATGAACCCGCTGTCCCTGCGGAGATTGCTGATGTCGATCGCTCTCTCCCCCATTGTTCCCTCAATCACGGGCAGTTCGTAAATTTTCCCCTTTATCTTCAGTTCCGCCGCATCCATACAGGACCTCCCTTCTATACACCGATTGTACTACAGTATACTCTGTAAGTCAGACGAGTTTTTTTTAAAAAGGGGCAGCATGAAAAAGAGTAATTCGTTCTATTTCATTTGTTTGATTACGGCATGCCTCAACGTTTTTGCGCAAGAAGCCGCCCCTGCGATTGAAAACGGCCCGGCGGGAGATAACGGAACTTCGTCCTCGATCGAAGGCATCACTGTTCCTGCCGACGGAATCAACTCCCAGGTTATCGGCGGCGTTTCGGATGTCTATGATCCTCCTCCTCCAACGGAAAAGGCGGTCTGGGGCGGAAAGTGGAACGAGAGCACTCGGATAGTGCTCCATAGGTCTTCCTTTGCGGGAATTGCCTTGGGCTTGGCCATTACGGTCGGGGGAATCGGCATTCTTTTTTCCGGCGCAGGCGACGGGCTCGACCGGGACGGCATGCATCAGGGGCTTTTAGTCGCGGTGTCCGGAACCCTCATCACCACACTATGTGCGATTCTTTTCGACGCCACCGGCGTCAAGTCCTCCGAACCTACCTTGCCAGAATAAATTCAACCCGCCGGTTTTTCCAGATGTTTTCCGAATCGGAAAACTCGGCCACCGGGTTGATAGCCCCGAGACCGGCGGTGCTGATGCGTTCGGGTCCCACCCCGAGCAGAATCAGCGCCTGCTTTACCGTCTCCGCTCTCTTTTGCGACAAGGGGATAAGCACCGCTTCCTGCTCTCTCTTCATTTTTTCCGGATCATTCCAGTTGATCGCGTTCGCGTGTCCTTCCACTATCATTCTATAGTCGGGGAAGCGCGTAAACAATGTCGCGATGCGTTCCAGTACCGCGCGATTCTTTATCAAGAGAGACATTGATTCCTTTTCGGAAAGTTCCCAGGAATAGGAAGGGAAGCGTATATCCGGAACCCGGATTTTAAACCGGTCGCCGTCGCGGATGACAAGGATATCAATGGTAACCGTCGTTTCGGCTTTTTCTGTCCGTCCCAATATATCTGTAGATTCAAGCATAACCCGGTAATTAAAGGCCGGTTCGCTCTCGGCGTTTGTATCCGATTTGCCGTTCCAGACAAGGCTATCAGGCGGCTTTCCCTTACCCGAGAACACCTTGACTGTTTTTCCGTCGGGGAAGCGTATGGTAACCTTCCAGGATTTGACGGATTCAGGTTTGGGCACGGTGATGAAAAGTGTCGTGCGGTCGTCGATCCCGTCATTGTCGGGGGAAAACAGGGTGGGGACTGCGCTTATAAGCGGTTTTGCCCGGGGCAGGGGGGGCGGGGCCGGGGGCAGGGCACCGAGCCAGGGAATCTCGGTCCGCGTTCCGAGAGAAAGGGAAAAACGCGGGGAAATCCCGGATGAAAAAGGCACAGAAAACAAAGGGGTAAGGATAAGGTAATTCCTTTGGTCAAGGCGGAGCGCCCCCCGGAGACTGACTGAAACTTCAAAGACGGGAGAGACGCTTGCGTCTGAGGCGGCGATGCCGAAACTGCCTCCGATCAGCGGGGTGAGGGAGACAAGGTCACGAAGGTGAAAACGATACCCCGCGGAAAGGCCGGCATTCGGAAT
>JAYVSC010000094.1:0-2072 GCA_043775705.1 Spirochaetales bacterium | reverse complement strand
CAGCTGCCCTTCCCGTACAAAAAAAGGAAACCCCTGCGCCCGAGAGCGCAGTTCTTCCCGTCGAGGAAATCAAGATTGCAGCCCCTGCCCAAACTACCGTAAAAAAAACCGGGAACGAAACCGAAGGCGCGCCGGAGAAAATATCAGCTGTCCCGGTGGCTGAGACGATCGAAGCCCAAGCGCCGGCTGTCGTAACTGTGCCTGCCGCACCTGTACCCGCTGCCGTCGCAGCTACGGCCGTCGCTGTCGTTCCCGCTGCTGAAATCGTAGCCGCATCTGCTGCCGCTGCAGCTTTAGAACCCGCACCCGCTGTTCTCGCGCCAGCTGCCGCAGCTCCTGTAGAACCAGCCCCTGCTGTCCAAACCGCACCGGAACCCAAAGCGGTAACCGGGGGCTTGAGCAGTATGCTCTCGATCATGAAAGCGGCAGCGCCTGAAACCACTGTAATCAAGAAAACTGTTGTTGTTCAGAAGGCTCCGCCTGTACTTCCTCCTGCATTGCCCGCGGCACCGGTTTTGCCCGCAGTCCTTGCTTTGCCCGCAGCAGACATAAAACCTGCCGTGATCAGTGCGGAGAAACCCGTGGCGGATATTGAAAGGCCGACTCAGAGCGCAGTGATTACTGAGAAGCCTGCAGCGGTTGTGGAAAAACCTGCTGCGGTTGCTGAAGTGAGCGCTGTACAAGCTACGCTGACAGTCGAAGTGAAACCCTCCGAAAAAGCTGAACAAGCAGTTGTTGAGGAAGTGAGCAAGCCGCAGGAAGCTGCCCCCGAAATAAATCCAGTCGAATCAGTTCAGATAAATCCGAAAGAAATAAAAAAAATTGTCCGTGACAACGTGGCGGCTTCTGAAGTTCAGGAAGCTGTTCCGGTCGACGCATCCTATGCTCACGACTCTGCAAGTCCCTCGCTCCCCGTAAAAGAAAAATCACCCGTCCCGATAGCCGCCGTCCTTCTTGCAGGCCTTACTGCAGCGGGGGCGGGTCTTGCCGTGCGTTTCCGCCTGAAACGGAAAAACCTGAATAAAAGGAACAAATCATGAAACGACGCATTACATTCGAGAAAGCCCTGACAGTAATCCTGACCCTTGGTCTTGTTTTTCTGGGAGGATGCGACAATTTCATGTCCAGCGACAAGGATTTTAAAAAACTGCTCGCCGATGAAGTCACCAAGGCAAACGCCCCGAATGTGACCTTCACCGTCTCGGCAACGCCGACCGCGGGGGGAAATCTTTCCCTGCTCGGCTCCATAACGAAAAAAGTCGGCGATGCATTCAGCATTACCGCCACCGTCAATGAAGCCTATGTGTTCGGCGGATGGACCGCGGAAGGAACCGGCACCGTCGTCTTCTCCCATGCAGATCAGGCAGTTACGACTGTGACGGTTACAAAAGCGGCCGACGATATAAGGATTATCGCCGGCTTCATCGCAAGACCTGCGGTCAAGATTTCTTCCCCGGCCCTGCAGGCAAGTTCGGTGGCGAAGAATCAGCCCATTTTTGTCACTTTCACCAAAGACATGGATCCTGCATCCTTCCTGAAAGAGGCGGTCATAACGATCACCTCGATTCCGACCGGTTCAATCACTCCGGTCACGACGACCCTTTTTTCTTCCGGTACTCCCTCCGCGTATTTTTCGTTCTCTTCGACTGCAACCAGTTTCACCCTGACGCCTCTCTCCACCTCTCCCAAATCTTACATGCCCTCGAATGCCACGGTCACCGTGACCTTGTCTTCCGATCTCGCGGATCTTGCGGGAAACACGATGACCAGCGGTAAGGAATGGTATTTCTATATCTCGAGCAGCGTAGACGCGACCAAGCCAACCGAGGATACCGGGAACTTCTGCGTGTATAACGGCGTAACCACCGCATCTCCGCTCGCGAAAACCATGCCTTCCGGCGCCTATGCGGTAAAGGGCAATACAATCGTTCTTCATACCGACATGAACACCAACAGCACGACCGGAGCGACCATTCAGAATATTACGGTAAAGGAAAACGGAATTGTAACCAAAAGCCTGGATTCCTACGATCCCGACTATGTATACACATTCGTCAATACCGCGGAAGCAA
>JAYVSC010000093.1:0-56343 GCA_043775705.1 Spirochaetales bacterium | reverse complement strand
ACGGACCATGCGGCGCCTGCAAGGATGATGTTTTTACGCTCTTCCGGAAAGGCGGCTAAAAGCCCGGCGAGAAAGCGGTCGTAATATCCGCCGCCCTTGCCGAGTCTATCCCCGCTCCGGGTGAAGGCAAGCCCCGGTACGAGTACGAGCAATGGAAAGGGAAATGCCGGGGGGAAAACGGAGGGACTGTTCCCGGGCGGTTCCCGTATGCCGAAGGGACCTTTTTCAAAGGGGCCGTCAGCCGAGGTAATTTGGTGGAAATGCATTTCCTTCTCGTGAACGCGCGGCACGGCCACGGTCATGCCTTTTTCGAGGGCGGATCGGATGAGGGGAATTGTATCTATTTCATATTTTGTCGGGAGAAAGGCAAATACGGTTCCCCTATCCGGGGGAAGGCAAGAGGGGGCTATGCTCGAGGAGGAAGACGAGAGGCCAACGAAAGAGCTGACCCGCGCTCTCATTTCGCTCCGCATCATTTTTTTCATTTTAAATCGGTTTTGCCGCTTTCCAGAAGCGCGCGGTACTGCTCCTTGAGGATGATGACGCAGTCTGTCCTGTTCGCGTTTCCCCGCACTATATCCTCGGCCAGGGCATGGCAGTTCGGAGCGCCGCAGCAGCCGCAGTCGAGTCCGGGAAGGCCTTCGTAGATTTCTTCCATCGTGGCCATCATCCGGAGCGCCTTTTGAAAATCGCTGTCGAGCAGCAAAGCCGGACGTGCCGGGAATTCCTTCGTGCGCAGGCGGTCTGCGCATTTCGCTCCGGACGGCTTTTCAGGATGCGCCTCCGTGAGGGGTGCCGAGGAATGGGCGAAACCTTTTTTGCGCTGCGTTATCGTAAAGCGGGCGAGGGCAGGATTGGTCGGGGAGAGAGGCCCGCCGACGCAGCCCCCGGTGCATGCCATCAGTTCCAGGAAGTCGATCATGCCAAGTTTGCCGTCTTCGACGGTTTCGAGGATTTTTCTGCACTGGTCCATTCCGTCAACCGCCAGGTACGTATGTCCCGAGAGCGAGACCGTCGCCTCAGCTTCCCCTCCTGCGTGACCCCAGGCAATCTCTTCCGCGCCGATTTCCACGGATTTCCCTTCGCTTTCCATTTTCGAAAGGGCACAGAGCATCGGGAGGTAGATATCCTTCATGCTGAAAACCCCGTCAATCGTCGATTTTTCGTTTCCGATCGGAGAGGAAGACTCGGTGATTTTTCCGGCGCAGGGGGATATGAAGAAAACGCCGATGCGCTTCCCCGTTTTTTTCGCTTCCTTTCTCGCAAGACGGCCCGCAAGCTCCATCGGCGCGATGACCGGGGCAATGTGGCCGAGAAGGGTGGGGAAGCGTATCTGGATAAACTTGATGATGGTCGGGCAGCTGGACGAGATGAGGGGCCGGTTCGGTTCCGTCCCTTCCTTCTTGCCCAGAAGCTCCCGCGTTTCCCGGGCGATGAAGGGGGTCGCGGAGGCTACCGGGAATACCGCGTCAAAGCCCAGGCTGAGCAGGGCGGAGTGGATATCGCCGATGGAGTATCGGGAGGGAAACTGCCCGTAAAGGGATGGGGCGGGAAGGGCTATGACGTATTCAAAGTCGCTGCCCGTACCGGGAATCCCGAGAAGGGAGGTATCCAGGGAGCGTGCCTTTTTTGCGTGGTTCGGACAGCGGCGTATGCATTCGCCGCAGTCGATGCATCTCTCGTCAAGGATGCATGCCTTGCCGCTGCGGACGCGGATTGCCTCGGTCGGACAGGTCGTGACGCAGACGGTGCAGCCCTTGCATTCATTCTCGTCGAGTATCACCGAATGGCTGCGCGTGCTTTCGTTCATCAGGCCTCCGCAATCTTTATCTTCATCGTGATTGTTGTTCCCTTTCCGGGAACGGACTCTATTTTGAATTCGTCGGTATTCCGTTTCATGTTCGGCAGGCCCATACCAGCCCCGAATCCGAGTTCACGCACGAGCGCAGGCGCGGTGGAAAAGCCGTCCTGCATCGCCAGGTCGATGTCGGCAATGCCGGGACCCTGGTCCTTCATCACGATGGTGATAGCATCGACTTCGATGGTTACGTCAGCCTCTCCGCCGCCTGCGTGCACGACCATGTTCATCTCTGCCTCGTACATGGCGACCGCGGTGCGCTTGATCACACTTGTCGGGATGCCGAGGCGCTGGAGTATTTTTTTTATCTCGGAGGAGGCGTTTCCCGCGCGGGAAAAATCGTCTCCAGGAACCGTGAAATGGTAATTCATTGTATCGGCGGTATCTTAATCTATCGCCCGCACTCCGCCCTGCCGTACGCCCGCTTGATAAAGCTTGCCGCATGCGAGGAAGAGGGGAAGTTTGGTGGTATACAGGACGATATCGTTTTCTTTCGCCAGGGCAATCATTTCCTGGTTAGGTTTTTTTCCACGGACAAAGCAGATCGCCTGGATGTCCATTAGAAGGGCGGTGCGGATTACCTGCACGTTGATCAATCCGGTTAAAAGCAGCACCTGGTCCTTGACGAAGGCCATCACATCGCTCATAAGATCGGCGCCGCATGCGGAGAGGATCTCGATATTGTCCTGCGCGGTTCCTTCAATCAATTCGGCTTCAAGGGCCTTTTGTACTTCAAGAATATTCATGTATAGAGGATATCATGCTTCCCCTTTACCGTAAAGCGGAAGACGTAAATAAATGCCCCCCCCCTCTTCGTTTCAAGGCAGATTGTGCTGGATCGGACGGAGTGCCGCTTGGGCGAGGTACAGGTCCATGATCACGAGGGCGGTCATTGCTTCGATGACCGGGACAATGCGGGGACACAGGCATACATCATGCCTGCCGCGGACTTCGATGTCCGTTTCCATTCCGTGCACGTCTATCGTCTTCTGTGGAATGCCGATCGAGGATACGGGCTTTATTGCCGCGCTGAACACGATGTCGGCGCCGGTGGAGAGCCCCCCCAGGATGCCTCCCGCATGATTGGTGACGAAAACCGGTGAGCCCGTAGCATTGTCGCGCCTCATGGGATCGTTCCATTCGCTGCCTTTCATCCGCGCGCTTTCGAAGCCCGAGCCGAATTCGATGCCCTTGACCGCACCGATAGACAGTATGGCGAGGGCAAGAGAGGCGTCCAGTTTGTCGAAAACCGGCTCGCCCAGTCCTACGGGAAGTCCCTTGCCATCACCTGTTACCCGGCAGGTTATGATTCCGCCTCCGCTGTCGCCTTTGGTCTTCAGCTCGATGATTTTTTTCAGCATTTTCGCCGCTGCCTTATTGTCGCAGGCGCGGAGGGGATTCCGTTCAATGACGCTTTCGTCGAAGGTTTTGCATTTGATGCCGATCGCTTCCGCTGTCCAGGCCCGGACGGTGATTCCTTTCTGCGCGAGAAAGACCTTGGCCACTGCCCCTGCGGCTACGCGCGAGGCGGTTTCCCGCCCGGAGGAGCGTCCGCCGCCCCGGTAGTCCCGGATTCCGTATTTTATAAAAAAGGGATAGTCCGCGTGTCCCGGGCGGAACTTCGTCGCGATGTCCCCGTAATCCTCTGATTTCTGGTTTGTGTTCCGAATAAGAATCGCGATCGAGGTTCCCGTCGTTTTACCCTCGAATATTCCTGACAGGATTTCGCACTTGTCGTCCTCTTTCCGGGAGGTCATCGAGGGATTGAGGCGGGGATCCTGTTTGGTTCCGTCGGACGCCTCGGCATGGGCGCCTGGGCGCCGCCGGTCGAGATCCTTCTGGATGACCGCCTCGTCGAGGTCGAGTCCCGCAGGGCAGCCGTCTATGATGACGCCGAGGGCTTTGCCGTGGCTTTCCCCGAAGGTGGATATCCTGAAAAGCGTTCCGAACGAGTTTCCTGCCACGGTTTATTCCCCTTTTTCCCGTTTTTTACGGGTATCCTCGGCTTTTCGGCTGATGCCCTTCCATACAGAAGAGAGGCCCATTGCCTTTTTGGCGATATTCAGGGTTTCCCTGGCTTCTTCCCGCATACGCATCGTGCCGTCGAAAATGATTTCTTCCACAAGGCCTTTTTGCGCCTCGAAATGGGTGCGCCTCTCGCGGATCGGATCCATGAAGGCATTCAGGGCCGCGCCGAGTTTTTGCTTGACCTCGACGTCCCCGACCCTGCCGGTCAGATAGCGTTCCTTCAGGTCCGCGACTTCAGCTTTGTCCGGATTGAAGGCGTCATGATAGATAAAGACGGGATTTCCCTCGACGCGTCCGGGCACATCGGCGCTCGTCCGGTTCGGGTCGGTAAACATGCCGTTTACTTTCTTGGTCACGGTTTTTGCGTCGTCCGATAGGAAGATAGCGTTTCCGAGGCTCTTGGACATCTTGGCCTGCCCGTCGATGCCGACGAGGGAGCCGAAGTCGCTGACCATGACGTCCGGAATCGGGAAGGTTTCTCCATACATGAAATTGAAGCGCTTGGCGATTTCGCGGGTGAGCTCGACATGGCTTTCATTGTCCTTGCCGACCGGCACCAGGTGGGACCGGCACATCAGGATATCGGCGGCCTGGAGCACGGGATAGCCGAGAAGGGCCAGGGGTAGCTCGGACAGGTGCGCGTTCTGTGCCATTTCCTTTATCGAGGGTATGCGGGACAGGCGCGGCACCGTGACGAGAGTGCTGAAAAAAAGGTTCAGTTCGGCAACTTCGGGAACCGCTGACTGAAGGTATATGACCGATTTCGCGGGATCTATGCCGCAGGCAAGATAGTCGAGCACCATCTGGCGCACATTGTCCGCAAGTTCATCAATATGTTTTTTTTCCGGCTTTGTCGTCAGGGTATGCAGATCGGCAATGATAAAGAAACACTCGTATTCGTCCTGAAGCCGTACGCGGTTGGCGATTGATCCGACATAGTGACCCAAATGAAGGCGGCCCGTGGGCCTGTCCCCGGTGAGAATTCGTTTTCTGGTGTTGTTTTCCATGGTGGTTTTACAATAACACCGATGAGGGGCCTGTATCAAGAGAGAGGGTTTTTCTTCCGATACTCTGGATATGAAACCAATACTGTGTTTTATACTTGCCTCCCTTTCGTGCGCGTACCTTTCTGCCCTCGATCTGTCTGTCGGGAAGGATGATGTGCGGATTCTCCAGAGCCCGGACGGGGGCTATCATCTGTATATCCGGGCGAAAGCCGACATCAAGTCGGTCCTTTTAACCGAAACGACCCGGGACCCGTCGCTGAAATCGGACAATTATGCCTATCGCGCTCCCGTATACAACGCGGTCAACGGAGACGAGAAAAGACTGCTCGACGGTGCCTTTATCCGCCCCGAAAAAAAAATTTACAGCCTCATCGATTCTACCACGGAAAAGGATACACCCCTCGGCGAAGCCTATCACATATGGATTCCCTACCTGATAGCGTATGGATATGAGTGGTCCCGCCATGCCGAGGTGCAGGTTCTTGACGGAACTTACTTGAATATCCGCGCCTTCTCCAAACCCTACGGCGACTATACGGGTTCCTTTTCCGATAATCCTTTCCGCCTGCGTCTGACTCAAAAGGCTGCCCTCAAAGCTCCTCCCGAGGGCACTAAATACATGACCGACACGGTTGCCACCTTTAGCGATCTTGCCGACCGCACCCGGGGAAAAACCCTGTACGCGAAAAGCCCCGACGACCTTATCCCGCTTATCGAGTCAATTCTCGTGCCTCCGGGGGAGAAAACCCTCGACCTGGTATTTGTGATTGACGCGACGGAAAGCATGATGGATGACGTCAAGAAAATGAGGGAGCTGCTTGACGGTCTGCTTTCGGAAATACTGCCGACCTACCCCTCGTACCGCATAGGTCTTGTGCTCTACAAGGATTATTTCGAGGATTTTCTGGTAAAGACCGCATGTCCCTTCACGACAGACCTGACTGTGTTCCGCAAGGCGCTCGACAGCTTCCGTGTCCAGGGCGGACGCGATATTCCTGAGGCGGTCTACGAAGCGCTGGACGGTGCGCTTGCCTATCCCTGGAATCCCGAAGCTGACAAAAAGATCATACTGATCGGCGACGCCCCGCCGCACCCGAAGCCGCGGGGAAGGGTGACGAAAGAAATCGTGGACAAGGAAGCAAGCGATCACGGCGTGCAGATGAATGTGATCATCCTGCCTCATGGAACCACGGAGTAAAAAAAAACGGATCAAAAAAAACCGGCTTATCCCTTTTTTAAGGCAAGCCGGTTTTTTTGTACCCTGTTATGCTTTTTTAGCGTTCGGTAAAAGCCTGATTCAATTTGCCGGAGCGGCCGGTGCATCTGTAAGGGCAGGCGACGCGGCTTTTACGGGGGCAGCGATTGGTTCCGGTGCTTTCTTTACAGGGATGCGGGCCAAGTCGTTCTTTGCCAGAACAAGGTATTCGGGCGGGAGACCGGTTTCTCCGGCAACGTCGTACCGCGCAATGATTGCCTCGAGCCGGATCTTGGCGTCAGCCCAGTTCTCTTTTTTCATCCGCAGATGTGCGATTTCGTATTCCGCTGAGGTCAGGGCCGCGGCGTCGGTGCCGAACCGGTTGATGATTAACTGGTAGTACACTTCGGCGGCCTTGAAATTGTTCTTGTCGAAGGCCTGCTGGCCCTTTTGGCTCAGCTCGGCGACTCCCAATTCCGGAGGGACTGAGGCAGGATCGGGTACAGACATACAGCCTGATACGGAGAAAAGAAGTACCGCGCTCAGCAGTGCGTGCGCCGCATGAAAGCGGGCTTGGAGTTTATTACCTTTCATTTGCAGTTATTCCTTATCGTAAAGTTCGTCCCGTATTGGAAGCGTTTTTCTGAGGTCACGGAGAAAATCGGAAGTGTCGCCCATATCCTCATATGCATCACAACAATCGATACTGCGTCTGGTAACAGTGAAATACTTGTATTGTTTTTCTCCGCCGAGTTTTTTCTTCCATTTTCCCGCGTTGCAGCGGACGCGGAGATAAAACTGGTCCGTGGTGTTTCCGGGCGCGGGGATCAGTTTGCAGTGGATGCAGTTTGCGCAGTAAATCTTGGCTGAGTCGAATTCATCGTCGTGTACCGATAAAAAATCCTGGTCAATTTCGTTTTCTGTCACTTTTTTTGCTTCAATCGACATATAGGAACCCCTTTTTGTCTCGCTCGATAATAACATGAGCTCTTGCACCCGTCAATCCAGACGAATGGTAATTTCTACCCGACGGTTCATTGCCCTGCCGTCATCCGTTTCATTCGACGCCAGGGGACGCGTTCCCCCGAATCCCGAGGCTTCGATGTGGGAGGCATCTATTCCCCGTTTTGCGAGTTCTTCAGCTATTTTTTTCGCCCTTTCTATGGAGAGGGCCATCTCTCCCGCCGGTTTTCCGACGCTTGCCGTATGTCCCTCCACGTTGAAGTGGGCATCAGGCCCTGCAAGAGAGAGCGCGTCGGCGATCGCGTCGAGACGGCTTTGCTCCTCGGCGAGGACTTTTGCGGTATCGGCGACAAATCTGATATCGTAGATCGTCAGTTTCATGCCCTCCCAGGTGTTCGAGAAATCAATGCGGCTTACCCCTTTTTTGTTCAGTTCCGCGTCGATTTCCTCCCAGGTAAAGTAGTAGTTGTCATCCTTGACCGGTCCCAGATTTTTCATCTCAAGCTGATCCGGATCGCAGATGATGACTACGCTGCCGTCATTCAGGAGCTGCCGGTTCGCCGGTATCGACATGATTTTCAGGTAATCGTTCTGCGAAATGACCGGATCGGTACGGTTTATCCCGAATATCTCGCGTGCGGTGATTCTCAGGGGATCGTTTCCGATGCGGTCACGGTAGGTCCCTTCGTCAAGGGATGCAGAATAGGTCACTATGCCTTTCGCTTTGGCCTTTTCCGGGGAAACCATGTTCTTTTCATACAGAAGATCCATTCTGCCGCTCCATACCCGGGGAAAGAGGCAGGGCACCAGGGGCGCGGCGACATATTCTCCGTGGACTTTCAGAAGTCCCCGCGCATCGATCAGGATGCCGGTGTATGCCCGGGAAGGGACCGTTTCAAGGGGGATTTTAGGGGCAAAGGAAGCGGTATTCGTGATGAAGAGGCTGCCTATATCCGTCATGGACATTGTATGGGTCATGGAAATTGCAGTCTGGTCGAGAGAAAAATAAGGCGGGGTCTTTTTCCCTTTTTCGATTACGGTATTGAGGTCGGTGAGGGATATTTCGTTTTGCGCGACCGCGTTACCGAGTTTTTCGGAGGAATTGACCAGGATTGAAAAAAACGTGTCCTTCAGGAAGGAGGGGGTTTCCATCTCGAGTATCTGCAGTGCGGAACTCCGCCCGGTCGGCAGCTCTATGCCCTTTTTTCGGGCATCGAGGGAAATAACGGAATGAATCAGATTTGTATTCCAGTTCATCGAAGCTTGTGCGGAAACCGACGTATCCTGTGCCGAAAGGGCTGATAGGGCAGAAAGCATGAGCAGGCAGGGCACCAGTATCGGTTTTTTTAACATCTTCAGCTCCTTCCGGTTTAAAGTATCGGCACGCGGAGCACTTTTCCCAACTTGAGAACGGAATTCACTTCCAGATTGTTTTTTTCTGCCAGGGTTTCCACCTGAATATTGTAGGCAAGGGATATTGACCAGAGGCTGTCCCCCTGTTTTACGAGATAGGTGCCTGAAAAATCAAGAGTATCCGGGTCTTTTTTGCCCGTATATGCCCCGATTTGCTTGAGTGCGGGGATTACCAGGTTTTTTCCGATTTTCAGGGTTGAGGCTTTGAGCCCGGGATTATATTCCAGAATCATGTCCGCCGTGATGCCGTAATGCAGGGCGAGGGCGTACAGGGTATCCCCGGACTTGATTTTGTACATGTAGTACTCGAGAAGCAGCCGTGTTTTATCCTCAAGAACGGACCGGATCATCGTTTCCTGGTCCGAGGGCACTCTGAGCGCATACGCCATGTTGGGCGGGGTAATATGGTAGAAGAGCGCGGGATTCGCGGTTTTGAGGATGGAGGGATCAATTCCGGTTTCCTTGGCAAGGAGATTGATGTCCAGGGCGCGCTTGACATCGACAGTCACAAAGGGCAGGTTTGTAGCCGTATCCCCCAGATCAATACCGTACTGGGCGCTGTTCGAGAGGATGTCCGCGATCGCAAGGAGTTTCGGTACATAGAGCACGGTTTCTTTTTTAAAAAAACCCTTTTCGCACAAATACCAGTAATCGGCCTTTCCGCCCTTTTTGATCGCGTTTTGGGTTGCGCCGAGGCCGCAGTTATAGGCGGCGAGGGCCAGGTACCAATCCCCGAGGTAGTTGTAGTTTTCCTTGAGCTTTTTGATCGCGGCCTTCGAGGTGATCCAGGGATCGCGCCGTTCATCCATCCATTCGTTTATGCGTATATTGTAGCCGCCCACGCTGTTGCGCATGAACTGCCACATACCGGTAGCCCCCGAGCGGGAGACGGCGGTAACAGAGTATCCGGATTCAATCACGGGTAAATAGAGAAGAAAGGAGGGAACTTCCTGAAGGCTGATCTCTTCGCTGATAAAGTCCCGGTACGGGACCGAGCGCTTCATGATGGCCGACAGGTATTTGAGGCCCTCCGGGGTGGTATACTGATCCCGGAATTTTCGGATTAGTTCATTGTCGGGAATGACGAAAGCCGGTACGGTCAGGGGGGGGGCGGCAGTAGTGACACCGGCCGGTGTGTCGGCGGCAGGACAGGCAGCCGGGGGCACGAGGCCGTTTCCCTGGGCATCCGTCAATGCGTCTGCTACTGTTTCGCCCTCTACGGAGGCGGCGAGGGGCAGGCAAAGCAGGAGGGCCAGCAAACCGGTAAGCCCCAGCTTGCGGAAAGTCTTTTTATTAGTCATTTTTATAATTTTTCTCCATTTCGCCGTAATAAATTCCTGCCCATTCCCATCGTCCGTGAATTTCCGGATCCGCGGGAAAGTTTACCTTTCTGAAATACAGATACCATACGTCGACATATTGGCTCCATCCCGAGGTGCGGAGAAAGGCCTCGTTCGGGTTGGATGAGGCATCCACCACATCGTTATATTTAATCCGGTTGCCGCCCATAAAGTCCTGCATCTGGAAATCGGCCTGGGAATTGGTATCGCTTGATTCCTGCTTCCAGGACATGGCGAAAAAATTGACCTTTGCGCGGTAATTGTCGAGCGCACGGTAGTTGTACGTTGCGATGGCGTTTTTGATGTTCGTCACCAGATCATCAAGGGTGTCAAAGGTCCAGTCCTTGGATGAGGTGTTGTAGTCCACGATCCGCTTTGCGTATTCATATGAGTCGGGCACGCCGGGTATTAAAATACTGTAGCGTCCGTAACTTAAAAATTGCGTATATGTTTGTATTGCAAGCTGCCACTCGCCCAGTTTTTCATAGGAACGGGCCATCATAAAATAGGAATAGCCGAGATCGATATTCGACGCGAACCGCGTGATCAGATCATTGTAATACTTGATCTGAAGCTCCGGTGACTCGGTTATCTTGATAAGATGCTGCAGGCAGATAAGGTGAATTGACTGGCCCTTGATCTCGAGGTCGGGACAATTTTTGAGAATGCGTTCGAAATAATAGCCGGCAACCTTCGGGGCATTGTTCTCGAGGTATGAATTGGCGACCATCAAGAGCCAGTATGCGTTGTAGGGATTGTCCGGATTGTTCTCGACGGACGAGGTAAGGAACAGGATAAGGCTGTCGGTATGCCCTTCGGCAAGCAGATTGCCCGCAATTCCCTTCATAAGGGCAAAACGGCTTTCCGTATCGGGATGTCCGCTTTCGAGCAGGGCGAGCAGGTGTTTTTGTTCGGTTTTACTTTCACCCAGTTCGTCTATCAGATAATTGTGCTGCCCGTTCGTACAGGAAACAGAACACAATAAGGCGGCGGAAAGCATATATATGGCAATGTTAGTCTTAAACACGGTTGTGATAGTAACATAGGCTTGTTTGTATTGGCAAGATGGAACACTTTACGGTATAATGACCGTTCAAGGGAGGCATTGGCCTTGAGCACTAAAGACTTTATAAAAAAATTGATTATCAGTTGTTCTCATATTCTCCTTCCCGCAAGCATCGGCTTTACCGTGGTAGTCATAACCCTCCTTATGCTGGGGAACCTCGAAATGCCCCGCTTCATGCTGTCCGGCGTGACTTTTTTCGCGGGGGCAATGTTGCTCTATGCCGGTATTCAATTAAAGAACCGCATCCGTTTTTTTTTCACCGCCACATTCCTGCTTCTGGTCAGCATCCTTTTTCTGATTCTTATCGATTTGCGTCTGGTGTATGTGCCCCTGCCCATGATATGGCCGCTGCTGATGTTCTTTATCGCAATGTCCTTCCTTATTTCGGGTTTTTTCAAATTCCGTAAAATACAGGCCACCTATATTGTGCTCGCTGCGGCCTTTTCAAGTCTTGGTTTCGTTTTTCTTCTATTCACTACCAAGATCATCACTGTTTCTTTCAAATCGATAGCCCTGTGGTGGTTTCCCCTGTTTTTGCTGCCCTATGTATTCGCTTTCATTGTTTGGCTGTTTCAGAGAAAAAAGTCTGCCAAGGATTTTGATGAATAATGTATTGAGGTCATCCTGCTCTGTCTGGATAATCAGTCTACTTTTCGCCTCGGGCTGCAGGTCTGCGCCCCCCGTCAATCCGGCCGGGGATACTCTTAATTCCATGCAGCTTTCAGGCTCGGCGGATCAAAAGGTGGGGCCTTCGATAACTCCGTCTGCCGTTTCCGAAGGTGGGGGAACCCTGCTTGCGGTACCGACAAAAGACCAATTGAAAAAAAACAGCATCGACAGCGCCGCACTCAATGCCCTTGAAATCGGTTCTCCGGACAGTATTCGTCTTGCCGTTGAACGGATAAGCGCCGATTCCCGGGGTATGACCGACACAAACCGCATTGCCCTTTCGGTTGCCGGCGAGCTTATGACCATTTTGTATCCTCTTGAAAGCATAAACTGGTCCATTCCCTCCGTTCCCGAGACCGGTAGCTATATCGGCGCGATCCGTTCTGCCAGAATGGGGGTATATGACTATAATACCGGGAACGCCGATTTTCTGTCCCTTATCCTTCCCTCGCTCGTAATGGTTATTTCAACCGCTCAGGGGGATTATTATGCGGATGCCGAAGCGGCCCTGCTGAAATCCGCATCCCTCAACGGTAAATCGGTGCTGCCCTTCTATTTTCTGGGTTTGCTGACGGAACGGCAGGGCAGGGCGGAAGAGGCAGGATCATACTACAAAAAGGCATGGGACACTGACTCCTCCTGCTATCCAGCCGGAGAAGGATATGTGCGTTATCTCGTCGCCAAGGAAAACGGCACCGCTGCCCTCGATGTTGCCCGCCGTCTCCTGTCCCGGTATCCCGAAAATATCCGGATGGTGCAGCTTTGCGCGGAAGCTGCCTTCGTGATGAAAGACTGGACCTCCGCCGATCCCTATGTGCTCAAGGCCCTCAAACTCGATTCGAACAATACCCGCTTTCTGCTCATGCGTGCCCGCATCCTGATCGAGCGCAAGGAATATCTCAAGGCAAATTCGCTTCTGGATGCATTTGCGACCACAAACCGCTCCGATAAAAGCTATCTCCTGCTCCGGTCCCGCGTCATCCGCGAGTGGAATAAAAACCTCGTTTTGGCAATAACTATTTTACAGGAAGCGCAGCGCCTGTATCCTGACGATATAGAAGTACTTCTGGCCTCTGCCGAGGTATGCTACCAGAGCGGGGCGACAATCAATCAGCTAGAAGGCAGGGCTTTTGTGCTGTCGGTGCTCGGAAAGGACCCGTTAAATAAGACGGCAACCGCCCTGCTGGTTAATGATTACCTTGATGCGAATGACTGGACCTCCGCGGTAAAGCTTGCCGAACAGCTCGTTTCCCTGAATCCCGGGGACGATACCCGCGTTCTGCTGCTCCGCTCCTACCTCGGTTCCGGCCGGACGGACAAGGCTGTGCCTCTCGCAAAAGGCCTTTATAACGTTCCCTCTCCCTCTGATGAAATTACCGCCCTTTATTTGCGTTCTCTCGTGGAAAGTGGGGACGCAAAAACCGCTGCGGCCTTGATAGCCGCCCGCATGGGAGAGGCCCATTCAGCCCTGAAAAGCGAATTATTCTATTATGAAAGCCGTATGGGCACGAATCCGGACGCAATATTGTCATCCCTGCGCTCCAGTCTGCTTTCCGATCCGAGGAATTCGCAAAGTCTGTTTGCGATGTATCAATGGTACCTGGACAAAGATGATTACCGGAAGGCGGAATATTACCTGAAACAGGTAATCGCCCTGAACCCGCTGAATCAAAAGTATGCGCAATTGCTGTCGGGTCTTCAGGTACAGCTTTCGAGGTAAGAAAAAGTCCATTAATGCGCTTTAAATAGGTATATTGACAGGATAAGTCATTGATTTACGTAAAAGGAGCAACAAGTGATTTCTAGGGAAAATATTGTATGGGCGATAGGATATGACGGCAATGCCGCCCTTGTGGACCAGGCTGCCGTACGAAAATACGGAAAACTGACGACTGCGCAGCTGCTCGAATCCGGGTTTTTCCGTGCGGCGGCGGCTTCCGCCATGTATTCAGGTTCCGATTCAGAGCTTGCCCTTGTCGCGGAGGTATACAACCGTACTGCCCGTTCTTCCTATCCGGTAGAGGCGATTCCGAGATTGTTCGGGGTTGCGAAGGTGACCGTAACCCGGGTGCTTTCCTTATAATTTGCTGTTTTTATTTGCCTTGACTGGTATTCCCACTGTATGGTACCTTATCCGGAGACAATTTTTGTACGTTAAGGAAGTGTTTATATGAATTTTATTCCGTTTTTATTGGGCTCACAGGGCGCCACAACGGGTGCCTCACAGGGCTCCGTATTTATGCCGATTGTCACATTCGGACTTGTGTTTGTCATTTTTTATTTTTTCATCATCAGACCCCAGAATAAAAAACAAAAAGACACCGAAAAAATGATTTCGGCGGTCAAGAAGGGCGACAAGGTTATTACCATCGGCGGAGTTCACGGCGAAGTTGTGCTTACCAAGGAAAAAACCGTTATCGTTAAGGTTGACGATGCCTGTAAACTCGAGTTCAGCCGTTCTGCAATCGCGACTGTCGTAGTTGAAGAAAAAGCGGACAAGTTTTCCAAATCTGAAAAACCGGCCAAAAAAGCCAAGACTGACGCTTCCTCCGAAGCACAGGAATCAAAATAAATCAAAAGAGAAGGTGACAAATCATTCCGATTTGTCACCACTTTTTAAGCACTTGGAGTTATATCATGAGCAAAAAAAGCCGGTTCGTACTCATTCTGGTGGTTCTTGCAGTATGCTTTGCATTTCTGTGGCCGTCAGTAAATTGGTATTATCTTACACCGAAAGAAGATAAAGCCCTTGCCCTCGGTTCACGCGAGAAGATCAAGGATTATTCGACAAATATGGCAAACGCGGATCTTAAGGCCCTGATGGAAGCGGCCCGCACCGACAGCAAGGATCCTGTTTCCGATAAATATACAGTGCTGGTCGCTGAAGCCAAAAAAAACTACAAGCTTTTGAAAAAAGCAGTGCCTGCGGTCTGGACGGCACGAACCCTCCTTGCAGCCTTCGGCACCCAGATGGATGTCCGCACCTTGATCGAGAACAATTACCGTGAACGCATTCTTGCCATAAAGGCGGTTCAGACAAATACCGTCAAGCTCGGCCTGGATCTCTCGGGCGGTATGAGCATCATCATCAAGGCAGACCTTGCCGCTGCCGCAGAAAGCCAGAAGGCGACGATCACCAATCTGACGACATTCAAGACCGAGGCCATGGCCCAGGCCATGGATACCCTGAAAAGCCGCATCGACAAATTCGGTCTTTCCGAACCGGTTATCCGCCAGCAGGGCGACGACCGCATATACATCGAAATTCCCGGTGCCGCCGATTCAGAACGCATAAACTCGATCATCATGGGAAAGGGAATGCTTTCCTTCCATATGGTCGATTCAGAGGCGACAACCGCCTTCCAGCAGTACTATCAGCTGCATCCGACCAATACATTTGACGCGGAATACAAGCTCATCGATCCTTCAATTATTCCCGCGGATACCGAGGTTCTCGGCTTGTATACCAAGGATTCTTATGGTCTCGACGAGCGGACCGGCTTTCTTGTCATAAAGAAGGAAGTGGGCCTTGAAGGCAAGCATATACAGAGCGCCCAGACTGTCCGCGACAATATGTCCGGCAAGCCCGAGGTCACCTTCGTGCTCGATGCCGAGGGCACCAAGATATTCGCCGATCTGACGACTGCAAATGTCAAGAAAAGCCTTGCGATCGTTTCCGATGAAAAGATCAAATCACACGCGGTAATCAATGAACCCATTCCGACCGGCCAGGTGCAGCTTTCAGGCTTTTCCGCCTCGGAAGGCGAGAACATCAAGGCTGTGCTTCGTACCGCCTGGCTCAACGTTCCCCTGCAGCTTGAAAACCAGCAGGTTATCGGCGCCAGCATGGGCGAGGACGCAATCCGCGAAGGCGTGATGGCATTGACCGTCGGTCTTGCGCTTGTGTTCCTCTTTATGCTGCTGTATTACCGGGGAGCCGGCATCAACGCGATCGTCGCGCAGCTCCTTAACCTTTTCATCATGTTCAGCGTGCTGTCGGCCCTGAACCTGACCCTGTCCCTTTCGAGCATCGCGGGTATGATCCTTACCATCGGTATGGCGGTAGACGCCAACGTTATCATCTTTGAGCGCATCAAGGATGAGCTTCGCCTGAAAAAAGGACGCACTGCCTCGATCGCCGCCGGTTTCGACCGCGCCTTCTGGGCTATCATGGACTCGAATATTACCACGTTTATCGCCGCCGCCTTCCTGTCACAACTGGGAACCGGATCGATCCGGGGCTTCGCGTACAGTCTGGCAATCGGTGTGCTGTCATCGGTATTCACCGCCCTGTTCGTATCGAAGCTCATGTTCGATTTCGATACTGATGTGCTCAAGAGAAAAAATATCAGCATCAGCTGGAGGATCAAGTAATGGTAAAGGTAATCAAATTCAGCAAGGTCTTCACGCCGATGGTTATTCTCAGTTCAGTGCTGATAACCCTCGGAATCGTAGGCCTGTTCACGAAGGGTATAAATTACGGTATTGATTTTCAGGCCGGATTCATCGAAAAGGTCCGGGTCGCCCCGACTGCGCTTACGCTGCAGTATAACGGAGGCCTGTCCGTAGCCGTTTCCCAGTCTTCCTCCGGCATCGATTTCGTCGCAACCGGCGTCGGCGACAATAATGAGACCTTCAACTTTCCCTATGCCAAGTATCCGACGGTCGGCGACTTTGCAAGCGCCGTCGCCTCTGTCCAGGGAGTAACGGCCACGATAGTCGGACCGGCAACCGTCTCCCTGAAGTCGGTATTTCCTGATTCCGAGGTTCTTGCCCGGCTTTCCGCAATACCGTACCGTTTCCACTTTGTTCCTTCGGACGCGGCGGTCATCACCCCGGACGAGGTACGCAAGATGCTCGCCAAAACCTATCCGAACGCTTCGGTACAGATCGTCGGACTGCCGGCGGACCGCTTTTTCCAGGTACGCCTGGCCGATGACGGCACCGATCCCCAGGCCAGCGTGAATCTTCGCGCCGGCCTCAACAAGGCTTTCGCCGATGCGTACGGAGAAGAAAATGTCGCGGTAATCAGCACCGATTTCGTCGGTTCCCAGTTTTCCGCGTCCCTTGCGAGCCAGTCCTTCTGGCTGGTTATGGTTACCCTTCTCCTTATCCTCGGCTACTGCGCCATCCGTTTCCGCTGGGACTTCGCAGTCGGCGGAGTGCTCGCGATCGCGCATGATGCGCTCATCATGATTGCCTTCATAGTCTGGACGCGCATGCAGTTCAATTCCTCAACCATCGCGGCAGTCCTGACGATTCTCGGCTATTCGATCAATGATACCGTCGTTATCTTCGACCGCATCCGCGACAATATGAAACTGCACCCCGAAATGAAGATCAAGGATATTCTTGATCTTTCCCAGACTGAAATGCTTGGACGAACGATTATCACCACGATAGCGACCATGCTCGCCGTATCGTCCCTGTATTTCTTCACTTCCGGGGACATGAAGGAATTCGCCCTCGCCCTGCTCGTCGGTATGACCAGCGGTGTATATTCTACAATTTATATCGCCAGCGCCTTTATCAACGCAGTGAGGCGTTGGGTTAAAACCGGTACCGGCAAGGAAAAAGTCAAGATTGTTACCTCCGGCGAGGTTGTCTGAACGGATTTCCCTGACAGAAAGGTACTTACATACCTGTTGATCAATTTTTGATAAAACCCCCGGAGGCAGCGCTTCCGGGGGTTTTCTTTATTTACGCACTTTTGTACAGTGTCCGTATGAAGAACCGTCTGCGCATCATCAGGGCCGATATCATGGGGTATTGCATGGGGGTTCGCCGCGCCGTAGAGGCTGCCGAGCAGGCGCTTCTCGACAACCCGCGCCGGCCTGTCTATACCTATGGTCCCCTGATCCACAATCCATCGGCTCTTTCCCGATTGAGCGCTGCCGGCGTCGTTATTACCGGTGAGCCTGATTCCCCGCTGCCCGCCGATTTCAACGGGGCATCGGTGATCATCCGGGCTCACGGTATTCCGCCCCTCGAACGCGAGGAACTCGAGCGCCGCCACGCCCAAATCGTGGACGCGACCTGTCCCCGCGTGCTTTTGAGTCAGAAAAGGGCATTGAGTTTTCACGACAGGGGATATACCGTGATCCTCGCGGGGGACAGGAACCATGCCGAGATAACCGCAATAGCCGGTTACGCGCCCTGGTGCATAGTCCTTGAAAACAGACACGATGCCGAGGTCCTCTCTTCATATCCCGAAAAAGCGGTCCTGATAAGCCAAACGACCATCAAGCAAAGTGAATATGACGATATAGCCGGCTTTCTTGCCCTTCATATTCCCCACCTGACCGTGCTCAATACCATATGTCCGGCGACGCAGGAAAGGCAGAAAGCCCTCGAGGAAATAAGCAGCCAGGTCGAGGGGATCATAGTGATCGGCGGAAAAAACTCTGCCAACACGCAGCGGCTTTACCACACCGCGCTGCTTCTTACCGGGAAGGCCTGGCATATAGAAACTCCGGAGGAGATCCCCGAGGAAGCCTTTACGCTGTCCTGCATCGGGATTACGGAAGGGGCATCCACTCCCGACGAGGTAATAGACGCGGTTGAACAAGCCCTTGAAAAAGTATAAAATCAACTAAATTTATCATAAGGAAACCCTGATACATGAAGGCAATCGAACTCGAGAAGGCATACAATCCGAAAGATTTTGAAGACAACGTGTACTCCGCGTGGGAAACCGGCGGTTTTTTCAAGCCCCGGGAAAAAGGCTCATCGGACGAAAGCCGGGGGACCCCCTTCGTCGTCGTAATCCCGCCTCCGAACGTTACCGGGGTGCTTCATATGGGACACGGCCTCAACAATTCCCTCCAGGATATCATTGTGCGCTATCACCGCATGCGGGGCGAGCCGACCCTCTGGATTCCGGGAACCGATCATGCCGGCATTGCCACGCAGAATGTGGTCGAAAAAAGACTGAAAAAAGAGGGAAAAACCCGCCATGATCTCGGCCGGGAAGCTTTTATTGAACGTACCTGGCAGGTAAAAGAAGAACATCATGCAATCATCACGAACCAGCTCAAAAAGATAGGCGCCAGCGTTGACTGGTCCAGGGAACGCTTTACCCTTGACGAGGGACTGTCCCGCTCCGTACGCGAGGTGTTTGTCACCCTGTACGAGAGGGGTCTCGTGTACCGCGGAAACTACCTGGTCAACTGGTGCACCTCCTGCGGCACGGCACTCGCCGATGACGAGGTGGAGCACGAAGATACCGCCGGGGCCATGTACCATATCTGGTATGAGCTTGAAGACGGCCTCGTCATGGCCGACGGTTCGTCCCGCATAGAAATAGCCACCACCCGGCCCGAAACTCTCCTTGGCGATACCGCGGTCGCGGTCCATCCCGAGGATCCCCGCTACGAGTCCCTCATCGGTAAAATGGTGAAGCTTCCGCTTACCGGACGCCTGATCCCCGTGGTCGCCGATACCTACGTTGACCGTGAATTCGGCACGGGCGTCGTCAAGATTACCCCCGCCCATGACCCGAACGACTGGGAGGTCTCCAAGCGTCACAATCTTCCCGTCCTGAATATCCTGAATCCCGACGGAACGCTGAACGCGGAGGTACCCGCAAAATACCGCGGAATGAAATGCCCCGCCGCACGCAAGGCCGTAATCGCCGATCTTGAGGAGCTCGGGCTTTTCAAGGCAGAAAACAAGATTACCCACGCGGTGGGAAAATGCTACCGCTGCAATACCATCGTCGAACCCTATCTTTCCGACCAGTGGTTTGTCAAAATGCGGCCCCTGGCCGATAAAGCCGTTAACGCGTGGAAAAAGGGCGAAATCAAATTCTATCCCCAGAAATGGGAAAATACGTATGCCCGGTGGATGGAAAATATCCGCGACTGGTGCATTTCCCGCCAGCTCTGGTGGGGACACCGCATTCCGGTCTGGTACTGTCAGGATTGCGGCGAAATGATCGTTCCGCGCGTCGACCCGACCGTCTGCACCAAATGCGGCAGCGCAAATCTCCGTCAGGATCCCGACGTGCTCGACACCTGGTTCTCGAGCTGGCTGTGGCCCTTTTCGACCCTGGGATGGCCCGAGAAAACTCCGGACATGAAGCAGTTTTACCCGACGACCGCCCTCGTGACTGCGTACGACATTATCTTTTTCTGGGTTGCGCGCATGATCATGGCCGGCCTCGAGTTTACCGGAGAAGTACCCTTCCGCGATATCTACATGCACGGACTTGTCCGGGACAAGACAGGACAGAAGATGAGCAAATCCAAGGGGAACGGAATCGATCCCCTTGAAGTGGTGGGCCAATACGGGGCGGATGCCCTCAAATTCACCCTCGCTTTTATGTGCGCGGCCGGGCAGGACATCCTCATCGACAATGAATCCTTCAAGCTCGGCTCCCGCTTCGCGAACAAGATTTGGAATGCCTCCCGCTACATCCTCGGCAATCTCGAGGATCGCGAGCTCATTGCCGTTTCCCGCGACGGGCTGACCGAACTGGACCGCTGGATCTATCACCGTCTCGACGCGGCGGCAACCAATATGCGCGACGCCCTCGAGACTTACCGCTATAATGACGGGGCGCAAACCATCTACGAGTTTTTCTGGAACGATTTCTGCGACTGGTACGTGGAGGCTACGAAGCTTTCATTCCGGAACGGAGACGATGCCGAGAAGAACCGCGCTGTCTCCGTGCTGCTGAACGTGCTGGAAGAGTCGCTCCGGCTCCTGCACCCCTATCTCTCGTTCATCACCGAGGAGATTTACCGGCGGCTTCCCCTCAACTGCGCCGAAGGGGCGAAACCGAGAGAGGCAATGCTCATCACCGCGCCTTATCCCTCCCCGAATGATGCGCGCAAGGACCCCGTTGCCGAAGCCCGTTTTACCATCCTTCAGGATATGGTACGCTCCGTCCGCGCCCTCCGCGCGGAATGCGGAATCGACCCCTCCCTGAAACTGCATATCGCCCTCTATATCGAAAAGGGCAGTAATGCCGAAGTTGCCCGCGAAAAGACCGATATCATTCAGCTTCTCGCCGGCGTGTCAAAAATTCAGTTTCTTTCTTCGCTCGCAGACCGCCCGAAAGGAGCGATAGGGACGGTGGGGAAGGGCTATGAAGCCTTTGTCGTCGCAGGGGAAGGGGTGGAAGGGGCCCAGCTTGCCGCCCGCTTTACGAAAGAAATCGAAAAGGAAGGGGTGAATATCGAGCGCCTGGAAGCGAAACTTTCCAACTCGAACTTCACCGCCCATGCGCCGGAGGAAGTGGTGCTCGCAGAACGGGAAAAACTCGTCGAAATGCAGAGGCGTGTCGAAAAGCTCGGGAGCTATATAAAGGATTTGCAGTAATTCCGGATGAACAACCAGGAAATGCTCGCCCTCAAAGGAATGTATCTCGCCCCCTACATGCAGCTTGCGACGGCCCTGATCGGCAAGCAGCGGCATGCGGGCGGAAATATGTTCCGGCATCAGATAGATACAATGGGCATTTTGCTTGATTATGGGTATATTGACAGTATCCTCCTCAAGGCATCCGTCATTCACGATCTTGTGGAGGATATTCCCGAATTCAACCGGAATCAGATTCTCGAGATCGATTCCGAATCGGGTCAAGTATACGATCTGGTGATGGAAGTGACCAAGCTCGAGGGACAGCTCAAGAGCGATTATTTAAAACGGATTATCGAGAAAGGCACGCACAATGCCAAGGTATTGAAGTGCGCCGACCGCATAAGCAATATGATCAGCCTCGGATTCGTGACGGATCCCGCTTTCATAGAACGCTACTGCGAAGAAACTGAATTGTATGTTTTTCCTCTCGCACTGGAGGTGAACTTCGAGATGTACCAGGAATTGATCCAGCTGGTTATATCGCGGCGGCAGTATCTTGAGGATTCCGGGTTTTTGTGCCGCCGGATCGACGTACGGGAGAATTGACACGGGAACGTTGTTTCCGTACAATTAGATATATTTTTCTTTAATTAGGAGCCTCAAATGAAAGTAGGTATTAACGGTTTTGGCCGCATCGGCCGCATGGTATTTCGCGCTGCAATCCAGAATTTCAGCAAGGATATCGAGATTGTCGGAATCAATGATCTTCTCGATCCAGAATATCTGGCTTATATGCTCAAGTTTGATTCGGTACACGGCCGCTTCAAGGGCGAAGTAAAAGTGGAGGGAAATTTCCTCATCGTAAACGGCAAAAAGATCCGCCTCACCGCCGAGAAAGATCCCGCAAACCTGAAGTGGAATGAAGTCGGAGCGGACGTCGTCGTCGAATCCACCGGTTTCTTCCTTGACAAGGAAACCGCAACCAAACACATCACCGCAGGTGCTAAAAAAGTAATCCTGTCAGCTCCTTCCAAGGACGACACCCCGATGTTCGTATACGGCGTTAACGACAAGACCTATGCCGGACAGACCATCATTTCCAACGCCTCATGCACCACAAACTGTCTCGCCCCGATTGCCAAGGTTCTCAATGACACTTTCGGCATCAAACGCGGACTCATGACCACCGTTCACGCGGCGACCGCCACGCAGAAAACCGTTGATGGTCCTTCTTCCAAGGACTGGAGAGGCGGACGCGGTATCCTCGAAAATATCATTCCGAGCTCGACAGGAGCTGCAAAAGCGGTCGGAAAAGTACTTCCCGTTCTGAACGGCAAGCTCACCGGAATGGCCTTCCGCGTACCGACCTCCGACGTATCGGTTGTTGACCTTACCGTCGAACTGGAAAAGGGCGCAAGCTATGAAGAAGTATGCGCTGCCATGAAGAAAGCCTCCGAAGGCGATCTGAAAGGCATTCTCGGCTACACCGAAGAATCGGTCGTTTCCACCGATTTCCGCGGCGAATCCATGACCTCAATATTCGACGCAAAAGCCGGTCTTGCCCTCGATCCCACCTTCATCAAGGTTGTTTCCTGGTACGACAATGAATGGGGATACTCAAACAAGGTTTGCGAAATGATCCGCGTCATAAGCAAGTAATTATTTTTTGCCGGCTGTGCTTTCAGCCGACAAAAAAAGCCCCGCAATCCGGAAGGAAAGCGGGGCTTTTTTTTGTTTCAAAACTCAAAAAATGATGGTAAATTCGGAAAGCAGGCGGTACAGATCATGCCGGTCCTCAACCTTGAAGGTTTCATAGAGCACGAGCATTTCCCGTTTGATTGCGGATTCGGAAATGCATTCCTCGTCCGCGATTGTTTTCAGTTTTTTCTGCTCGGCGCATCCCCTCAGGCATGAAATCTGCCGCTCTGTTAAATCATATTCCTTTATATCCAGAATCTTTTTCTTGGAATAAAATTCCTTCAGGTTGTCGTTGAACAGATACAGGGCGCAGCCGATCAGTGCAAGCCCTATGGCGATATTGACTACGGTAATGACGAACCATTTGAAATCCCGCTTGTAAAGCTGTACGAAGAGGATACCGAAAAACACGAGGGAAAGGGCGGAGATTTTAAGGCGGTTGTGGGTGCGTAAAAAGCCCATTTTCATCGCAATAGATAAACCGAAGAGATAGAAAAGCAGGCCGAGGAGGTTTCCTCCGCCCCAGATATTAAAAAATGCGGTTATCAGGGAAGCGAGAAACACGAAAATATACTGACCGGGAAAGATAAACTGCAGGAAGAACAGGGCCAGGACGCACCAGTCCGAGATAATTTTATCTGTATTTGAATGAAGAAGTGCGGTCAGTTCAAGAGTGAGAATGGAAGCGGTGATAAGCATGCCGCAAATAGAAATAATCCGCGTGGGAACGGCGGTTTCTGTCCGTTGAATTTGATTTGGAAGTGTCTGGTTTGATTCGGGGTGAGTCATAGTATGACTTAAGAATAACTCAAAAAAATTTATGCATCAAGGTGTTCGGTTGTTTCTTTCGCTTTTTACCGTCAAAAAAAACATTCCTCCGCAAATGTAAAGCCCTTCCGAGCTGAACCATGGTTATTTTTTTCTGAACCGGGGTTATTTCGTATAAAACAGGAAATTTTTCCGGGCTGAAGGCGAAAAAGTATGATACCGTTTAGGAAAGTAATGTAAAAATACTTGTATGTAAAAAAAATTCTTGGAATCCGTGCATCAATCGTGAGCAACAATCAGGAGAAATGTGGTATGACCGTTGAATGCGGAAAAACGATTATGCTTGTGGAAGATGATATTCTTACTGCCATGACAGAAAAAATGACCCTTGAAAAGCACGGGTATTATGTCATTATCGCAAAAAGCGGTGAAAAAGCAGTCGAAATTATCCGGATGTATCTGCGCATTGATCTCGTTCTCATGACTGTAGATTTATTTGATGGTATTGACGGCATACAAGCGGCCGAGATCATATTGAATGAGCGGACTCTCCCCATCATTTTTTTATCCAATCATTTTGACAGCGATGTCAGCGAGAGGACAAAGAATATTATTTCCTATGGATATGTACTTAAAAATTCCTCTTTTATGGTTCTTGACGCTTCCATTCAGATGGCCCTGAGACTTTTCGACTCCCAACAGGAATCCCTCCTGAAAATGGGTACCTGGAGACTCGATCTGGAGACCAATCTTTTCACTGCATCCGAACCGGGCTTGCGTCTTTTCGGCTTTCCCCTGGGCTCCCATCCTGCCTTCAGCGATGTCGTCGCCTGTTTTTTGCCCGAAGACCGTCAGGTTGCAGCAGTTACCCTTCAAAATGCATTGAAAACGGGTGAGCCTTATTCAGTCGAGCTGCAGATACACAGGGCCGATACCGGGGAATGCAGGTCCATTGTTTCCATGGGGGAAATCATTCCCGGTCCCGACGGCCGCCCCGCCGCAGTACAGGGAAAAAACCAGGATGTGACTGAACGCCGCCTTATCGAGGAAGGGTATCAAAACCAGCTTTCAGAGAAGGACCTCATGCTGAAGGAAGTTCATCACCGGATGAAAAACAACATGCACACTCTGGCGAGCATGTTTTCCCTTCAGTCGGGAATTCTGGTCGATTCCTCGGCCAGAGAGGTAATTTCCGAGGCAGGCCGGCGGGTAAAAAGCATGATGGTGCTGTATGAAAAGCTGTATCAGGGTACTGATTTTAACAGGATGTCCGTCTTCGTGTATTTACCCGCCCTGGTTGACGAGATTGTCGCGAACTTTCCCAATTCATGGTGTGTAACCGTCGAGAAAAAGATTGATGACTTTATCCTTGATATTTTAAAACTGCAGCCGCTGGGCATAATCCTCAATGAGCTTATATCCAACATCATGAAATACGCGTTCATCGGCAGAAATGACGCTCTGATCTCGGTTACGGCATCTCTGACCGACAATCGGGTCACGATCATTCTTGGCGACAATGGTTGTGATCTGCCTGAATGCGTCAACTTTGAAAATTCCGAAAGTTTCGGTCTTCTGCTGGTAGGAACATTGATCAAACAGCTGCGGGGTTCCATCCTCATCGAGCGGGGATGCGGTACGCGTATCTGTATGGAATTCAACCGATAAACAGTGCTCTTTACTTTTGTTCGTGAAATCCGCATATTTGAACAATGACATATGACACAATTATTATCGGAAAGGGACCTGCAGGAATTTCAGCATCGCTCTACCTGGCTAGGAGCGATTTTTCTGTTTTGGTGATAGGGAAGGGATCCGGATCGCTTGAAAAGACCGAGAAAATCGAAAATTACTATGGTTTTCCCGAAGGCGTGGATGGCAAGGAACTGGCCGATCGGGGTATTGCCCAGGCTGAGCGGTTAGGCGTAGAAATCCTGACGGGCGAAGTGGTAGAAATCGGCATGGAAGACGAATTCATCGTGAAAACAACGGAAAGAGAATACCGCTCAAAGACCATTCTGCTCGCGACGGGTAAATCCCGCTTTCACCTGAAAGTACCCGGTTTCGATAAATTGAGGGGAAAGGGTATCAGTTTTTGCGCGACCTGCGACGGTTTTTTTTACCGCCTCAAGCGACTGGCCGTTCTCGGAACGGGCGACTATGCCGCCAACGAACTAAATGAACTTCTTTCCTTTACCAAAGACATTACGCTGTTTACAAACGGAGAACCGATAACATCAAAGTCGTTTCCTGAAGGGCTGCGGATCATAACCGGAAAAATCGGCTCATTTACCGGAGAAAGCCGCCTTGAGGGTATAACCACGGAAGATAGTGTGTCTCATCCAATGGACGGGGTCTTTGTCGCGCTCGGTACCGCCGGTGCTGCGGACTTTGCCGCCAAAATCGGCGTCGAGGTGGAAGGGACGAGCATCGTTGTCAATTCAAAATACATGACGAATATCCCGGGACTTTTTGCTTCGGGCGACTGCATCGGCGGTTTTCTCCAGATAGCCAAAGCGGTCTCTGACGGAGCTCTCGCCGCCAAGCATATGATCTCCTTTTTGAAGACTGGAAATGTCTGAATACAGCTCTATTTACACATCTCCTGTTAATTGCTATATTTTTATAGATTAAAATACCTGTAGATTTTTCTCAGTAATTTATTTTCCAGGAGGATTTTACCATGATCAAGACAGTTAAAGATGTTGCCCTGAAAGGCAAGCGCATCATCATGCGCGTAGACTTCAATGTGCCGATGAAAGACGGTGTGGTCCAGGATGATACCCGAATCATGGCTGCCATCCCGACCATTACCTATATTTTGGAACAGGGCCCCGCCTCGCTCGTTCTGATGAGCCATCTCGGCGATCCTTCCAAAGACGCCAAAAAAGCCGAAGAAAAAGCCCTGAAAGACGGTAAAACCTTCGACATTGACAAATATATCGCGGGAAAACACCGGATGAAGCCGGTTGCCGAATATCTTTCAAAGAAAATCGGCAAACCCGTCATATTCGCCGATTCCTGTTTCGGACAGAAGGCAAAAATCGACGCGCTTCCCGCAGGCAGCATCATGATGCTCGAGAATACCCGCTTTCACAAAGAAGAAACGGCCAAAGACGAAGCCGGTCAGGAACCCCTGGCCAAGGAACTTGCGACCTACGGCGATGTATTCGTGAACGATGCCTTTGGAACCGCGCACCGCGCCCATGCCTCGACGGCAACAATCGCCAAGTACCTGTCCGTCAAGGTCGGCGGTTTCCTGATGGAAAAAGAGGTTAAATACCTCGAACCCATGATCACCAATCCCCCGAAACCCATGATCGCCATTATCGGCGGCGCCAAGGTTTCCTCGAAGATCGCTGTCCTCGAAAGCCTCCTTAAAAACGCATCTGCCCTGATAATCGGCGGTGGAATGGCTTATACCTTCCTCAAGGCGCAGGGGCACACAATCGGAAAGTCCCTTGTAGAGGACGATTTCATCGATACCGCGAAAAAACTGCTTGCTTCCGCTTCTGCCAAAAACGTCAAGATTATCCTTCCCGTGGATCATGTATGCGCCGAAACCTTTTCTCCCGACGCAAAGCCTGTCGCGGTGAACGGACTCGATATCGCCGACAATCTTATGGGTATGGACGTCGGACCCAAGACGGTCGCGATCTACACGCAGATTATTCTTGCCGCCAAGTCCATCGTCTGGAACGGTCCGGTGGGAGTATTCGAATTTGACGCCTTTGCGAAGGGCACCTCGGAAGTAGCTCATCTGGTGGCCGAGGCTACCGCGAACGGAGCTATCAGCGTCGTAGGCGGCGGTGACTCTGTCGCCGCAGTCAACAAATACAATCTCGCCGACAAGATGAGCCATGTTTCCACCGGCGGCGGAGCCTCCCTCGAATTCCTCGAAGGACAGGTGCTTCCCGGAATAGCGGTGCTCGAAACTAAATAAGTTTTCTTGACTAATACAGTACACAAAGGAGTTTTATATGCGCAAAAATTTTATCGCCGGTAACTGGAAGATGCACAAAACCACTTCCGAAGCAGTCGCTCTCGCAACCGAACTTGTAAAGGAACTGAAGGGCGGACCCAATAAATACATGATCGCACCGTCATTCACCGCCCTGGACGCCGTTTCGAAGGTCGTCAAGGGAACAAATATTCTTCTTGGCGCCCAGAACATGAGCACCGACGAAATGGGCGCCCACACCGGAGAGGTATCAGTTCTCCAGCTGAAGGATCTCGGCGTGCAGGTGGTGATCCTCGGTCATTCCGAACGCCGCCACACCTATAAAGAAGACGATACGATGATCAACAAGAAGACCAAACTTGCCCTCGCTCATGGACTCGAGGTGATTCTGTGCGTTGGTGAGCTTCTCGAGGAACGCGAAGGCGGAAAAGCCGAAGCGGTCTGCGAAAGCCAGACACGCAAGGGTCTCGCCGGCGTTTCTGCCGAAGAACTCAAGAAAGTGACTATTGCCTATGAACCCGTCTGGGCGATCGGAACCGGTAAAACCGCAACCCCCGAAGATGCCGACGCGATACATGCCTTTATCCGAAAAATCATTGCCGATATGTATGGAAAAGCCGCAGCGGACGACATTGTCATCCAGTACGGCGGGTCAATGAAGGGTGATAATGCCGCAGCTCTTCTTGCCAAGGCCAATATCGACGGCGGACTTATCGGCGGAGCGGCCCTGAAAGCCGACACCTTCAAGCCGATCGCACTGTGCAAATAACCGGATAAATAGAGTATTTCGGTTCCCGGAGTGTTTTGCCCAAGCGCAAAGTGCTCCGGGAAAACAGCACGATTTTTTTCTACTTGCACAAGAGTGCTATTTGGTATATATTTGGCCGTGAATTATTATTTGGAGTTAGCATGAGTATAATTGGTATAGTTTTATTGGTAACTTTCGTAATCGTGTGTTTTATGATTATTGCTCTGGTTCTTCTCCAAAGTGAAGAAGGGGACGGACTTGGCGGTCTTTTTTCCGGCGGCAGCAACTCTGCGTTCGGTTCCCGCTCGGCAAGCGTCGTTACCAAAGCCACCTATGTAGTGGTTGGGCTCTTTTTCGTAACCGCTTTTTTCCTCGCCATCATCAACAAGACTCCCGGCGATAAGGGAATTGAGGCTGCAGCTCTCTCCGAGCAGGGTACTGCCGCTACTGAATGGTGGAATTCGGACACTAAAACTCCCTCAACCTCAGATGTTCCGGCCGCTAACGCCCCCGCAGCAGATGCACCAGTAGATGCACCCGCCGCACAGTAACCGGGTTTCTTCATGGTATTAGGCAGTATTTTCTCTCCGGATCATATCAAACTGGATCTGGAGAGCGAGGATAAAGAGGAAGTATTCGAAGAGCTTGTAGAAGTGTATGCTTCGGGCAAAACCTCGATTTCCCGCGAAGCCATTCTTGCCGCACTCAGAACCAGAGAGAAAAAACTCTCAACCGGTATAAAAACCGGATTTGCAGTCCCTCATGCCCAGACGGACCAGGTAAAATGTCTGACCGGAATTATCGGCATATCCCGAACCGGTATCGATTATGATGCCCTGGACGGGAAGCCGGTAAATATCATTTTCATGATTCTTTCTTCCAGCGATAACCATTCCTTTCATCTCCGCGTTTTAAAAAGATTAGCCCTGCTTATTGAAGACCCTGAATTCTATAAAATCCTGATCGCCCAAAAAGATGCAAGCGGCGTTTATAATACAATATGTAAATTTGAGGATATTTTAACAACCTCCATGTAAGCCTGTGGAGATTTAACCCCTAGTACAGGAGGTTGATGTGAAAGAACCGGATCTGATCGAACAGGATGTAATAGGCCATTTGATTGACGTGGAGCGGCTTGCGTATGAAATGCTCCTCGATGCCGAGACAGAATCAGACAAAAGAAAAGCAGCGGCGAAAGAAATCGCCGAACTGGAATACCGCGCTTCCTATGAAAAAATAATTACCCGCCTTGAATCTGAACAAATTGACGGCCGAAAGCTCTGCGACAATTCACGCGATCTGGAATACACCGCATTCAACAATCATCTCGACTCGATACAGAAAGACCAATCAGCGTTTAGCGCCTATCTCGACTCTGTTTTTTTCGGGCAGTAGGCTATGGAAAAAGCCGGCGCTGCCTCTTTTGTGTATGCCAAAGCCTGCGGGATGTATGCGCGCTCTTTTGTAGGTCCCCGCGCGAGAAAACTTTTTGAGGCAAAACGTCTCCAGGATCTCTGGACCATTTTATATGACGAGGAAGTGCCGCTGGTTCCCGAGGGTATGCTGGCCCTTTTACTTGAAAGAAAATCCGAAGAAAACGCCGTCAACGATTTTATCATGCTGCTGGGTGTGTACGACAAGCCCGATCCGGTATCCTGTGCGCTTTTGTCCCTCTATGATTATAACAACCTGAAAGCCGCCGCTTCATCCATCGCCCTGGGCAAAACCGAAGCGCCCTTTATGGTCGATATCGGGAAGTTCGCCCTGTTTGACAAGACTAAATGGCCGAATCTTGCCTTGATGACGCGCAACACACCTGTTTTCTGGTATAACCGGGTACCGGAATTCTCCGAACAGATTGAATGGGAAACCAGGCTCGACCACGAATATTACCGTTCTCTGTGGAACGCCCTTCAGTCCCTCAAGGGAATTGACCGTACGTCCAGTGAACCCCTTATCCGGGAAGAGATTATATTGCAGAATATTATTTGGACTATGAGATTAAAGGTGTATTATAATAAGACACAGGAAGAAATTATTCCCATGCTTGCAGGAAGCAGGGACGGGCCAAAGGTATCCGGCATTCTCTGCGCCGCTTCTGTCTCAATTATGGATAAACCCGTAGATTCATGGAATGACTGGTCAACCTGGAAGTATTCATGGCTGCTGAATCCGCATGAAGAAGGTATTCCCTGGCTTCTGGATCCGCGCTGGGCTCAGCTGGCCGCAGACAAGTATCTGTACAAGCTGGCCCTGAAACAGTTTCACCAGAATCCGTTTACGGCAGGGGTTCTGGTATCTTTTTTCAAGATCAAACAGCTCGAGGAACATATGATTCGTGTAGCGGCCGAGGGTTTACGCCTTGGAGCCACTGAAAACCAGATGCAGGAGTTTATGGGGGATTCACAGTATGTTTAGAACCACTCCAATGAAACTGGTCGAGCTCATGATCCTCAAGCAGGATATCGACCGTGTCCTTGAATACCTTGGAAAAAATGCAAACTTTCAAATTCAGAATCAGGCGGAATACGCTTCCACCGCATTGATAAACTCGAGCACGGAGATGCTCGAGCAGCTGCAGTTCTGCCGGAATTATCTCGGCATAACGGATGCGGAGAGTTTTACCCTGCTTACTTCCCTGCCCACGGAAAACGATATAAGCGCCGCTGAGCGCTTTATTGAACTGGTGGAAAATCTGCGCAAGAGGGAACTTGAACTCGCGGACAAGCAAAAACGCGTCACGAGCGCCTACGACGAGGCACGTGCGTTTGCCAACCTGAAAGTTGCCTACAGCGAGCTTGAGCACCTTACCTTTTTAACATTCAGAATCGGGAAGATCGACCCTGCAGTCTATGAGGAATTGAAATTTTCCATCGGTGAGCGGGCGGTCCTCGTCTCGCTCGGCGAGGACAACTCGCGAATTCTCGCGGCAGCCTCGAAGAAGGGCCGCTTTGCCCTGGACAGCGAGCTGAAGCGTTTCGGCTTCGTGCAGCTGGAAGTCCCCCATGATTTCAAGGGCGTTCCCGACGAGGTCCTTGAAGGGCTGCGGAAGCAGGTCGATGAGGCTTCCTCCCTTATGGCCGCCATTATTTCGGAGCGGTCGAAATTTTCCGAAAACCACGTCGCAGAACTGATCCGTCTCCTGCAGTCTTTTTCCCTCGGTTCCCAGGTTCGCCGGGTCCGGGAAAGCCTCGAGGCAACCCAGCTGGTATACCGGGTCATGGGCTGGATTGCCTCCGACGATACGACGGACATCATGAAGGAACTCGATGAATTGACCGAGGGCCGCTGCGCGATCCGTATCTATTCCCCGAACGAGGTTCCCGCAATCAAGAACGGTAAGGAAAAGGTTCCGGTTCAGTTCAAGCACGGACCCTTCGTGAAAAGTTTCGAGCGCATGGTATTCAGCTACGGCTCCCCCCTGTACGGCACAATTGACCCGACCCCGCTCGTGGCTGTGTTCTTTACGCTGCTGTTCGGCATCATGTTCGGCGATGTAGGACAGGGTTTGGTTTTTTTCTCCCTCGGGCTTGCCCTTATTGCGGGACGGGTGAGGATTCTTAAAAAGTGGCAGCATTTCGGCCCCATCTTTGTCGCGATCGGCTGCTCAAGTTCCCTGATGGGACTGCTGACGGGCGAGTTTTTCGCGAACAACCGCATACTTCAGCCCTTCGCCCGCTCCGTCACCGGATTTTTCGGGGAACCGAGGGATATCATTCTTGAGATGATGCCTTCCCGCGGGGCTATGGATAAGCTGATCATCTTTTTTGCTTTTACACTCGTAGTCGGCTTTATCATCAATTCAATCGGGCTCATCATCAATATTACAAATCAGTTTTTGCTCAAACGCCCGGCCCGGGCTATATTCAGCAAAACCGGCATATGCGGCGCTTTCTTTTTCTGGTATGTGGTATTTGCCGGCGTCCGCATCGCGCTGACCAAGGGCTCCATCCAGTGGTTCGACATTCTGTGCGTCACCGTTCCGCTCGTGGGCATATTTTTCGCCGAGCCCTTCACGCGCATGGTGGAGGGGCATCGTCCTGTTCTTGAAAACGGGCTGTTCTCGGCAATCATCGAGGGCATTGTGGAAATCCTCGAGGTCCTGACAACCAATATTTCCAATTCGGTCAGCTTCCTCCGCGTGGGCGCCTTTGCCCTCTCCCATGCGGTGTTGAGCTTTATCATCTTTACGATGTCCGATCTGGTGGGCGGTTCTTTTTCCGCGGGCGGGTTGATGATCGGTCTTTTCGGGAACCTGATCATCATTGTGCTTGAGGGTTTAATAGTGACGATCCAGGTCGTCCGTCTGCAGTACTATGAATTTTTCTCAAAATTTTTTACGGAAACCGGAAGGGAATTCAAGCCTTTCAGATTCAAATATAAGGAGAACTAGGATGAATCGCAAAATTATTGTATCAGGGGTATTTCTGCTTGTCTGCATGGCCGGTGCCGCGTTTGCCCAGGCTGCCGCTCCCGCCGTCCAGTCAGGATCTGCCCTTGCCGGAATCAAGTATATAGCAGCGGCTCTGGCCGTAGGATCCGCTTGCCTGGCCGGCGGAATGGCCGTCGGCCGCATCGGAGCCGCCGCGATGGGCGCCATGAGCGAGAACGCCGAGCTTTCCGGAAAGGCGCTGCCTTTTGTCGGGCTTGCCGAAGGAATCTGCCTGTGGGGCTTCCTCGTAGCCCTTCTCATCATTTTGCTTTGAGCGCGGCTTTCGTTTCGTGAAATATCACGTGATAGGGGAACGCGAACTTGTGCTTGGCTTCGCCCTCGTTGGAGTGCCGGGAACCGTCGTCGGCACGCGCGACGAGGCACTAGACGCCTTTTACCGGGCGACCGGCAGGGGCAACATGCTCGCAGGCGGGACGCCCATCGAGGAAGAGCGGGCGAAGGTGCTGATTCTGACCGAAGAGGTCTCCGACATTCTCGAGCAGGAAGTCCGTGACTGGCAGATGTGCGGCGAATATCCGCTGGTTGTGGAGGTCCCCGGCCTTCATGGACACTTGTCCGGGCGTAAAACTTTAACCGATGCAATACGGGAAGCAATCGGTATTCATGTATAAGAGTGAGTGTGTAAAAAATGGAAGAACTTCGTTCAACGGCAATACTTGACAGGGAAATACAGGATGATGCCCGGCGAAAGGCCGAAAAGATCCTGAAGCTCGGTGAGGCGGAATGTCACTCGATAGCCTCAGACGTTACCGCCCGCGTTGCACAGATACAGGCGCAAAAAGAAGCCGAATATAAAAAATCCCTCGATGCGTACGTCAAGGACGCGGAATCCGCCATCCCGCTTGAAAAACAGCGGCGTCTCGTGACTTTTATCGATACGTCGGTACAGGACGCCCTTGATGCCTGGTTTACCGGTATTGGCGCGGAAAAAAGACTGAATCTATTGGAACACCTGCTTGAAAAATATATTTCGGTCCTTGCGGACCGAAAATTAAAAGTTACGTATACCGGTTATCCCGAAGCGGACATCACTCGCCTGGTGACCGGAATATACGGAAAAGATACTATTGAATCGATTACCTGCCTGACGGATCTTCAGGCTGCGGAAGAGGGATTCACAAACGGATTATGCCTGGAAACCAACGACAACAGCATCCGGTGCCGCGCGACCCTTACGGAAATACGAAAGGACCTTCTTTCCACAAAACGGCAGGAACTGGCGGAAGCATTGATGGGCGGGAGGTTGCCTGAATGAGCAAAACAGAAAGCATCGAAGGGCGCGTTACCCGGATATCCGGTCCGATCATATATGCCGAGGGTCTCGGTGCCTGCGGTCTCTATGACGTCGTAGACGTGGGGTCCGCTTCCCTGATAGGCGAAATCATCAGGCTTAAAAACGGCATTGCCACGATTCAAGTATATGAAGACGACACCGGCATGCACATCGGCGAAAAGGTCATCTGCCACCGGAGACCCCTGTCGGTACGGCTTGGACCCGGACTTATAGGCACAATCTATGACGGCATCCAGCGCCCGCTACAGCTCATGTTCGAGTCTTCCGACTCCTTTTTGCGCCCGGGCGAGAGAAGCGAGCCCCTCGAGATCAGCCGCAAGTGGCATTTTATCCCGCTCCCCGGGGTGAAAGAAGGCAGTTCGATATTTCCGGGCATGAAGCTCGGCACCGTGCAGGAAACGAATTCCATTTTGCACACAATCATGATACCTCCGACTATACGCGGCCGCTCCCTGGTTAGTTTTACTGCCGAGGGCGACTATACCATAAATGAGCTTATCGGAAAAACCGAGCTTGATGAGAGCATCTTTCTCGCCCATTACTGGCCTGTGCGCAAGGCCCGCCCCTACAAACAGAAGCTGACCGTCTCGGAGCCTCTCATTACCGGGCAGCGGGTCATCGATGTGTTTTTTCCGCTCGCGAAGGGCGGCACTGCGGCCATCCCGGGCGGCTTCGGCACCGGAAAGACCATGACCCAGCATGCGGTCGCCAAATGGTGCAACGCTGACTTGATCGTTTATATCGGCTGCGGGGAACGCGGCAACGAGATGACGGACGTGCTCACCGAATTTCCGGCCCTTATCGATCCGCGCTCGGGCCGGTCCCTTATGGAGCGCACCATTTTGATTGCGAACACCTCGAACATGCCGGTTGCGGCCCGCGAGGTATCCCTTTACTCGGGAATTACCCTTGCCGAATACTACCGGGACATGGGCATGGACGTGGCAATCATGGCGGACTCCACCAGCCGCTGGGCGGAAGCCCTGCGCGAGCTGTCGGGCCGCATGGAAGAAATGCCCGCGGAAGAAGGCTTTCCGGCCTATCTTCCCACCCGTCTGGCGGAATTCTACGAGAGAGCGGGGCGCGTTACCTCCGCCGCCGGAGCGCAGGGGTCGGTTTCGATCATCGGGGCGGTGTCCCCCCCCGGCGGTGACTTTTCGGAACCCGTCACCCAGCATACCAAGCGCTTTATCCGCTGCTTTTGGGCCCTCGACCGCGATCTCGCGAACGCGCGCCATTATCCGGCCATCGGCTGGATAGAGTCCTATTCCGAATATGTCGAGGAGATACGCCCCTGGTGGGACAGGCTCGACCCCCGATGGAGCGACGTCCGCGTAAAAGCCCTCGAGCTCCTGAAGCGCGAGCAGCGACTCCAGCAGATCGTGCGCCTCATCGGACCCGATGCCCTGCCGGACACCGAAAGGATCATACTTGTCGTTTCCGAAATGATAAAAAACGGGTTCCTGCAGCAGAGTTCCTTCGACGAAGTCGACATGTTCTCCGTGCCCGAGAAGCAGATCATGATACTTCTGATCATTATGTCGTACTATGCACGCTCAAGCAAAATTATCCGGAACGGCGCACCTCTTATGAAGCTTGTAAATTTAAGCTGTCATGAGGAAATCGTGCGTATAAAGACCACATATAAAAATGAGGATATATCCGGAATAGCGGGCGTGGAACACAGAATGAACGCGCAGCTCGACGAGCTTGACCGGTTATACCGTAAGGCGGAAACAGTATGAGAGGAATAGAATACCGGGGAGTAGCATCAGTCGACGGCCCCATCATTATAGTCAAGCGGCGGGAGAACGTTTTTTACGGGGAGATTGCCTCGGTACGCGACGGCAGCGGCGAGGTGAGAACCGGCCGCATCATCGACGTTTCGGAGGAATACTGCGTCATCCAGATATTCGGGTCTACTTCGGGATTGAGCCTCGACACTACGACGGTCGAGTTTCTCGAGCGTCCGATGGAGCTCCGCGTCTCGGAAGGTCTCATGGGGCGCATCTTCAACGGCCTCGGGAAGCCCATCGACGGCTACCCCGAGATGTACTCGTCCAAGCTCCTGAACGTGAACGGCTATCCCATCAATCCCTATGCCCGCGTCTATCCCCGCGATTTTATCCAGACCGGAATCTCGGCGATCGACGGCATGAACACCCTGATCCGCGGCCAAAAGCTGCCGGTGTTCTCGGGTAACGGGCTGCCGCATAACCGGCTTACCGCGCAGATAATCCGTCAGGCGAAAATCCTGTCCGCCGACGAGCAGTTCGTGATGGTATTCGCCGGAATGGGCATCAAGTACGATGTGGCCCGTTTCTTCATAGACACGTTCGAGAAATCGGGAGTCCTCTCCCGGGTAGTCATGTTCCTGTCTCTCGCCGACGCACCCTCGATCGAGCGCATCATCACGCCCCGCTGCGCCCTTACCGCCGCGGAGTACCTTGCCTTCGAGAAGGGCATGCACGTTCTCGTGGTGCTCACCGACATGACCAATTACTGCGAGGCGCTCCGCGAGATTTCGACGACGCGCGGGGAAGTCCCCGGACGCAAGGGCTATCCCGGCTATCTGTATTCCGATCTCGCCGAGCTCTACGAGAGGGCGGGAAAAATAAAGGGAGCCAGCGGCTCCATCACCCAGATTCCGATTTTGACGATGCCGAACGACGACATCAGCCATCCCATTCCGGACCTGACCGGCTACATCACCGAGGGTCAGATTGTCCTTGACCGCGAGCTGACCCAAAAGGGCGTGTACCCGCCGGTCGCGGGACTGCCGAGCCTTTCCCGGCTCATGAAGGACGGCATAGGCAAGGGCATGACGAGAGAGGATCACAAGGACGTCTCGAGCCAGCTTTTCGCGTGCTATTCCAAGGTAAAGAGCATCCGCAATCTCGCCGCCATCATAGGCGAGGAGGAGCTTGCTCCCGCCGACAAGATGTATCTGAAGTTCGGCGAACTGTTCGAGCAGAAATTCCTGACCCAGGGAGAATTCGAAAACCGGTCAATCGAGGAAACCCTCGATATCGGCTGGCGCATCCTTTCAATCCTGCCGAGAAACGAGCTGTACCGGATAAAACCGGAACTGATCGATACCTACATGCAGGCGGCTCTCGACAAGGCCGAATCAAAAGGAACAACGGCATAATATGGCCCGTCTTCAGATCGCACCGACAAAATCAAACCTTCTCGCGGTAAAGGAGCAGCTGGTCATAGCGAAGGACGGCTATGAGCTGCTTGAGCAGAAGAGAGAGATTCTCGTCATGGAACTCATGCAAATGGTCGAGAAGGTGAAGCTACTCGAGGCCGATATCGACAAGCAGATCGCCAGGGCCTATCCCTCGCTCAAGCGGATGTTCATGGCCGTAGGGCGCGACCGGACGGAGCGGGTCTCAAAGACCGTCTCCTACGACTTCACTATTTCCGAAAAACACCTTGTGCTCGCGGGCATGACCTTTTCGAGCATTTCGGTGGAGCTTCCGAAACGCCGTCTTGCGTATTCATACCTGAACTCTTTCGCGGACTGCGACAAGGTCATGATAGATTTTTTTGAGCTCCTTCGCCTCCTCACCGATATGGCCTCGATCCGTACGATCGTTTGGTCCCTCGCGCGCGAGGTGAAGAAAACCCAGCGTCGGGTAAATGCCCTGGACAAGCAGGTCATACCCCAGACTCAGGAAACGAAGGTATATATAGAAAGCGTTCTCGAAGAGAGAGACCGCGAGAATATTTTTGTGTTGAAAGTACTGAAGGCCAGAAATGGAGGCAATCTATAATGATAAAACCGCTTTTACAAAATATTTTGGTTATGGTAAATGGAACGGATGCCTCGATCAACGCAGTTAAATATGCCATACTGATGGCGAAATTATACCGGTGCCGCGTGTACGCGGTCTATGTCGTCGATACGGCGACCATAAAACAGCTTACGCTGAACAGGATATTTATCGAGGAAGAGAGCCTCGAGTACGAACAAAGCCTGGAGGAAAACGGGAAAAGGTATTTGGCCTTTATCGAGGAGCTCGGCAAGGCAAAGGGCGTAAAGATCGAAATCGAGCTCAGGCGCGGGTCGATATGGTCCGAGATTGTCGCCTCAGCGGAAGAAAAGCGGATCGACGTGATCCTCATGGGCGGCCATGACGAGAACACCGCGGATCAAAAGGAAATCATGTCCTCCTCCTTCAAGTCGATCCTGTTCAATGCGCGCTGCTCGGTTCTTGTGGTTAAAGAAAGGATGATCGATCAATTGTATAAATTGGCTTAAAAAGACAAATTTTAGGAGAGGGTAGTTTAATGCGGGTAGCACTTATTTCATTCTGTTCCACACAGAATTCAAAGGCTGTTTCGATCATCAGGAAACTGGCAGAAGCTTCATCTTCGCGCGGGAATCAGGTTGAGCTTTTCAACGGTTTCGAGAATCTGGTAAACACCCGATTGACCGCGTTCGATTATATCGCCGTTGTTGTCCAGTCCCAGGGTCTGTTCGGCGGAAAAATTTCCCCCCGCGTCCGCGAATACCTCGGGACCTCCGGTTCCATCGGCGGGAAAAAGGGATGCGCGCTGGTACTCAAGAGCGGTCTTTCATCTGAAAAGACTTGCAGGAATTTGATGCGCATTATGGAAGGGGAAGGCGTGAAACTCGATTATTTTGAGGTTATCCAGAACGAAGAGGATGCGCCCTCGGCCGGTAAAAAAATAGGCTGATGCACATAGTGGAAGACTGTTACCATCTCCTCGGAATAAAGTCCTCAGCGTCCGCTGCCGAGATAAAGAGGGCTTACCGGCAAAAAGCGAAAGAGATTCACCCCGACATTTCCGACAGCCTGGGCACCGGCGCCGACAATGCCTCCCGGATGCGGCAGCTTATACTTGCCTACGAGACCATATCCAATCCGGAGCGCAGGGCCGAGTTCGACGCGACCTACGCGAAGTTCCGGCAGTACAGCGAGGGAACGGACGCCGTCAGCGGATTCGACTACCGGCTTTGGCTTATTGAAAGGGAAGACAACGAAAGCCGCTCGAAGCTCATTTTCTTCGATCTGTTCCATGGCCTTGAGGACGAGGCGGTGAGCGAATACTTAGCGCAGAGGGGAAAAGACGGCGGCTTTATCCTGTCGCGCTATTTCGACCGTGAGGACTTCATGGATTGCGGTTTTGTCCTTGCCGAGGAATTGACTTTCCGCGAAGAATACTATGAAGCATTCCTTCTTCTTGCCGAGGTAATGCATCTCGAACGGATCAAGGCGTATTTCAAGCACTTTTATCCCGAGGTAATTATCCTTGTCCGTGATCTGATAAAAAATCATTTAGCCCTTTCCATGACGGATGAACTGAGTTTGGACTGCCTTGAAATCGCCCTTGAGCTCGGCCTGGGGAAAAAGGACGATTCCCATATATTGAAATTGATGGCAGAGTGCTATGAGCGGATCGGGGACCGGTATACTGCCCGCATCTGTCTTCTCGAGGCCCTGAAACTTGACCCTGCGCTGAAAGGTATACGCGATTTACAGAGACGACTGGAGGTCAAGAATGATCAGAATAAAAAATGAAAAGCAGATAGACGGCATAAGGAAGTCCTGCAAGGCCCTTGCACGCCTGTACAAGGCCCTCCTTCCGCTGGTAAAGGAAGGAAATACGACAGGCGATCTCGATGCGTTCTGCGTTGACTTCATAAAAAAAATCGGCGGGAAACCGGCCTGGTATTCGCAGAAATTTCCCGGAGCCGCCTGCATTTCGATAAACGAGGAAGTGATTCACGGCATCCCGTCAAAAAAACGAATAATCAAGGCGGGCGATCTCGTTTCCCTCGATATCGGTATCGATCTTGATTCCTATATCAGTGATTCCGCGATTACGGTACCGGTCGGAACCGTAACCAAAAGGGAACTCGAGCTGCTGGAGACCACAAAACGGTGCCTTCAGGCGGGAATCGAGGTTTGTCTCAACGGAAACCGGATAGGGGATATTTCCCGCGCAGTGTACGACATCGCGACTGCATCCGGATTCGGGGTGGTATACGAATACTGCGGACACGGGGTGGGGCTGAGCGTTCATGAGGATCCGCAGATTCCCAACGTGCCGGAGAGGGGACCGAATCCAAGAATCGTGCCCGGCATGGTTCTCGCAATCGAGCCCATGATCAATCTGGGCACCGGCGACGTCGATCTTCTTGATGACGACTGGACCGTTGTTACCTCCGACAGGAAAACTTCCTGCCACATGGAACATACGGTCGCGGTTTTCAAGGATCATACCGAAGTGTTAACAATGTTAAATCCGGGAGAAGAGTAGCGCCTTTTGTAACCAGTTTCCTCTTTCCTTATTATTATATACATAACTGATTTTCAGTAGACTTTTCTATGGAGGACTTGTATGAAGCTATTTACAAAAAAAACAGGGTCTTTAGCCCTGATTTCATTAGGTGCTGTTGCCTGTTTCGCGCTTGTGGTGTTGTTCTCCACAACTAAACCCGGTTCTGCACAGACAGCCTTTGCAGATTCACCCTCGACGGCTTCAATTCCCGCCGATTCAACCGCATTTCTCGAAAGCATGCAGAAAGCAAACCGGAGCGTCGCAAACTCCGTGCTCCCGATTGTCGTCACCCTCGATGTCACCGAGACAAAGACCGTCCCGAACAATCAGGCAAACGGTCTGCCCTGGTTCTTTTTCGGCAATCCCCAGGACAACGGAAGCTCGCCCGATGCGGCCCCCAACGCGACTCCCAACCGCGAATATAAGGCAGAGGGTCTCGGCTCGGGCATTATTGTACGGAAAACCGGAAAGACTTTTTTCGTGCTTACAAATCAGCATGTAGCCGGCACTTCGACCGATATTACCGTAAGGCTTTTCGACAGCCGTGAATTTCCCGGAAAGCTGATCGGCGGTGACGAGCGCAAGGACATTGCCCTTGTTTCATTCGAGTCGGATGACGCCACCATTCCCGTCGCCAAACTGGGCGACTCGGATTCGGTGCATCCCGGTGACATTGTGTTCGCGGTCGGTTCTCCCCTCGGCTACGTATCGTCCATTTCGCAGGGCATCATCAGCGCGGTCGGACGCTCCGGCGGCCCGAACGGCAGCATCAACGATTTTATTCAGACGGATGCGGCGATCAATCAGGGCAATTCAGGCGGACCGCTGGTGAACATTTACGGCGAGGTTATCGGCATCAACGCGTGGATAGCATCGTCGACCGGCGGATCGCAGGGGCTCGGCTTCTCGATTCCCGTGAATAATGTGAAAAAGGCCATTGACGACTTTATTTCCGGAGGCAAGATCAAATACGGATGGCTCGGCGTTTCCCTCGTGGACGCGGACAAAGCCACCCTTGCGGACCTCGGAATCACCGGGAAGAGCGGAGCCTTGGCTTCCCAGGTCTTTATCGGATCCCCGGCAGAGAAGGGCGGCATGATTGCCGGCGACTTCGTCATTTCCCTTGACGGCAAGAATGTCAAGACCGTATCCCAGCTTGTAAGGGATGTCGGCGACCTGCCAAGCGGAAAGACAGTCAAATTCGGTATCATACGCGGCGGCAAGGAACAGGTGCTGACGGTGAAGATTGAGGAGCGGAACGAGAATACCGTAACGGACGCGAGCAAGCTTTGGCCCGGCTTTATTCCCTATTTGCTCACGAGCGAGATCCGCACGCAGCTCAAACTTGACGACAAGCAGAAAGGTATTCTCGTGACCAATGTGCAGGCCAAGAGCGCTGCCGCCGTCATTGGTCTACAGACCGGGGATATCATCACCAGGATGAACGACAAGGCGGTATCCACCCTGGGTGAATTCTATACCAAGCTTTCCGATCCCGCCTTTAAGGAAATATGGTTTGACGTGCTGCGCGAGGGTCAGAATATCACTACGATGAAATACAAACGATAAAAAAAGAGATTTGATACAAACCCGTTTCGGAACGCGGGCGCGCACCGCCTGCGTTCCGGAACGGGTTTCACTTGAGTATTCGACAAAAACAGGTTACAGTATTCATATGAGAGGATCAGAACATGCATAAAGAGTTCTTGTCATATGAAAAAGTCCGGAATAATGCCCTTAAAATGGCTTATAAAATTCATCAGGAAGGGTTTATACCCGATGTGATATACGTTTCCCTGCGCGGCGGGGCATACCTTGCAAATGTGATCAGCGAGTATTTTAAAATTGTGCGGAAAGACGCGCATCCCGTTCTGTATGCTGCCGTCGTGGCACGCTCCTATTCGGACGTCAGAAAACACGACCGCGTAATGGTCGACGGTTGGACCTACTCTCCCGAACATCTCCGTCATGGGGACAAAATTTTGCTTATCGATGATATTTTTGACACAGGAAAGACCATCAACCATCTTGTGGAAATCCTGATTGAGAAAGGGATACCCCGGATAGACATCAAGGTCGCCGTTCACGATTATAAATATTTTTCCTACCATGAAGAACAGCTTCCTATCCAGCCGGATTATTGGTGCCGCAGGCACGAGATCAATTCTCCCGCCGAGGACCGCTGGATTCATTATATGAGCCATGAGCTGATCGGTTTGAGCGAGGCTGAGCTCGAAGAATATTATTATCGGGATGATCCGGAACTCAAACCGATTCTCGCCGCCCTGAACGGCGGGAAATAAGCATGAGGGGAAATCTTCGCGAAAAAGCAGCGCCCGTCCTGCTCGGAATATTTCTTCTCTGTAACGGAAATTTCTTTGCACAGGGCAGACCTTCACTCGTTCCGTCCATACCGGAGGGTGAATATTCGACGTCCGTTCTCGTTTCCTTTCAGATACCCCCGGGAACCCGCATTCTTCTCAGCCTTGACGGGTCCTCCCTCAAGGAAAACGAAAAATCAGTTTTCCTTACCGTCCCGAAGGGAGTCGAACATGAGTTCATTATCGAAACAGAACTGAGATCCCTGCTCCCGGATTCTTCCATATTGTCGAAACAGATGTTTACCTATGGTCTTGATTTAAAAGCCCCCTCCGCACCTTCGTTTTCAATCATGGAGACGGAGGGAGGGAGAAACATACAGATGAACCTTGATGAAGGCGGGGTGATCGAATATCAGCTATTCCATCCGTTTTCAGCTTCGTTTGCTTCGGGAACAATTTCACCCGGGGCTTCCCTTTTTGTTCCCGACGGTTCATTTCTTTGCGTTGCAGGAATTGACCGTGCGGGAAACCGCGGTCCGTCAGCTACTCCTGAAAAGACGTTTCTTTCACTCAATACCCCCCCCTTTAAGGTTGTCAATCCCGTACCGGGCAATTGGGCAAATGCCCAGGTGCTGCTCATTGATTCCTCTCCCGGCACCGAACTCCGCTATTCCCTTGACGGTTCGGATCCTTCGCTTACGGGGCTTGCCTACGAGGGCCCTATCCTTCTCGATACGAGCGGCATTACCACGCTGAGGGTATCGGCGGCCGACGTGTACGGTCAGGAGTGGACCGACCGGATTTTGTACACTGTCAATCCTCGGAGCAATCCTGCGGGTTTTGAAATCCCGAATGATACGGATATTTTCGATGTGGGAGACTTCACCGAGTTACAGATCCCTCAGGGATTCTCATACAGTCTTGATGAAACGATGCCCGCCTTCGAAGACGGAAAATCAATACTGTTTTCCGCTGTCCGTGGTACCAGACTGTTTTTTCCCCTCAGTATGTCGGACGGAAAAATATCCTGGCGCTGGATAGTCGTCAGCGGTTCAGTTCCGGCGGAAGAGATCGTCCAACCGGCAGAGGTAAAAGCGGATATCCCCGCAGCGGAAGTCACTGATACAGCCACTTCCTCCGTCATTGATGCACCCGACGTCCCGCCTGCCCCAGACGCCACAGCTGCAGCCGCCGTAGACTCCATAGCCGCCGCCGGCGCAACGCCTTCGGAAGGCATCGAAACTCCTGCAGTTTTTATTCATGATTGGTTCTTTGTCGAGATACAGTACGGCTTCCCCGTGTATTATTCCCTGGATTCCAAAACATGGTCACAGTATACCCGCCCTGTGTTCGTTGACCGCTCAAAGAATGCCACCCTGCAGTGGTATTCATCCCATTGGAAAGATGCCGGGATACAGGCGGTGCATCTACCGGCGAAACCCCTTCTTGAGGGCGTTCCGTCCAAGCTTCTTTCCGCGGAACCGGTCTTTTTGTCGGCAGGGTCATCTCCCTTTACCTTGCATTATGAAGTCGGGACACGATATTATCCTTCTCTTCCTGATCTCTCCTCTCCGGAACTTGCGAGCGGTCTTCTTCTTGAGGTGCCCCATGGTACGTCCATGCCCTTTTCTGTGCGCATCGTTGCGGAGTATGAGGGGCTCATTCAGGGTGAGCTCGATACCCGTTTCGTTGTCGACCGGAAAGCCCCGAGAACGCCGCTTGCGGGATTGGCTCCCGATACTGCCTGGTCCCGCGAGAGCGTAACCCTTGCCCCTTCGGGGGAAGACCTCATCAAGGTATCGATTAAACCCGCCTTGTTTTCGATGGACGGTAATAAATTTATCCTGAAGGGTGATTTAACTCGTCCCATTGATTATACCATTACTCTTTTCGCCGTCGATGAAGCCGGCAATGAAAGCCCGACGGTCACCCGAACTCTGCGGGTAGACCGCAATGCACTGTTTGTCGACTCATCCTTTGAGGGTAACGGAGAGCACTCCGGTTCCCCGTCCGCACCGTTTACAAGCCTGGACGAGGCGCTCTCGGCCGTCAGAGGGAAGGATGACTGGCGCATATACGTGAAGGGTTCCGCCATTCTTGAGCGTTCTCACACCATTCAAGCCCATGTCTCCGTCATCGGGGATTCTGCCCTGATCACCGCGAAGGCTGACGCCTCGCTTACCGTTTCCGGAGGAAGCCTCTTTCTGTCCGGATGCAAAATCAACGCGGTTTTCACCCCGCGGCCCGAAACTGCGAATTCCCTTTCGGTTCCGCTGCCAGCCCTTATCATCGTCCGGAACGGGACCTTCTCCGCAGACAAAGTCGAGGTCATTCTTTCAGGTGTTCACAGCGGCTCGATCCTCCGCGCGTCCCTTTCAACTATTGCCTGTACCTTCTCGCGTTTTGATCTTGCCGCTTCAGAGTATGCGCTCCTGTTTGATATAAGCGATTCCGTCCTGAACGTCGCTGACTGCGCGTTTTCCATTGCGGCGCAGAATTCCTCCATTCTTTCACTCACTTCTTCGCAAGCGGATTTGTCGCGTTCTTCTTTCACTGTGACTGCCTTGTCGGCCGGACGTGCGATCGAAATATGGAATACACGGATCGCGTTGAATAGTCTGGTTCTCGAGCGGAAAGCCGACGTGCAGATGAGCCGCGATACCGCCTTCTGGTTCGACGACAAAAGCCGCGTGACTTCCGAAGCGGGCATAAAGGTGTCCGGTTTCCTGCGCTACAAGCCGGCAATCGGAAAAAAATGATAAATGAAGTGATCGGCGCGAAAGACCCGGGAAGCAGTACGCTCATTTGCGGGCTGGATGAGGCGGGCCGCGGACCCATGGCAGGGCCCGTATGCGCGGCTTCAGTGATACTGCCGCCTGATTTCGCCTTTGTCCTGCTCGATGATTCCAAAAAAATGACCGAGAAAATGCGCGAAGTAGCCATGCGCGAAATATATCTCTATGCCGCCGCCTGGTGCGTCGGGTGGGCGTCCGCCGCCGAGATCGATTCCATCAATATTCTCCAGGCGTCGCTTTTAGCGATGAAGAGGGCATATGAGGGAATGTGCTTGAAAATGAAAGGGCGTTTTCCTGAAAATCAGGCTATTGAGGTGATTGTGGACGGGCTCTATTGTCCCGAAATTGCAGCCTCAAGCTGTAACGCCTATCCCAGGGCAGACGGCAATTATCCATCGGTGATGGCAGCCTCAATTCTTGCAAAAACCGCCCGGGACCGGATGATGCTTCGGTACAGCTGGCTCTATCCTGAATATGGATATGAAAAACACAAAGGGTATCCGACCGCAGAACACATCAGGATTTTAAAAGAATACGGGCCTTCACCCATTCAGAGAACTACGTTTCATCTGAAAAATGAAGGCCAGCTTTTTCTGTTTTAACTGTGAACGGCCGGTTAGGGCGGGTTTTCAGTCTTTTTTCAGGTCTTTTTTCGATATTACCCGAACCCGTTTTGCCGTCGTGCGTTCCGGTTTCGGAGAGGGTTCGTTTTTATCGTGACCTTTTTTTTCCGGAACAGACTTGTCCGGCGCGCGGCGGACAAATTTTTTCTTGCCGGAATCTGCCCGTTCTGAAGTCACTTTGGCTTTCGTCTTTCGATTTTTTTCGATAAACTTGAGAGTGCTTTCGAGACCCTGCAGAAATTTCTGCATGTCATCCTCAAATACAACGATGGCGTGACGGTCAAAACCGGTACCTTCCATGTTTTTGCTCTCCACGACCTGGAGAAATACGTCACCTGTCCGGTTTTCCTTCACATTGAAAAAATATGTCCGGTTATCAAGCGAGATTTCGGTAGTAAAGAGTTCTCCGCGTACACCCATATAAGCCCTTCCTTAAAAAATCATACTACTCTATTTTTCTGTCAGCCTCAAGTACCATGGAAGTGAGCCAGGCTAGAAGCATCCTCTCGACGGAAACGTCGCTTCCCCTCGCGTCTGCGAGGATGCGGAAGACCGCCTCGGTTCCCGAACCCCTCATCCAGATAAAGGCGGCAGGGGTTTTCTCCGTATCGAAGAACTGAATTTTAAGGCCGCCCCGCATTGATTGTCCGAAATCGGCGAGATTCTCCGTCTGCTCAGTGCCGTTGTTGCAGATTGCAGTCCAAGACGCCCATCCGTACCGCGCAAGGAGCTGATCCTTTTTTTCTTTCCATTCCCTTTCGAATACCGCCTGGAAACGCCGCTTCAGAACGGCGTGATCGGCTGTTTTGATATCCACCATGGCATCCTTTTCGTACACCGAAGTGGTCACATAGGCGGGAAGGGTGGCCATGATATCGGCAAGGGTGAAGTCTGCTCGGTACTTTTCTTCTTGTCCGGAAAGTGAACACCAGATATGAAAAAGTCCCCGTTTTGACGGTTCGTCACGGAGCACCAGCATTTTTAAAAGCGCGAATACCGTGTTAAGCGGATCGCGGACCGCTGCCGGGTGGGTGATATTTCCGCCGTTTGAGCCCTCCCCGAGAATCCTGACGGTATATCCTCTTTCCCGGAGGCTTCTCGCGAGGTTTACCACATTCGCCTCCCCGACTTCGGCGCGCGCTACTTTGGCGCCGAACGCAGAGGCAATAGATTCGACGCGCATTGAAGTCGGATCATTAATCGCGACGGCGATTGGTTTGTCTTCCTTGTCCAGATACTTTAAATGGGAGAGTTCCGCGATCACGCACAGGGCAAACACCTCCTGAGCCTCGAGAATTTCCGCCTTTTCTGTTTTGCTGTTCCAGTACACAATGTTTCCCCGATCTCCGTCGCAGTCAGGGACATAACCGAGCAGCATGTTTTTTTCTTCAGGGTTTCTGCCTTCGCGGTGCAGACGCTCGATTTCCCGGGCGCAAAAGGAAAGACTGTCGCCTTCGGGTACGATTCGGTGAACGATCTGTCCGGGCTTTTCGCTCATGCCGGTGAGGGCTATGCCGGTTTCTTCGAAAAAACGGCGGTCAATAGAGCAGCTTCTGGCGCTTCCGTTAAAATCGGCGATAATGGACACCGGTTTTCCGCTAGCCCGGAGCGCATCCGAGGCACGGGCGAGCACGGAGAAAAAATCCTTCTGCCTAGTGCTGTCGCTTTCGCCCGAAATGACTTCCCTGCTGAAAGTTGCATAGGCTTCAAGCGCGGTTTTTTTCTCTTTTGCGACATTCTTCCAAACCTGTTCCAGCTTGTGCATATCGCAGGATGCGATGAGTCTTTGCGCTTTTTTTGCCGCCTCGGGGTCGGCACAGGCGCGCTTGAGCGCCGCGATCAGGGGGCCGATATCGCTTCCGGAAAGCACCCCGCCGTCAGCGAGGCCGAATTTTACCCCGTTGTGTCCGACGGGATTATGGCTTGCCGATACATAGGCGAATGCACCAATGCCGCGCGCATAGGACATGATTTCGGGGGCCGCCGCAATAAAGAGGTAACGGACGGTGAATCCCCTTGCGGTGAACACCCTGCACATGATATCCCCGATGCGGGAACCGGTCGGTCTTGAGTCAAGGCCAAGCACAATTTCCTTTTTCGAGGCGGGTCCGCCCTGGGTCAGCAGAAAGTCGGCGTATACATCGGCAATATGGGCAGCAATGACTTCATTCGCCTCTCCGATGGCGGGGGAGAAGTCTTCCTCATCGACGGATACGGCAAAAACCTTCCGCCAGCCTGAAGCCGACAGGATCAAGGGTGAAAAAGAAGCTGTAACTGACTGCGGGGAAGGAAGATTATTCGAAAGGGGCGTTTCATCTGTGTCCCCTATGCAGAGCGAGGTTTCGTTATCAAAATATGCGGCCATTTGGATCTCCTGTTTCTTTTCGTTATCATCATAACATGTTTCATTATTCCGTGTCATTTCTTATCTTTCCGATTGGCAATCAGTTTTACTTTTGGTATATTCAGATACGACGGCTGCAGAAAAATATAAGGGGCTGAACTATATGAATAAAAGAATATATCTTGATTATAACGCGACGACACCGCTCGATCCATCGGTACGGGAGGTGTTTATCGGGGAGCTCGATATCTACGCGAATGCCTCGAGCATGCATGAGGACGGCAGGAAATCCGCGAAGGATATTCACACCGCGCGCACATATATAGCTGAGCTGCTCAACGCAAAAAGCGAGGAGATTATTTTTACCTCGGGGGGGTCGGAATCGAACAATACCGTGTTCAATACGATGGTTTCGCCTTCTCTTACCAGGACAAGCCTTCAGAAAGCCATGTTCGGTGGCAGGAAAACCATAATCACCAGCGCGATCGAGCATCCCTGCGTCATGGAATCGGCCAAACGCCTTGAAGGGCTCGGTTTTATCGTTCATTATCTTCCTGTCGATGAAACAGGAATGGTTGATACCGTCAAATATTCTGAATTGCTTGGCCTGGGCGACAAAAGCGGGATCGACGCGGAAAAGCCCCTTCTCGTCTCCATCATGATGGCAAATAACGAGATCGGCACGATACAGGACATCAAGGCGCTTGCGCATGAAGCGCACAAAGCCGGAGCTCTTTTCCATACGGACGCCGTCCAGGCCGTCGGAAAAATTCCGGTGGATGCCCTGGCCCTCGGGGTGGATTATCTGACTATGTCGGCCCATAAAATTTACGGACCGAAGGGCGTCGGCGCCCTCTATGTGCGCAAGGGAGTTCCGATTGAATCCTTCATCAAGGGCGGCCATCAGGAAAACGGTCTCAGGGCAGGCACCTATAACGGCCCTTCCATTGTCGCCTTCGGCGAGGCCGCACGTCTTGCGAAGAGCCGCCTGGGCGCATACGAAGCGCATACCCGTTCCCTCCGCAACCGGCTCCGCGACGGCCTTCTCGAAGCCGTCCCCAATATCAGAATCAACGGTCATGCCGAAAAGGTTTTGCCGAATACCCTGGACGTGTCCTTTCCCGGGGCAGAGGGCGAGGCCATACTTCTGATGCTTGACATCATCGGCATATCGATTTCCACGGGTTCGGCCTGCGCCTCGGGCAGCCTTGAGCCCTCTCACGTGCTTATGGCGACCGGTGTGGGCCCGGAACTCGCTCACGGCTCCATCCGTTTCAGCCTGGGGCAATACACGACCGATGAGGAAATCGACGCGGTTCTGAAAGAAGTCCCGCCCGTCATTAAAAAACTTCGCGGTTTTTCGACGGTGACGCATACGTAAGAATTGACTGGTTTTGAAAGCCGGTTATCGGCAGCGTTTCAAAAGGGAGCAACTATGAGTGAATGGCTATATTCGGATGTCGTGAAGGAACATTTTATGCATCCGAAAAATGTGCTTGAGGAAGATGAATCGGCCTGGCCCTGCGACGGCCGGGGTATTGTTGGAAATATTAAATGCGGCGACCAGATGCTGATACTGCTTCGCATCAAGGACGGCAAGATCACCGACTGCCGGTGGAAAACCTACGGCTGCGCAAGCGCGATCGCCTCCACCTCGATTCTGTCGGAAGCGATAATCGGGATGAGGGTCGAGGACGCGTATGTGCTGAGTCCCGAGGATATCGTCTCGAAGCTCGGCGGACTGCCGGCAAACAAGATCCACTGTTCTGTTTTGGGCGACAAGGCGCTGCGGTCCGCGATCGACGATTACCTGGAGAAAAACGGACTGCCTGCGCTGAAGGGACAGGAGAACGTGAAGGTGATCTGCACCTGCCTCAACGTAACCGACCGCGATATCGAGGATGCCTATAAAGCCGGGGACCGTACCTGGGAAGACCTTCAGGCGCGCACGAAGATAGGAACTGCATGCGGGGGCTGCAAGGGAAAAACCCTCGAGCTGCTGCACGAGCTCGAGCATCTGTACGGGGAATAATCCTTATTCGACCTGTATGCCGAACAGCACGCTGCGTTCGTTTCCGGCCATGTCCCTGGCGATGATGGAGATATCCGATCTCCCCCTTGTCAGGGACAAGTCGCCCAGATACATGCGCGCCGGGTCTGCATACAGGGTTTCCCAGTAGTATTCCGCTGACGACAAAAAGAGTCGCCCCTGATTTTCCTGCATCAGTTCAAAGGGTATGGTCAAATATTCCTTGCCGTTGACCAGTACGCTGATCCTGAACGGACTCAGCATAGAAGCGGATTTATCGATAGTGTCGGTGATGTCGGCATAGATGCGGTATTTACCCTGTCTGACGAATTTTACCGAGCCGAGGACGGATATCTGGTTGTTTGACGAGAGGACTATAACCTCGCGGATTGACGGTCCATGGGTATCCTTCAGGGAAGGAAGCAGGAGCAGCGGGTTGAGCACCGTTTTTTTCAAGCTGTCGACAACCTGGAAAAACACGTTCTGCGGTTTTCCCCATCCCGAGTTTCCCGGAGATGCGAGAATTTCCTGGGATTCTATCTGGACCCGCTCGCTGAGCTGATCCAGATTCGCGAGATTTCCGTAGATTGTAATCAGGCCGTCGTCATGCGCGATGATTACCGCATTCCCGAGGGTTCCGGGGAAACCTGACATGTTGCTGTTTTGTTCGAGGGTGAGCAGAACCTTGCCGTAACCGGCTGAGCGGACTGAATCGGCCTTCTCGAATTTGATGCCCCGTTCTATGATTCCATCGGAACGCTGACCGAAAAAGCTCACCGGGTTAACCTCGGATACCGGCCATTCAAGCGCGGTAAGGAGGGTCAGGCCGGTGAAACCCGCGCACAAAATCATCACGCATGCTATTCTTTTCATTTCAAGCCCCTGATGTCGATTCGGGATATCCGGTTGTCTGCGCCCAGATATATCGCGTTTTCCCGCTGGATAATAAATGCGTTTTCCGCCGTAAAAACCGAGGTAGCTACCAAATGATCAGGTCTTTCTATTGCGGAAAGGGTGAACTTTTTTCCGTTTTTGGAGAGCACCACAAAAAGGGCATCTCCCGCGTTTTTTCCGACAGAGATTATCTGCCCCTCAAATGGAATTATCTTTTTTTTGAGGGTCCTGCAATCTATAATTCCCAATCCCCCCGCAGTCTCAAAAAAAGCAAAACTGCCGCTGTTTTCGAAATTGACAAAAGCCTGCCGCCGGAGATTTCCCTCTAAATAGGCATGATAGATGATCTTATACTGTTTGCCGGTTATCCGGATCAGTAAAAAACGCTGCCTGTCTATCCCCGATACGCAGGCGACGAGAGTACCGTCCCTTGAAATTGCACTTCCGAGGATAACCTGGTTGTCGCTGCCTCCAGGATAGAAGGAAAACTGTTCGGTACCGTCATTCGCGATGCAGGAGAGCTGTCCGTCGGCGTATCCAATGACGGTTCCCGCGTCAGAGGAATTAAATGCGCTGATTGGAGCGGTGTGTTCCCTTTTCCAGACAACCGTACCGGTATCGGAGATCCGGCTTACGCCGTCCCCTCCGGGAAGAAAAAGATAGGTACGCGTGTCATCCAGAAACACAAAGCCGGATCCCTGGACGGTCATTTTGGGTGATCCGTCGGGAAAAAAAACCGGTGTATTGAAAGTATTCGGCGGATATACTGTCCAGGCTGAAGGGGTTGCGCTGACCCTGTTTTCGATGCTTTTTGAAGACAGGATAGTTCCTTCGGGCGTAAAATAACCGAATTTATCCCCGAGGATGAAGGCCTCGATGCCTTTTTTTGTAAAATCTGAGGGAACGGCAGGAACAGGCCCGGAAATATCCTGTGTCCAGACCGGTTCAAAAAATAAATCCGGACCCATCGGGATTGCGGCAAGAAACATATATATGATCAGAAAAATGAGGGAGAGTGTACCGATGTACTTGAGATTTCCTTTGATGTTCATGAAGTCCAATGGTATAATAGGTTAATGGAAAATTCAATACAATAGGAAAAAATAATACTTCAATATAGAAATTGTCCTAGCGATGCTTGACATATAGTAACGTTTAGTGCAAAATAGTGCAAAACCATGAACAGGAGACACCGCTTTGGCAGACGAGATTCTTACTATCGAAGAAGTTGCAAAATACCTTCGAGTTTCAGAGCGAACCGTATATGATTGGGCCCAGAAAGGAGAAATTCCTTCAGGTAAAATCGGTACTGTCTGGCGCTTCAAAAAAGACGAGATTGAAAAGTGGGTAAATGAACGGCTTACCAGTTCAGTGAAGACCGGTCACAACAATCCGATGGTTCAGGTACAGAATATTTTGTCCCCTGACCGTATTGTGCTTTTAAATCACTCGACACGGCATGATGCTTTGGTCGCCCTTGCCGAAACGCTTGGAACGGCTCCCCAGATAAAAAATCGTCAGGAACTGTCAGTCGAGATTCTGAAGCGAGAAGAGTTGATGTCCACGGCCATTGGACGCGGAATCGCGATTCCCCATGTGCGTTTATCTTCAGTTACCGATCTCGTAATGGCTGTCGGTCTGTGCAAAAATGATATTATCGACTTCCAGGCCATCGACGATGTGCCGGTTCGTCTTTTGTTCATGATTGCCGCCGCGTACAACCAGCATTCCTATTACCTGCAGACCCTGTCTTTTTTCAGCACCAAGCTGAAGAATTCGGTTCTGCGCGACGGACTTCTGAATTCCGCCACTCCGCTCGCCGCCTACAATCTCCTGATTGCCAAGGAATAGCACAAGGCCGGGAACGCATTTCCGTATCCCGCCGCTCAATGCGGAAATGCATAAAACGTCACCGCAAACCATTTTGTCGCGTCGGCCATATCTTCCGCAATCTTTCCCATACCGACCGTAGCGGTCGTGTCGGCTATCAGGTACTTTTTTTCATCAACAGTAAAGCGCGCTCCCGCACCCGGACAGTCTACCGCAGCGACGGAATGGCTGTATTCGGGTGAAACAAGAAGCACCGCATCGACTCCCATCTGATTCAGCAGCAGCACGAGAAGCAGGGCCCGGCTGTCGCAGTCTCCCTTTTTCTGTGCGAAGGCATCGCTCAGGTTGATAAAATCACTTCCTTCAAAATTGCGCTCATAGGTAAAGCTCTGCGTCCACGCGAGCAGCTCTGCGGCAAGCTGGGCAGGATCGGAAGGTAGGCTGTTTTTGAGGATAAACGCCGGTTTCACCAGACGCGACCAGGCATCGCGGTAAATAAACCGGTAATAACGCTTCCATGCCTCATACACAAAGGGTGTGTCCAGGTAGGCAGTCAGGAGCTGGTATTCCCTGTCCACGATCGACTGACCCGCCTCTGCATCTATTGAATTGATGGGCACTTCGATTTTCTGCTTTCCATTCTGATAGAATGCGGTGGTGTTTTTTTCTTTCGGCCAGGCAAAGCTGGTCATCGGACCGCTTTCAAGGTAGGAACCTTCATCGGTAAACACCGAATCCAGGGTGGATACGATGAGTCCTTCAAGCTCGACTGAGCGCGCGTTATCCGCAAAGCATGCCATCACGAGCCATCCTTTCTTGCCGTCAAGTTCTACCGCGACTATCCATCCCGCTTTTGAGGTAAACTCGAGTTTGCCGATCGCAGCGGACCGGAGGCGCCATTCGAATGCGATAGTTGAGCCGGTTGAGCCAAATTGCCCGGTGACATATGAAAGAGCTTCAAGACTGGTAGTGAACTGGTTTAGCGGATACAGGGCCATCTGGAGGTCTACAGGGTAGAGCTGATGCGAGAAATTATACCTTGTCGATCCCGAACTTCCCGTGAGTGCATAGCCTTCGGGCAGTTCGAGCGCATAGCCCCATTCCGGAGATACGAGGGATTCAGGAAAAGCGGACAAGGCAAGACAGAAAAATGCCGCTGTAAAAAGGGAGCGCATCCGGAAAGCGGGCAGATTAATTTCCGTTTTCAATGTAGTATTCCTCCATGAAAGATATTCCGGTAATCTATACTAATACTGATATTCTGGTAGTCAATAAACCCTTCGGCATAGCCGTGCAGGGCGGGGAAGGGGTGACGGTCACGATAATTGATATCCTTGAACGACAGAGCGGCGGTAAAATCTATCCCGTACACCGTCTGGACAAAGATACCGCGGGCATCCTTGTGGTCGCCCGGTCAGCCCGGGCGGCCTCGGAATATTCAAAGTATATCACGGACGGGGCTTTCGTAAAAGAGTATCGTGCACTCTGTTTCGGCGAACCGCCGCAGAAGAGCGGAATCATCAAGATCCCCGCCGGCCGCGCGGGCAGCGAAAAGCCGGCTGAAACCTCGTGGCGCATGGAAGCAGGAGCAAACGGATTCTCGGTCCTGTCCCTGGGTTTGGGAACAGGCCGGATGCATCAGATACGCATTCATCTTGCCTCAATCGGCTGTCCCATAATCGCGGACGACAAATATGGGGATTTTAAGCGAAACCGCAAGTTGCGCACCGATTTCAAGATCCGCCGCCTGCAGCTTACCGCCTGTTCCCTTACGCTTCCTGTCGGAACTGAAGAAAAACACTTTACAATTCCGCTGCCTGACCATATGATAGAATGCATTACTCAACTGGGTATCCCCTATTCCTCTTGACAGAATCGGCCCTTTTATCCATCATACGCCCTAGAATATGGAAAAACTTACGCTAAATAAAATATATCTTGAAACCTTATCGACGACCGATCTGGTCACTCTTGCTGACGGGCAGGGAATAGATATTCCGGAAGGCCTCAACAGACGCTTTATTATCGGTGAATTGCTTGAATTGGCTTCGGATCAAAAAAGAACAGATGATAATGATCAGGCCGTTCTGCTGTCTTCCGAGTTTACCGGTTTTTCGGATGTACTGCCGGAAACCTATAATGAAACCCAGATAACCATATTATTGCGTGATCCGGGCTGGGTTTTTGTGTACTGGGATTTTCACACCCCTCTTTTTTCATCAAGTACGACAAATCACCGATTTGAAACCTTTTTTCTGCGGGTAAATTCCCTTTCTGACGCAAAACCTGCAGTCGTTACGGATTTTTTCGATATTGAAGTCGGTGCACATGACCGCAAATGGTATGTTCATTTATCAAACAGGGATTATGCATGCAGGGTGGACCTGTATGTACGGATGTCACAGGAGAAAGAACAGCTTCTCTCAAAGTCGGCGGAGATGATGATTCCGTATGTTGGTACCCTTGATTCCCTTATCAGTACGCAACGGAGAAATTCACCCTTATTGGAATTGTCAGGAATAAATGATTTACGTAAAAATCATTTCAAGAATCATAGACAATCGTTTAACTGATCAGGCGGAGACACAAAATGGCAGATACATCCCTCGTTTTTGTACTTGATGCGCAATTGCCTTTTATCCGGCACCCGGAAACACCCGGTTGTCTGGAAGAAACAGGCTTATTCAACGCTCTGTCCTATACATATCTCCCCCTTCTGCGGACCTGTACCGCCCTCGAGACGGAAGGCGTTCCATTCAAACTGGTTATCGCCTTTGCTCCTACGCTGTGCGAGATGTTCGCCGATCACCTGCTTCAGGAACGCTATATTGAAACCCTGGACAAAGCTATCGATTTCGGCTTTACGGAACTGGACCGGTGTGCGGATATTCCGGAAATACGGGAGCTTATCAAGGTGCATCTCGATCAGCTCCAGCTGAACAAGCGGGACTTTGTCGAGATCTATGAAAAGAATATTCTCGGAAAATTCGATTATTTCGCCACGCATGGCTATATTGAAATTCTGGCTACCACCGCGACCTCCTGTTTCCTGCCTCTGTATACCGACATTCCCGAAGCGATAAATGCACAAATAGAAACGGGCCTTGTGACTTACCGCAAGCATTTCAGCGCAGTCCCTTCGGGCTTTTGGCTGCCTGCCATGGGGTATTCCAGGGGACTTGACGCAATTCTGAAATCTTACGGCTTTAAGTATACAATACTCGAATCCCATGGGCTGCTTTTTGCCGATCCGCCTTCCGATACAGGCATTTTTGCTCCCGCCTGGTGCCAAAACGGTTTTGCGGTTTTCGGCAGGGACAAGAGTTCATTTGTGGATGCAGCTGATAAAGAAACCGGGTATATTTCCAATCATGTCTACCTCGATGTCGAAAAGGATATCGGTTTTGACCTGGAAGAGGACAAAC